>CBIHPJ010000736.1:0-4478 GCA_966211295.1 uncultured Myxococcales bacterium | reverse complement strand
CGGCGGGGAGGACGACCTCCTCATTCCATCTCTCCCCGCTGCGCAGGGAGAGGGATTTAGGGAGCCTTCGTCACGAGCAGCGCAGCTTCGTTTCCCGCACCGAGATCACCCATGCCCATCACTTCCGTGATCCCGAGCGTCACCGCGCCGAGGAACAAGCGCAGCAACGACTCGCCCACGTCACCGTGCACCACGGAGCAGTGATGCAGCCGTTCTTCCACGCACGTGCATGAAGAGATCTGCAGCAACGTGAGGTGACACGCGTGCTGGTCCTCGAACGCCACGCGCTTGTCGCCCTCGAACAGCTCACCGTTCCTCCGCACGATCTTCCGCACCGCCGTGGTCGCGCCCTTCTGCGACTCGGTGAGCTCGAAGAAGTGAAAACCATCGCGCTCGCCTTCCTGCGTCACCTCGATGATCAGCGACGGCTCCGGCACCTTCTTCTTCCCGCGCTCGATGGAGCTGATCAGCTTCTCCAACGCTCCACCGCGCCCACGCACGCCGACGAACTCCCAGCGATTCCCCTTCGCGAGCGGAAACCAGACCGGCCCCTCATCGCGCACGCCCTTCACCTCGAGCTCCGCGTCGACGGAGATCAGATCGCGCTCGAGCGACAACGGCACCACGTTCACGCCCTCGCGCTCGGGACTGAGCGCGATCGAATCGATGCCCCATGCCTTCCGATCGTCGTCACTCATCGCCACGCGCGACGAGAAGAAGAATCCCGCCGTGCGCCCGGCGGCCTGCACGTCGGGCTTGAAGTCGCGCGAGAGCCCCACGTGCGCTTCCGGAGGCTCCGTCGCCTTGAAGACATTCGGCACCGGCATCACGGCGCGCACTCGCGCCTCGTACTCGCGCTGGAGCGATCGCTTGTGCCACCCCACTCCGCCCGCGATGCAGAGCGAGCACGTGAGCAACACCACGGGCCACAGCACCGAGAGCTCACGCTTCCACGCACGGAGCGTGAGCGTCACCGCCAGCTGCACGAACGCGAGCGCACCAATGCCCGCGCTCACCGCGATCAATCGACTCGCGGTGCGAGCGGGCTCGGAGACGCAGGTGAAGAGGATCTCCGAGTGGAGTTGAAACACGTGCCAGGCAACGAGCGCGGCGACGGGCGCGAAGCAGCAGAGCAGAGACCACCAACGCGTCCCGGTGGGCGCGGCGCGAATCGCGAGTCCCACTCCGACGATCGCGAGGATCAATCCCACCGCGAGCAAGGGAGAGGGAATCGCCGCGCGCTCCAGCAGCGCGATGTTCACTGTCACCTTCGCTTCGTGCAGCAGCCCCGAGCAGATCACGGGTCAGAGCACCTTCTGCGTGGTGCCGTGCTGATCCCAGTACTTCACGACGAGCGGCCGCAGCTCGGCGTGAATCTGCTCGAGCGTGAGCGTCTTCCGCTTCTCGAAGAACGCCCGCCAATCAGGGATCTCGAGGATCTGTTCGCTGAAGACCTTGATGGGCTTCGGCTCCACGATCGGGGTCACCAATTCGTGCAACAGCTCGCGTGCACGCATCCCCACCGTGATGGTCGAGAGCAGCGGCTCCGGTTGCCTGGCGAAAACCGGCAAGTTCATCCGGTTCGCGATGTCGTGCACCGCGTACGGACGCTCGTCATCGAGTTGGGCCAGGAGCGCATCGCGCTTCTCTTCAAACGGAGTCATAGAATCCAGTCTGCCTTCTGGACCGTACCCCCGAACCGAGAATGAAGACTCCGCTCAACGTGCAGGTGCTTCGCCTCTTCGCGCCGATCCTCATCGCCGTCGGCGTGCTGGGCTTCGTGCTCCCCGCGTCGGCCGCGATGACGAGCGGCGCCGCTCCGTACAACGTGTTTCACATCATCTTCGGAGTGATCGGCCTGGGCTGCGTCTTCAGCGGCAAGCCCGACGCCGTGCGCGCGTTCAACCTCGGCTTCGGCGCCATCGATCTCTACCAGGCACTGGCGAGCGTGACCGACCTGTGGCCCCGCTCGCTATTCCTGTGGACCCGCGTCGACGACATCCTCCACGTGGTGATCGGCGCGATGCTGGTGGCAATCGCGCTCTTCGGAGAACGCCTCAGATATTCGCAGGCGTGAGGCGCACCGCGACCTCTGCGCTGGGATCGAACGGCGAGCCCTTCACGTCGGCGATGCAGCGCACCATGAACTTCACCTCGGGGTTGTCCACGGCCTTGTCCGAGTTGAGCAGTCCGGTCTGCGCGAGCGCGCGACGCACGTCGACGTTGCCCACGCTGAACGGCATGTCGAACGACTCGCCCGGCGCGAGCTTCACGGGGAACTTGGGGAAGCCCTCGGAGTACGAAGTGTTCGGCTCGGGATCGAAGCCCTTCACCACCGCTTGCTCCTTGGCTCCGTTCTTCACGTAGAGCTCGTACTTGGTGGCCAGCACCTCGCAGGCATCCTTCGCGGTGACGTGCATCGTGCCCTTCAACACCGAGTCGTTGAGCGGGAAGAAGGCCTCGGCGGGATCAGCGCGCTCGATGCGGGTGATCTGCACGTCGGCGAGGTTCTTTCCTCCGGTGAAGCGCTTTGCGGCGTCGAAGAGACCCATGGTTTGCAGCTCCTGTGAGGTGGTGTGCCGGCCTGACCCACTCACCGCTCGCCAGGTGCAAACAAGTTCTCCCTCTCCCTGCGGAGCGGGGAGAGGGCCGGGGAGAGGGGCGATCTCTCAGTCACCATGCTCATCAGGAATATCCAAGTCCGCGTTCGGTGCCTCGGGAGCCTTCGCTTCCTCCGGCAGAGCATCCGGTTCCTCACCCCAGTCGTCATCGATGTCGCGTGGCTCCTCTTGCGTGACCTCCTCCTGATCAGGCGGCCTGATCACGATGAAGTCACCGAGCTTCGAGAGCACATCTTCCTGCTCCGCATTCACCGCGCGGGTCAGGTCGAGGCGCTTCAGGTGACGAAACGACTTCACGTTCGCGACCAACCAATCGACGGCCGGTGCGGCGCGCGAACGATTCAGGTCGAGCACTTCGAGGCGCTGCAGCACCGGTGACTGCACGAGCGCCTTCAGCAGGGCCTCGACCTCGTACGTGCCCGGCAGTGCGAGGTGCTTCACGGGAAGCGTGGAGAGCACGTGAAGGAATGGATCGAGCTCGACGACTCCGGTGGAATCCCAAAGCTCGAAGCGCTCGAGCTTCGGCCACCTGGCCGCGAGGATTTCGCTGAAGGTCTCGGACTCGTTCGGGACCTCGAGTTGCAGATTCACCGAGCGAAGTTCGGGCAGCTCCAGCTCGCCGAGGATTCCCTCCGAGCCCATCACCATCAGCTCACGGAGCTGCGGCACGTGCGGCCACAGCGCAGAGAGATCGCCCCACGCGTGGAGCGGCTCGGGCTCGTTGTAGTCGTCGTCGAGCTCGATCTCCTGCACGCCGAACTCGAGGCGATGGATTCGCTTCAAACGCGGCTGCGTGATCAGCGCGTTCACCACGGGCGCGTAGTCGTTCTGGTTGGCTCCGTACGAAGTGACTCCGTGATTGAGCCCGAAGGAGAGCCGGCGAATGAAGCGGCACACCGGCAGCGGCAGCAACTTGCCCACCACATCACCGAGCACCACGGCTCGCTCTGCGTTGAGCGAAGCGATCGTCGCGCCGATCACGAAGCCGTGCCGCCACTCGAGCTCCAGCTCGGGGATCTGCCCTCCGCCCCTGATCTCATCCGCGCAGCCGGGGAAGAGCTGATCGAGATGCTCGGTCACGAAGGACTGAAACTCCTCCTTGGTGCCAGTGTGCTGCCGGGTGATCAGCTCACCGCGCAGATCTCCCTCGGCCTGCAGCCAATCCGCGTACACCAGCCAGCGCTTCTCATCGTCGGGATGCTCGTCGAGCTCCTTCTCGAGCGTCTCGTTCACCGCGACGTGACCAGGCGTGAAGCGCGGAGTCTCTTCGAGATCAGGCGCCTTCACCGCGCGTTCAGCGAAGCCCGTCACGTCCTCCAGCTCGAGCGTGTCGAGACCGAGCGCGCCGTCGAACTCGCAGTCCACGAACTCCACGTTCTCGAAGGTCGCGCCCTCGAGATTCGCGCCGAGGAAGAGACAGTGCTCGAAGCGGCCACCATGAAGGTACGCGCCGCGTAAGTCGCTCTCGCGGAAATCCACGTCGCTCAGGTTGCAGTCTTCGAACTCCGCGTTCGAGAGATCCAGCTTCGAGAGATCGGCCCGCGCGAAGAACAGTCCGCTCAGCGTGGTACCGGAGTGATCGCGCTCGATCTCTCCCTTCTCCCGGAGCGCGTTGAACTTCGCTGTTCCGGCGGCGAGGAGCTGGGCGAGGTTGCTCATCTTCGCCAAGAACATACAGTCGTTGGCCTCATGCCGACGCAGGTCCTCGTGGTGGAGGACGATTCCAGCCTTCGACTCGCCCTCACAGACAACCTGGAGGACGAGGGCTACGCGGTGGTGGCCGTTCCTTCACCGGCTGCTGCGCGTGCGGCGGTGGGGAAGCAGAGCTTCGACGTGGTGGTGCTCGACCTGATGCTG
>CBIHPJ010000735.1:0-4485 GCA_966211295.1 uncultured Myxococcales bacterium | reverse complement strand
GTCGGGGAGAGGGGCGCACTACCAAGCCAACCGGTAGAGCGGAGCACGGGCTTCTGGATCATCCGGATCCGCGACGAGTCTCAATTCCGCCCCAATCCAACACACGCCCTCGAGCTTCACGCCCGGAGCGCTCACCACCTGCTGCACTCCACGGTCGAGAGTGCCGATCACCGAGCCCGCGACCTCGCCATCGTCGTACGGATTCTCAGTGTCCTCGGCGGCGGCGGTGAAGATGAGCTGATCATTCGGCCCGAGCGCGAGGTCGGTGAGCGAGAGCGGCACGCCGTTGAAGTCACCGAGATTGAGCGGGCTGACCTCGAGCAGACACTCCGCGGTGATCGCTCCGTTCGCGAGTTCCTGAAGGAAGCGAGCGCGATCGAGGTGCACCAGTGCGTTCTCCTTCTTCGCTCCGTTCCCGCGCTGGCCGAGCAGCACCTCATTGCCGCGCATCACCGCGCCTTCGATGTTGAGCTCGCGGATGCGTTTCCCGAGCGCGTCGTAGAGCGGGCGGAGATCGATGGTCTTCCGTGCGAGGTTCTCTGGATTGATCGCGATCGCGCGACAACGCAGCGCCGTCGAGCCGGAGCCGATCGCGACGATCTCATCGCCGATGTTCATCAGCGCCTCGAAGTCGGGCTTCTCTTTCTTCGGAATGTGCGAGCGCACGGGCGCATCGCTGAGCGCGAGGCGATGAGGACTGGCGCCGTTCAGGCCGGTGCGGAGCAGTTCGAGTCCGTCGTCGGCGACGCAGTACAGAAATCCATTTCGGTGAACGAGGCCGCTCGCCGCGGAGAGGTCGAGGTGGGTAAGCAACTCCATGTGGTGGTTCTACCGCCTTGGGAGATGCGGGCGTTTCAGATCTCGTGCGTTGCTCGTAGCGAGCGGGCCTCTCGAACTCGGGCAGGGCGCTCAGTTGACGACGCTTCGCCGAGCTTTCGTTGACCGAAACCGGAACCGGCTCCGGTTTCGGGAAAGCGCTCCCTTCACGAAGCCTGGAGTCATGAAGTCCGAGGCTCGGGGAGCCCGGCCGCGGCGAGCACAACGCGCGTCTCCGTCCAGCCCACCACGCTCAGTGCTTTTGGTGAGAGAGAAGGTACGGTGCGCGCCGTGAGTATCCGTCCCACGCAGGCGCTGTGGCGCTTTCTGGCCGTAGCCCTCGGGTGCGCGATCGTCGGCTCGGTCGCGATGACCTTCCTGGGAGTCCCCGGCTCGGGCCGTCAGATCGAACATTTCCCGCAGCCCTTCCTCGACATGTGGGTTCGCTGGGACGCGGGCTGGTACGAGCAGATCGCGCTTCGCGAGTACAACTACTCACCCACGCAGCAGAGCGCGGCGGCGTACTTCCCTCTCTACCCGCTGAGCATGCGCGCGGTGATGCTCACGGGAGCGAACGTCTTCCTCTCGGGCATCTTCCTCACCTTCCTCTTCGGCGCGTGCGCGGTGATGGTCTTCTCGCGCTGGGCGTCAGTGATGAAGCCGGATCAAGCGAGCCTCGCGACCTGGCTCCTCGTGCTCTGGCCGTTCTTCTTTTACATCGTGGGCGCCGTCTACTCGGACGCGCTGTTCCTGCTCTGCGTGACGAGCGCGTTCCTGAACCTCGAGCGCGGCCGCGTGGGCTGGGCCACCTTCTTCGGAGCGCTCGCCACCGCGACACGTCCCATCGCACCGGCAGTGGTGCTCGGTCTGCTCGTCCGTCACCTCGAGAAACGCAGACAAGCAGGGGAGCCGATCCGCGTGCGCGATTTCCTCCCGCTGGGATCCGCGCTCGGACTGGTGTCCTTCATGGCGTTCCTCTGGTGGAAGTTCGGAGATCCGATCGGCTTTGCGACCACGCAGGCGGGCTGGCAACAACTCTCCGGCCCTGCGGCGATCTTCAAGTACGGCGCGCTCTCGAAGATGCGGCCGATCGATCTCACCTTCCCGTTCTTCCACGCGCTGCTCGCGTTCGGCGCGCTCGCCTCAGCGTGGCCGATGCGGAAGAGCCTCGGCTGGGGCTACGCGGTCTACACGGCGGTCGCGGTCGGAATTCCGATCATCAGCAGCCGCGACTTCATCGGACTCGGTCGCTACGCGATCGCGGTTTTCCCGTTCTTCCTCCAGTTCGCGCTCGTGCTCGAACCGCAGAGGAAGCGCACGATCGCGTGGCTCGCGTTCAGCGGAGTGATGCTGGTGTGGATGACCTCGCGCTTCGCGATGGGCTTCTACACTTCGTGAATCGAGGGTCAGGGTGAGGGGCTGAACCCGTCGAGGGGAATCATGATGAGGATCCCCGGAGAGGCGGAGTGGCGCGGCTACGAAACAGATCTCGATGTGAAGTACGCGCGGAAGCTCCTCTTCGGAAAGTCCATCGACGAGGTGCAGGCGCTCTTCGGGGGCAGCCGCTCCATCGAACGCGCCCAGGAGCTTCGCTACATGCCGCGCGGCGCCTTCCGCTACTACGTGAAGGCGTTCGCGAAGTTCGTGACCTCTGAGGCAGCGCGAGGCGATCCAGACTCAGCGAGCTCGTTCATGCGTCTCCTCGTGACCCGCGAAGAGCGCGATCCGGGAAGCGTGGCGGAGGTCTACTCGGAGCTCGCGGAGACCATCGAGTTCATCGCGTCGCACCAGCAGCACTTCGACGCTGATCACGACATCTACGGATCCTTCCGCGAGCTGGCGACGAAGATCCGCGCGCTCAGCGCACCACCGCGGTGACCGTGAAGCTCTGCTCCACGTTCTGATACTCGCCCTCGTACTTCGGGTACCGCCAGCCGTTGAACTGCGCGCGCAGGCACTTCGCGAGCTGCGATTCGTCGTGCTCTTTCTTCATGTGCACTTCCCCCACGCGCCCATCGTTGAACACCACCCAGCGCACCTCGAACCGCTGCGCATCGGGAGGCGTCATGCGCTTCGCCTGCTCCGCCAGACACTCCTGCAGCAGCGGCGCGAAGTGCTCGTTCACCGAGCGCACCTGATCAGCGGAGAGACCCTGGCCCGCCTGCTCCTTGCTGTAGTCGTGGAAGGTCCAGCGGCCGAGAGTCTTCTTCTCGAGCGCGCGGCAGCTCCCCGGAGTGTGCGCGGTGTCGTACGACACGCACGTCTGATCGAGCATGCCGGTGCGCGCCCACGCTTTGTTCTCTTCGGGCAACGCGGCCATGATCACGCCCACCTCACGCAGCGCGTACTTCGCGGCGCCATCGACGTCGTTCTTCGCGCGAGCCAGCGAGATCAACTTGCCGAGCGCCTTCCGACGCATCCCCGCGCACTGCGGCTTCGTGCACTTCTCCTCGGCCTTCTCGAGCAGGTAGACCTGCTTCGTGTCGGTGTCCTCACGGAGCGCCTGACCGAGCGCAATGCGCTGAGCGAGATAGTCATCGTCGCTCTTCTTCGCGAGATGCATCGAGGTCGGCTCGCACGGCTGCGGCTTGGGAGCGCCCTGCGTCTTCGCCGCGCACACCTCCGCGTCCTGCCACTCGCGCTGCTGCTTCGCGATCTTCTTGTCCGCGCCCTTCATCTTCGCGACGGATCCAAGGCCCGCGATCGCCGCGCTCCGGCACGAGTCCGCCTTCTCAGGACCACACGCGAGTCGCCACGCTTCCGCCGCATCGGCCGCGACGGAAGGATCTCCAGCAGCCAGCGCCACTTTGAACGAGAGCTGCCCCGCTTGATTCCGCGCCTCTCCATCGAGCGCCGCGGCTTCTTTCACCGCGCGAGCCGCCGCATCACGCGCGGCATCGAGCTGCTTCGCCTTCAGCGCAGACTGTCCCTCGGAGAGCGCGGTCTTGAAGCCCGCCGCGTAATCCACCTGCACGAGCTCAGGCGGTCTCTTCGGTTGCACCTTCGGCTTCTCCTGCTCGGGCTCGAAGGCCTGCGCCAATTCATCCTGGCTCGGAGCTGGCTGCTCTTTCTGCTGCGTGACCGGCTCGTCCTTCGCGGTGGAGGAAGAGGTGCTCGCGCATGCGGCACCCAGCAACAACAGCAACACGAGCCGGCCCATGAGGGCGCGAAGCAAACACCAGAGCAGCGCGCGGAGTCACGGCGATCCACAATCGCAGTTGTCTTTCAGCGAGGTCGCAAGCTGTCGTTCAAGGTGCGCCTCGCGGAGGCAACGTCATGGCGTAGGCGCATTACCTGCGGCACAGTGCCGCCCCATGCGCGGACTCATCTCATCGATCCTGGTGGTGACGCTCCTCTCCTGCTCGAAGGGCGGTGGCGATCGCGCCACGGAGCAGCTCGCGGCGCTGAAGAAAAAGCAGGAAGCCGAGGCGAAGGCGAAGAAGGACAAGGAGCTCAATCCCACCGCGCTCCCCGTCGAAGTGGTGAAGCTCGATCCGCCCTACGACGACACGCAGGCCACCGTGATCCTCCCCGACGGTCCGTGCCCCGAAGGATTCTGGGCGCTCTTCGGCGGCGACGCTCCGGGTGCGAACGCCGAGGAGAAGAAGGCCAACGCCGCCAAGCGCAAGGAGTACGCCGAGGCCGCGCGCTCGAAGAAGTACATCGTGA
>CBIHPJ010000734.1:0-4489 GCA_966211295.1 uncultured Myxococcales bacterium | reverse complement strand
CACGCGCACGTGGAAGCGCTCGTGAAGAAGAATGCTTGGCTTGTCGAATGGAAGGCCAGGGGGCCCAATCGTCACATCGAGTTCTGGCTCAAGGGGCTCGCGCCCAATTTCTATTCCGAGGACGACGGCCCTGCCTGGGAGGATTCAGGTCTGCCGGGCGAACCCGCCGCGAAACTCATCCTGCGGGAGGATCAGCAGGCGGTGGCGGACGTAGCCCTCGCCGAGGGCGGTGGCGGAATCGTCACTTACGTCGACGAGACACGCACGTTGGATCATTGGCTCACCGCGGAGGTCTTCCCCAGGTATCCCAAGACGAGGTACCTCCGCATCGGTCCGGACGGAAAGTGGGAGCACCGGCGGTACGGAGGCGGCGAGTGATGAGACGAGCTCTGCTGGCTGTTGCGATCTTCGTGTCGACGAGCGCCTTCGCGTATCCGATCAGTCCCAAGACGCTGTGGGACCTGACCTCGGAAGCGGAGCTCATCGTCGTCGCGCGTGTCGAAAGTCTGAGGGGCGAAGTCTTCGCGCCCAGGTCGTTCACTGAAGCCGCCACCAGCAATCCAGCCCATCGCCACGTCGATGACCTTGCTCGGTTGAGAGTCGTCGAGACCTTGAAGGGCAGTGCTGCGCAGTCTCTCGAGGTGGTGACGTCCGCCGGTTCCATCTGTCCCGCGCCTGGACGCTTTGTCGTGGGAGAGCTGATGGTGGCGTTCCTGTCCAGTTACGGCGGCAGGTGGCACGCGCTGGGCCTCTCCTACGGCACGCTCTATCCAGATGCCGAGGAGCTGCCGGTGATGAAGGAGCGCATCGCTGCGGCGGTGGCCCTGCAGAAGACGAAGTTCGCTCCCGAACAGCGGCTCGATTGGGCCGTCGCCACCGCGGCTCGGCGCGCGACGCGCTGGCACGGTGCGTACGAACTGGCCAGTGCGACCGATGAGATGCACTCGTTCTACGACGAGAAGAAGCGCGAGCCTGCGCAGCTCACCGAGCTCCAGCTTCGGGCGCTCGCAGACGGCTTCATCAACGAGCCTTCGGCCGATGAGACGACGGTGATGCTGATCAGGTTGCTCCGGAAACAAGCAGATCCTCGCCTCGACGCTGCCTTCGTCGGCGCGGTGGATTCGCTCCTCGAACGGGACCCGCGCTCGGCGATTCCCGCCATGGAGGACCTGGTCGCACGAGCCGGGGGCGATCCGGCACTCCTCGAGGGCATCTGGGATTCAGGCGATGAGGTGCTGCGCCGCCGCTGGCAAGCCGCGCGCGAAGAGCTTCGCCTTCCCAGTGGGGCGAAGCTGGCCCCACGGAAGGTCCCAGTGCAGAACGTCGGGCAGAGCACGCCTCCGTGAGGTCTCGATGTCCCATCAGCCGGCTGAGGAGTGTCGAAGCGGCATGACGCCCTCTGATCAATTCTTCCTCGAGCTCAAGCGGGCCATCGCGCGTGGCTTCACACTCGCCGCGGTCTCCGTCTCCTTGTCGTGCTCTGGGCCTTCGATTCCACCAGGTGACGGTGGTTCTGGCGGCGGCGGGGGAATGGTCGCCACTGGCGGTGGTGGTGGCGGAACTGCGGTGGCTCCTCCACCGCGTGACCTCGATGGAGGCTCCCTCACGCAGGTGCCCTCTGGCTCCATCGAGTGCACAGGCGATGCGGGGAGCGTGGGGCCGTTCTTTGGCTCCTGCTGCACGGACGTCTACTGCTACCAACCGACGACGGAGACCTGCGCTGGTCCCAATGAGATTGGCGCGCATACAACGATGGCTTTCAATCCATCGTTGCCACCGGGCTCGGGCACGTGCATGTGCGGTCAGACGCAGGGGCCGTTCGCACAGCCCGACGGTGGCGATACGCGGTGCTGCTACGTCGTCGGGAGCATCGGGTGCACCGGGCGTCCACTCCGTGAAGAGGAAAGGGCAGTCGTCGCCGCCGTCGTCGTAAGATCTGACTGGGCATGAACCAGCGCTTCTTCGAAGAGCTGCAGCGAGCGATCAAGAGAGGCTTCACGCTGGCGGCCGTGTCCGCGTCGCTGTCGTGCACCAGGCCTGCGCCAGCTCGCACCGAGTCTGCCGCGCCGGTCGATGCGGGGACGCCAGTCGCAATCGAAGTGAAGCCGCGACTTCGCGACGCAGACGGCGGGTCTCTCGCGCAGGTTCCGGCCGCTTCGATTCGTTGTTTCGGTGATGGGAACGAGCCCTTCCACGGAGGGTGCTGCACTCACGTTCACTGTTACACCCCAACGAGCGACACCTGCGTCGAGCCGATCGAGATCGCCCAGCGGCTGGGCTTCACGCCTCGGCTGCCCATCGGGTCTGGCACCTGCTTCTGCGGCCAGACGGCAGGGCCTTTCGCTCAGCCCGACGGTGGCGTCGCGGAGTGCTGCTACGTGGTCGGCACCATGGGCTGCTCCGGGCGCCCGCTGCGCGAGGATGAGTCGACCATCGTCGCTCCCGTCGTGATGAGAGCCGACTGGGCATGACGCGTTTCCCTTCTCCCGAGCAGTGGGCCTCGTTCGCGTCAGCGCTGAACGGGCTCGATCCGGCTGAGCGACGCGCTGTCTCCGATGGATGGACGTTCGCTGCGCAGCAGGAGCACGCGTCGATCGCATCGTTCTCCAAGTTCGCGCTCGAGCTGCTCGCCGTGGGGGCTCCGCCGACGTTGCTCGTCGGTGCTCATCGCGCGGGGCTCGACGAGATCGATCACGCGCGGATGTCCTTCAAGGTCGCCTCTCTCTGCGCTGGCCAACCGCTGGGACCTGGCCCGCTGCCGATCTCGGCTCAATCGATCACGCAGAGCCTCTCTCTCCACGCGAGCGCGGTGGCTGCTGCGCTCGACGGGTGTCTCAACGAGACCATCGCGGCGCTCGAAGCGGGAGCAGCCGCCGATTCCACGAATCACGAAGCGCTCAAGCTCGTGCTCGAGGAGATTGCGCGCGACGAACAGAACCACGCCGAGCTTGCGTGGGAATACGTGGCCTGGGCCATCGCGACTGGTGGACGCTCGGTACGTGACGCGATCAAGGCGGCCGCCGAAGAAGCGATGAACGCGCTCGAGGCAGAACCCTCGCCGGTTCCCGGTGCCACGCCGAGCGGGTGGGGAATTCTGGAACCGCGCGTTCGGCACCAGCTCCGAGTTCACTCCAGTCGCTCAGTGCTGCGCCCCGCATTCGCTCGCCTCGTCGAGGGCTGAGCGACTACGCTCGCCGCTCCGATGAATCACCTCCGCCTCGCGCTCGCGCTCACAGTCGCCTTCACCGTGCTGGTGTTCGGAGCCTGCGGAGCAGAGAACGAAGTCGCGCCTCCTGCAGAGAAGACCGCCGACATCCGCGAGTGCCGCGGCTTCGAGCAGTTGATGCCGAACTTCGAGAGGCTCATCAGCGAAGGGAAAACGGCGAACTTGAAGCGGCTGGTCGAGACTCAGCTTCTCGTCTCCGAGCGCGAGGGTGAGCCGCCCCCGATCAACGAAGTGTTGCGGATCATCTTCAAGACCCTCAGCACCTACGCGCAGAAGCCGAAAGAACCTGGCGCCACTGGCGGCGAGTTCTGTGCGCCCACCGCGTCGCCTCCGCCGCTCAACCAGGCCAACGAGCTCTGCGAAATGCGCCGCGCGCTCGACGTGCTCGTGCACCAGGGCAAGGGCATCGACGCGATCAACCTGGTCACCCCGCAGCTCTCGACCGTCGTGAACTACCTCACCGGCTACGGCAACGACTGCAAGGGCCGCCCGCGCGTTATTCCGCATTACGAGCTCGCTGGCGTGGTCTCCGATTTCTGTTCGCAGAACGGCAACTGCCAGCTCACGGACGGCCTCGACATGGCCATCGCGTTCACCGACTACGTGAACACCCCCGACGGGAAGTTGATGGTCGAGCACCTGAATGCGCTCGCGGCGAAGCCCTCGATCACGGGGCTGCTGAATCCGCAGGCGCTTACCGAAGATGGAATGGTGGCCATCGCGCGCACGCTGATCACCGCGATCCCCGGGGCTGACGCGGCGTCACTGCGGAACACCTTCGACTCGTTGCCGTTGCCTGACGAAGTGAAGATGGATCTCCAGCCCGTGGTGGACGACCTCACGAAGATCCTCAACCACCCCGAGATCATGACGCCGCTGAAGCGCTCGCTGAACTGCCTCACGATGGAAGATCGCAACCTCGACTCCGTGCGAATGATCTACCGGCTCGCGATCGAAGAGCAGTGCTCGGAGTTTGGGCTCACGCGTCTCACCGGAGTGCTCCAGGGCCTGCAGGATGTCGACAAGCGCGGCTCGCTCATCTTCATCGTGGGGACGCTGGCGCGCTCGGTGCGCTCCGACGAACTCGCGATCGACTCTGCCGCGAAGGTCTGCCGCACCATCCTCACCACCGCGAAGGGGCCCGGTCAGGCGCAGTCGAACGCCGAGCTCGCGCTGCCGGTGGTCGGAGACTTGGTGCGCAATGGAGTGGTGAACGAAGGCATCTGCACCATCGACACGCTGCTCTTCGGCTGCGCCGGTGGT
>CBIHPJ010000733.1:0-4495 GCA_966211295.1 uncultured Myxococcales bacterium | reverse complement strand
CCTCTTCCGCGACGCGCGAGGCGAGCTCAAGAGCGTCGGATGCTCGTCAGATCGACCCTCGATGCCGGGATTGATGCACCAGTCGATCGAAGGTACGCAGGTGGTGATCGCGCCGTTCCCGTGGAATGCGTGCCCGGTTCGCGTGGTCCGCGGCCGTCCGCTCGGAGAGAAGTTCGAGGAGTGGCTGCAGCGGTGGTTCGACGCTCCAAAAGCGGCGAATGAGAAGACCTTCTGCGGCGCGATTCACTCCGTCAGCGTTCCGATGGAGTCAGCCACCGGTTACGAGTTCCGCGTCGACTTCGGATCTGCGCCAGCGCGCGCGGCGATCGAACTGATCGGGCTCCTCGCACCCGGCGCCGCCGCCGTGACGGTGGGCGTCGAACCCCATGAGCTGAGCGTGACCTCGTGAGGTCGTGCGTCTCGTTCTCGACGCCGGCCCGCTCAGCAGAAACGATCCTCACCGCTCTTGGTCGCGGCTTCCCGCGGCCGCTCGAACGCGGAGATCCTCCTCGCCTGCTACGGAGTGGAATTCCCTGTCGAGGTGCTGGTGATCGCCGAGATGAAGCTCGACGACGCCGAGCCGCAGGTGGATTACCTGCAGCGCCCCTGGGAACTCCTGACGCCCCTGTCCGAGGAGGCGCTCCAAGAGGGAACTCGTTGCCAGTATCCTCGCGCTCCTCGTGAACCGCGGCCTCGACCCAAACTACGAGAGGGACGGCTGGACGATCTTGTGGCCGTATGCCTCTGCGGTGACCTTGTGACCGCGCGCCTCTTGCTCGATCGGGGTGCTGATCCCAACAGAGGCGAATCGGGCACTCCGCGCTCAGTCGCGAAGGAGAAGGGGTACGAGGTGCTGGTCGATCTTCTGCTCGAACGTGGAGCCGTGAGGTGAACGACTACGCATCCATGGCGCAGCTCGCGCGCTCGATGCTCGAGGCGGGGAGGTCTGACGAAGAGATCCTGCGCGCCTGCTACGGCGTCTCGTTTCCCGCCGAGGTGTTCGCGTTCGCGGAGTTGCTCGCCGACGAGCGCGAGCCCAACGTGGACTGGGCAAGCCTGCCGTTCGATCTCCTGACTCCGCTCGATCGTGGCGGCCCACCCGCAAGCTCGAGCGGCTGGGACGCGCCACCGGTCGATCCCTCGCTCATCGCGATCATGTTGCTCTACGGGGACCATCGTCACGGCAACAACATCATCTGCTACCGACGCGACGAGCTCGCCGCGGGTCGGCCGACGATCTTCGGCGTTCCGCACAAGAGCCCAACTGCGGCCGCCACGCGCCTGGGAGATTCGCTCGGCACTGTCCTGCGCGAATACCTGGAGGATGTGCGGCAGGCGCGTGAGTGGGAGGCTTCACGCGATCGAACGGTCGGCTCCGACGACGTGGAGGAAGCGGAGGAGCAGCTCGTTCGAGTCGACGATCTGATCGCGATGACCGCCGAGCGAGTCTCGGCCGCGAAGCGAGTGAAGCCCTGGGTGCGACGATCGCTCACTGATGAGCTCTACGCCGCCGCTGAGCGGGACGACGTGCCTGCGTTGCGCGAGTTGTTGGCCCAGGGCGCCGTGCTCAATCCTCCGGAGCAGAACTCGGCGCTGACAGGCGCGATCTTGAAGAGTCAGCTCAATGCGGCGCGCTACCTGCTCGACGCAGGCTCCGACCTCAATCATCAGGGCTCAGCCATCAATCGGGCGTGCGGCAGCAGCACGCTGGCGATGGTCGCATTCGTGCTCGAGCAAGGCGCGAACCTGAAGGATTGGCAGGTGCTCTCTCACGTGACCAGCAACCCCAACAAGGCGCAGGTCGGTCCGACCCTCGGGCTGCTGCTGAAGTACGGCATCGATCCCAACGCGCACACGTACGCGAACACGATCCTCATGGTCGCGTGCGAGTACGGCGATCTCGAGACGGTGCGCGCGCTGCTCGACGCAGGGGCGGACCCGAACGTGCGACGGAACGGGACTGCACTCACCCTGGCTGAGCAGAACGGACACGAGGTGATCGTCGATCTGCTCCTCGAGCGCGGAGCAGAACCCGACCGCCCCGCGATCCCAGAAGACAAAGAAGGCGATGCGATCGGGAAGGCGGCGCTCGAGCAGCCGGACGATGCAAAGCGGCGCATCGCGTGGGCAGAGGTGCTGCTCCGTCGCGGCTTTCGCGCGGCCGCGGCTCGAGAGGCCGAAGTAGCGAAGAAGTTGGATCCTTCGAGCTCACTCGGCGGGCTCAGCTTTGAGAACCCTCCGGGCACGCGCTGGGAGTTCGCTCCGTTCGACGCGCCGACCACCGAGGTCACAGGGCAGCTTGAAGACTCGCGATTCCCGGGCGCCCGCGTGACTTCCGGGACATGGACGCTTCCGCTCGTTGTCGTCCTCGGACCTGTGTGCACTCGGTGCGACGAGAGGGCCGAGATCGATTGTTCCGAGTGTCGCGGCACCGGCTACGGCGACAACTGGATGACGGGCGGCTCATTCAAGTGCGAGCCACGCCAGACGTGCGACGAGTGTTACGGCCTGAGTTACGTCGTGCGCCCTCGGCCGTTCGGAAAGGGTCGCTGCAAGCACACGGTGATGAAGGCGGAACTGACGTTGCCACCGACTCATCAAGGGAACCTTCAGCATGAGCTGACGCTCAATCGCTGCGCGGAGTGCGGCCTCCCGGCGCTCAACAAAGAGCTCGCGTGCGGTCTGTGCGGCTACCTGACCTGTCGCTGTCCTCCGAGGCTGCCACGATGAATATCTCTCTGGATCGCGCTGCCGCGACCGACCGGCCGCTGCTCGATCGCTTGATGCAGTTCTACGCCTACGACTGGAGTTCGCTCGTGGGGCTCGACGTGGATGCAGAGGGACGTTTCGCAGGTGTCGATCTGAATCCCTACTGGGGCGACGACTTGCACCACCCGTTCGTGCTTCGGGTCGACGGTCGTCCCGCGGGCTTCGCCCTCATCGTTGGCCGAAGTCGCCTCACTGGCGCGATCGGCGTCCACGACATGGCGGAGTTCTTCGTGATGCGCCGGTATCGGAGGCAAGGCGTGGGTTCCGCTGCGGCTCGCGCTGCCTTCGATGCTTTCCGTGGATCGTGGGAGGTGCGTCAGCGCGATGAGCACCCGGACGCCACTCGCTTCTGGCGCGCAGTGATCGATCAGTACACCGGCGGGGTGTTTACCGAGAGCCGTTGCGACGAGCCCGCGTGGAAGGGCGTCGTGCAGCGCTTCAGAACCCCCGCTGCTTCTTGATCGCCTCGTACGCGTCTTTGATCGCGCGAAACTTCTCGCCGTTGTCCTTCGCGCGATCGGGGTGATGCTCGGCCGCGAGCTTGCGCCAGGCTGACTTGAGCTCATCCTCCGTCGCTTCCTTCGTGAGGCCGAGCAGCTCGTATTCCTTGTCGCCCTGGCCGAAGTACTCCGCGGTGATCAGCTGCAGCTGCTCGTCGCTCAAGTTGAAGAGCCCGACGATGCGCTTGAGCGTGTCCTGTTCCGCGCGAGTGAGCTGGCCGTCGACGAGGCCGAGGTCGTAGAGCGAGCGCACCACCTCGATACGCATCTGCGGCTTCACTGCCGAGCGTGCGCGCGTGGTGAGGAACTCGATGTCCTGCTCGGGCGCGTCGATGTCTTCCTTCAACTTCAGTCGAACGGAGTCCATCGCGAGCTCGTTGAACTGGAGCCGCTCTTCGAAGAACTCCTTGATCACCCGGATCTCCAGCTGAACGACCGGCCTATCCGCGCGCGCGACCTCGAGGAAGAGCGGGCAGAGCGCGTCGATCAACAGCAGATCATCGGCGGCGACTTTCTTCGGCTTCGCTGGTGACGCGGGTCTTCGATGCTCACGCTTCGGAGGGACAGGCGGGCGGCTCGTCAGCTCCTCCTTCGACGGGGGACGGAATGCCTTCGGCGCGTCGGGTTCACGATCGATCACGAAGTGCCCGATCAGCGCTCCCACCACCGCGAGGATTGCAGCGAGCGCTGGAGACCAGGCGAGCCCCATACCGAGTCCCGCCCCAATCATGGCTCCGAGGAGCTTTCCCAACATGCGAAGCCAGAGTGTTACATGCCCCGCATATGACGGCTCAGATCATCGATGGGAAGGCGCTGTCCGCGAAGGTGAAGGAAGGGCTGAAGGGCGAGGTCGAGGCGCTCAAGGCGAAGTATGGCCGCGCGCCGGGAATCGCGGTCGTTCGGGTAGGTGAGGACCCGGCGTCGAAGGTCTACGTCACCTCGAAAGAGAAGACGGCCATCGAGCTCGGCTTCGCCTCGTGGCACCACCACCTCGACGAGAAGATCACGCAGGCGGAGTTGCTCGCGCTGGTGAAGAAGCTGAATGCCGACGACGCCTGCGACGGGATTCTGGTGCAGCTGCCGTTGCCCAAGCACATCGACTCGACGCTGGTGCTGGAGACGATCGATCCGAAGAAGGACGTCGATGGTTTCCACGCGGTGAATGCCGGACATTTGTTTCAGGGCCGGCCGACGCTGGTGGCGTGCACTCCGTTCGGCGTGATGCG
>CBIHPJ010000732.1:0-4499 GCA_966211295.1 uncultured Myxococcales bacterium | reverse complement strand
TTGGTGTTTTCTGAGGGGCCAGAGTGGGAGTCGGTTCGTGCGTCGGTTGAATGTCCTCGTCATCTTGTCTGCGTGCGTGAGCTGGGCTCAGTCTGAGCCGCCTGCTCCGCCAGCGTTTCCAGTCGACACTCTCGTGCTCCTGGAACGTCCGGACACGGGCTTTCTCGTACCCGGGATGGTTGTCCTCGCGGGCTCGTACAGTGCGGCGCAGCTCTATTACCTGTTCGCGATCGTGGTCGGAATCGTGAAGCCGATCCGCTGGCTCGAGCGCAGCTCGGTTGCGATCGTGCCGAGCCCCGGCGGTGTCGCGATGCTCGGAACTTTCTGAGCGAAGTGTCGCGATTCGCCCCGCGAAATTTCTCGATCAAAGCGTTGCGGTGAGAGACGCGGCCGTTAACACCTGCCTCCCGTGGTTCTGCATCGCTTCCCTCCCGTCTTCGGGTTCAGCTCGTTCTTCGCAGCGTTTCTCCTCGCGGCAATCACGAGCGGCAGCCTCCTCACTCAGCGGCTCGCGCACGGAGCGCCCGCTCCATTCTTCTGGGGCCTGATCGCGATGGGAGCGGCGCTGCTCGTGTGGGCGAGCGCCGAGCCTCGCGAAGTACGAGTGCGTCTGCCCGCTCACCTCGCGGGTGCGGTCGCGGGGACCATGCTCATTCACCTCGTGTTCGCCGCACAGGATCCGCTGCTCGTCGAGTCGGCGTCGCAGTGGATGAATGACGGGGTGTTCCTCGCTGCGATCTTCGCGGCGGTGTGGGGACTGCGACTCGAGGCAGGAAGTGCAGTGGCCGCGTTGCTGCTGGCGACGATGCTTGGCGCGTATCGATTCACTGCGCTCCACTGGCACGTCGATCACTTCCCCGGCTCAACCGTGCAGGACTTCGTGCTGCGCCAGAGCCTCGCGGTCGCGCTCGGGTTGCTGGTGTTCGACGTCGTCTGGTCGCAAAGGAGCGTGCCTCATTGAGTCATCACTTCGAGCTCGAGCTGGTCGTGCGCATGTTGCTGGGCGGGCTGCTCGGCGGAGTCATCGGCTACGAGCGCGATCTCCACGGGCGGCCGGCGGGTCTGCGAACCCACGCGATCGTCGGGCTCGCGAGCTCGACGTTCATGGTGGTGTCGACCTCGTTCGTCTATTTCCAGCACTACGGCGAGCACGATCTCGTTGGAGTCGACGCCTCGCGCATCGCCGCCTCGGTGGTCTCGGGCATTGGATTTCTCGCGGGTGGCGCGATCCTCCGCACGGGCCTCACGGTGCAGGGACTGACCACCGCGGCCGGACTGTGGCTCGTTGCGGCCATCGGACTCGCGGCGGGCGGAGGAATGTACGGCGAGTCGATCATCGCGACGCTCGCTGGAGTGTTGGTGCTCACGGTGCTCCGCCGCTTCGAAGACAAGGCGGATGATCGCGTACTCAAGAAGCTCTCGGTCACCTGCGCGAAGGAGACCGAGTTCGGATTGATCGCCGAAGTCCTGCGTGAGCTCGACGTGCGGCTCAACGAGGAAGACCACGAGCGAGATCTCACCTCCCAGCGCCGCACTTTCCACGCGGTGATGAGCTTGCCGCGCGCGCTGGAGGCTTCGCTGGTGATGGATCGACTCGAGACGATCCCCGGCGTGCATCGACTGCGCGTCGAGCCGGTGCGGTAGCTAGTCGTCGAACGCGTCGTCCACCTGGTTCTCCAGCTCCTCGAGCACCGCGATGGTCGGAGTGCCGTCCTCATCCACCAGCCACGGACTGGAGAGCTTCTCGATGTGGCTCAGGCTCTCGGCGTTGTCGGTCAAGGCTTCCGCGGCGTCCTCATCGAGCCCCACGTCGCTGAGGTCGAGCGTGCGCAACTGCTTGAGCAAGTCGGAGTCGACGAACTCCTCCACCTGCTCCACGGAGAGATCGAGGCCACGAAGCGCGAGGTGCTTGATGGTCTGTGGTTTCTGAAAGAGCCAGTGCAACACGATCGTCGGATCGCCGCGGTCTTCGCGTTCGAAGCCGAGTTCCAATCGCTCCAGCTTCGGCCAGTGCGCTCGGGTGATCGCGCGCAGCTCGTGGCTCGCCATGCCTCCGGTGCGCGAGAAGAAGCGCAGCTCGGGGAAGGCGAGCTCACCGGTGTCCATCGATCCGGCGCGCACACGAACCTCTCTCAACTCGGGCAGCCGCGACCACACTTCGCTGAAGTCACCCGCTTCGATCTCCGCGACCGCGACGTCGACGGGATCGAACGCGTCGAAGCGGAGCGCAGTGATGAGCTCGGGATGCCGCGCTCTCGTCACCTGCATCGCGGCGCTCGCCCAGCGCTCGTACGAGACGCCAAAGTTGAGCTCGCGCACGAACTCCGCGACGGGCGCGCTGAGGAAACGCTTCGTCACCTGGGCCAGCTCGTCGACGTCGGTGGTGTCCGGGGTGGTGAGCGTGGCCTCGCGAATGAAGCCCGGCGCCCACACGAACTCGGACGCGAAACCCTCGTGCACGTCGTTCTCCGCGGTGCCGAAGAGCGCGCTGGCGTTCGCACGCAGGAAGCGGCCGAGCGCGGAGGTCTTGCCCTGTGCGACGAGGGTGGCGATCTCTCCGCGGAGATCTCCCTGCAAGAGGAGCTCGTCTCCATGCACGATCAACGGCGAGTCGTCGGTGGGCCGCGCGCGGAGCGCCTCTGCGATTCCATCTGGCTTCGCGCCCTCGAGGCGGTAGCCGAGCTTGCGCACTCGTTTCTCCAGCGCAGCGAGCTCGGCCTTCGCGAGATCGACCGTCTTGAAGCTCGACTCGCGCTTCTTGATCGAAGTGCCCTTGCCCCAACGCGCGTGCACGACTCGCCCGGCGAGCGTCACTTCCCAGAAGCTTCCGTCGGGCGTCACGTAGCGCATTCGGTTGCGGAGCCAGGTCCGCGGGAGTGCGAAGCTTTGACGGGTGAGCTTCACTTCGACAAGCCCAATGGCGGTTCTGGAAGCGGTGCGCTCGGTGGATCCCGCCGCGCGCGCGAAGCCGACGGACTTCACGTCTCCGGGACGCAAAGCGTGGATTGAGGTCCCCGGTCCTGGGGTCATTCACCCGGCACATCTCCCGTGGATCGCGGCGTGCCTCGGCGAGCCGACGGCTTCGGTGCGAAAGACGCTCGAAACCGTCAGCATGAAGTCGGGTGTGCCGGCGATTGCCGCCGCGCTCGAGAAGGCGAACGGACCTGGCGTGAAGAGACTGCGCTCGCTCGGCGTCGAGCCCAGGGAACTCCTGCTCCACCGCGTGCCGATGGCCCCGGGTCGCGAACGGCTCAACCGCGAGAACGTTCTCTCACCTGAGAACGCAGCCCTCGAGATGTTCTTCCGCGAGTGCGGATCTCTGCAGCAGCTGATCAAGCTGAAGGCACCAGACATCATCGTGCAGTCGCGTGGGCTGGCGTTGCAGTCGAGCTTCGCGTCCATGCTCCAGGTGCTGCGCATCGGTGAGCCGCTCTTCAGCGCGCAGGACGAATCCAAGAAGCCGCTGGTGATTCCGCCGCCGCGCGGAAGTGGATCGGTGACGGCGCCCGGCACTCCGCTCGCTCTCGTGGTCGAGGGGCGCACCGCGGTGTTGCGGTTTCCCTACGCGATCGGTTGCATCGATCTCGAGTCGGGCGCGTTCACCACGCACCCGATCGCTGACTCGAACCTGGTCGCTCTCACCGACGGCCAGGCGATCTTCACCTGGAACGCGCAGCTCGTGGTGTTCGACACGCGCACTCGGAAATTCACGCTCCGCCCTCGGATCGTGCCGAAGCGCGTCGTGGTGGGGGCGTGCTGTGGTGTCTTCGTGCTCGACACTCGCTCGCGCAAAGTGGCGACGATGCCAGGGCCACTCGCGAGCTCCGGTCACGATGTCGCGGTGAGTGCTTGCGGGCGCTTCGGCTGGATGTACTGCTTTCCTCGCGCGGATGAAGTGGGCGTCTTCTCCATCGACGCGCTCGAGCGCGTGCACCAACCCTGGCCGCATCCGGAGGTCGGTATGCCGGGAAGAAAACGCGACCTGCGCGAGGGTCACGATCTCACAGTGCGCGCGCTCGCTCGCACGAAGAAGGGCACCTTTCGGCTGCTCTACGGCGAGCACGTTCTGCACGGGAAACACGCGGGGCGACTGGAGCGCGCACCTGAAGCCGCGGCGTTCGATGCGAAGAGCGATCGCCTGGTGACGTTGAACGACGGTGAGCTCGAAGTTCATCGAGTGGATGTGCGTGCTCGCCTGGAGCGGCTGGCGCGTTGGTCGCTCGAGCCGATGATCGAGCAGGTCGCGCCCGCGAAGCTGACGCGAGATCCGGAGCTCCTTCTCTCAGTGATGCAAGTGGCGGGGACCGTCGGTGAGCTCGCGAAACTCGATGAGCAGTCACTCCGCGAGCAGCTCTACCTCGCTGAAGAAGCGCAACCTGATCTCGCGGGCATCATCTCTGCCGCGCGGGCGATCGAAGTGCGAAGCTCACTGGATGCCCCGCTTCGCGATCGGTGACCTGACCATCGACATCGACGTGCCCGAGCGGTTCGTCTGCGAA
>CBIHPJ010000731.1:0-4502 GCA_966211295.1 uncultured Myxococcales bacterium | reverse complement strand
TCGCCGACGAGCGCGGCAAGACCGAGTTCGTGAAGGTGAACGAAGATCTCCGCCGCCTGCTCACCAAGCTGCAGCGCGGCTGAGCAGGTTCAGGTCCCGGCGTCCGGACCAAAAGCGAAACCGCAGCGCTCCTTGCCGGCTTGCGTATCCGTGAGCCGGCAATCGCACGTCACGAGCAAGTCGGTGCAGCGATTCTCGGTATCCGGGTCGGGCGTGTAGAGCGTCTCCTGGGCAGAGGCGCGCTGGAGACACGCGGTCTTCTCGGTGTTGCTCGAGGTGCACTCGCACTGCTTCTCCGTCAGTTGGCGGCAAGCGGACTTGCAGCCCGAGGTCACGAGAAGGAGTGAAGCGAGGGCAGTGAGGACGACTGAGCGCATCGGGCGGCGGACCCTGCCACACCTACTTGGGGAGCGCAGCATCGACGGTCTCCCGGAAGTAGCGAGCCGCGAGCGCGACGGTACGGGCCGCGCTCTCCGGGGTCGGGGTCAGAGACGGAGCGACCTCCATCACGTCGCCTCCGAGCAGACCCACTTCACGTCCGAGCCGGCGAATGAGCTCGACCAGCCAGTCGGGCTCGAGGCCTCCAAACTCAGGAGTGCCGGTGGCGTCAGCCCACTTCGCGTCGGTGCCGTCGATGTCATTGCTGAAGTAGACGCCTTTGACGCCGGTCGATTTCACGTGCGCGAGGAGCGCGTCGAGTTGACCGCGGGGATCGGCGAGCACGTCCTTCGCCCAGAACTGGCGCACGTCGAGCGTGCTCTCCCAGTGAGCGCGATCGCGGCCCGAGGCGCGAATGCCGACCTGCGTGAGGCGGCCCTTGCGACCGATGAGCTCGTTCGCGTGCCAGCTCCAGGTGGCGAAGCAGTGCTTGATGCCCAGGCGCGTCTCGAGGAGGTCGGTGTGAGCGTCGGGCTGCACGATGCCCCAGGGCTGCGGAGCGACCTTGGCCAGCGCCTGAACGGGAGGAAGCGCAGTGGAGTGATCTCCGCCGAGCACGAAGGGCTTCGCCTTCGGGTTCAGCTCGAAGACCAATTCAAAGACGCGACGCTCGATGGAGAGCGGTGAGACGGGGAGCTTCGCGCGCTCGGCCTCCGCGACATCCGGATACACGGCGCGACGGCTCGCGGTGAGCTGCTCGGGAGAGAGCATCTCGTCAGAGAGCAGCTGCGGCACCACGAAGACGTCACCGAGATCGACGACTCCGCTCGACCAGAGATCGACGCCGTCATCGAGGAGCTTGGCGCGGATCGCCTGAGGTCCCAGGTTCGCTCCGCGGCGGAAGCCAGCGCCGACGTCCGAGGGCACTCCGACGAGCACGCCCTTCGCCTTCGGGATCTTCTCGATCGAATCGCGGAAGCGCTGCTTCACCTGCTCGGGCGAGGAGGCTCCGTAGAGGCGCTGCTGGAGAGACTCCTGCTCGGCCTTACCGGTACTCACCAAATAGAGGCCGCCACCCGCGGGGCGCAGCAGCGTGGCCAGCTCGTCGAGGGGGGTCATGAGCAGGCTTATATAACCCGCATTTTCCCCTCTCCCTCCGGGGGAAGGTCAGGGTGAGGGTTGGACCGGTTGAAGAGCCAGCAGCTCACCGGGCGCGAGGACCACGGTCTTCGTCTGCGGTGCGGTTTTGGTGACGGCGTTCACGAAACGCTCGGGAGTGCCGTCGTAGCCGAGGATGAAGGTGTCGCTGAACCAGCTGCCCGTGAAGGTGTAGTGCATCGGCACCGCGACGCGCGGGTGAAGCATCGCCACCACGTCGGCGGCTTCTTCGGCGTTCATCACCACCTGGTGGCCGACGGCGCGCAGACCGTTCACCGGCATCAACGCGACGTCGATCGGAGGCACACGCGCAGCGATGCCCTCGAGCTCGGGGATCTTGAGAGAGTCGCCGCCGAAGAAGACCGTGCGGCCTTCACCGCTGATCACCCAGGTCAACTCAGGCATGCCGTGCGCGCCGGGCGTGGCGGTGAAGGTGAGGCCGTCGATGGTGAGCGCTTCCCACGGAGCGAGCCCATGCACGTTGGTGAAGCCCGCCTTCTGCGCGTCGGCCACCATCTCTTTGCCCACGAAGAATGGGACCGCCTTGTCGGGGTACGCCTTGAAGGACTCGAGATCGAAGTGATCGATGTGGCCGTGCGAGGCGACCACCGCGGCGAGCTTCGGCAAGCCGCTCACCTGAAGCGCCATCGGCTCGCCGTGGTGGTACCCGTTCAGCTCCGAGAACCACGGATCGGTGAGCACCTGCTTGCCGTTGAACGAGAGCAGCACCGTGCTGTGCGCGATGCGCGTGACGGTGAGCGGCGCGCCCGTTCCGCCGGTGATCGCAGGCGCGGGTGCGGGTTGCGAGGTGATGACGGGAGCAAGCGTTGAGGCGCAGGAAGTGAAGAGGACGAGGAGTGCGATTCGCATGAGGTGTACTTAAGAACGCCCGGGCTTCGGTCTCTGTGACCTGGGTTACATTCGCCGCCGATGCGCGACGTCGAAGGATTCATCAGGGCGCTGTGCAATCCGCCCGACGAAGACCTCAAGAAGCTGCTCGCGGAAGGGAAGCCGCTCACGCTGGGTCCTCGCGAGTTCTTCTGCAAACCCGGGCAGACGCGGCACGAGGTGGGGTTTCTGCACGAGGGGCTCGCTCGGTACCACGTGCTCACTGAAGACGGAGAGGACGTCACCAAGGACTTCGCGCTCCCGGGGCGCTTCGCCGTTTCGTTCGGCAGCGCGGTTCAGGGGCTGCCGGCGCAGGTCGCGATCTCCACGGTGCTTCCTTCGCGTTTCACCGTGTGGCCGTTCGATCGGATCCGCGGACTGCTCGAAGGACATCCGGAGTGGCAGAAGTTCGGGCGTCGGATCGCCGAGTTTCTCTACGTGCGGAAGGAGAAGCGTGAGCTCGACTTCCTGCTGCGCTCGGCGCCTGAGCGATACGAGGTGGCGCGCGCTGAGTTGGGTCCCGCGTTCGGTGAACTGCCGCGCGATCTCCTCGCGTCGTACTTAGGGATCGCGCCCGAGTCGCTTTCGAGACTGCGAAGACGTCTGCTCAAGAAGAAGCCTTGAGGGTGGGCGGAAGTTCGTGTGGGCAGACTGGCGCTCGTCGCGCGCGGGCCTCTCGGCGCGGGCATTTCGTCACTCGTTGACGAGGCTTCGTGGTCGGGGCGCGAACGCTAAGCACACGTCAACTTTGTTTAGGAGATTTCGCCCGCATCTCGCGAGGTTGCTCCTAAACAAAGTTGACGGGTGCGGCGCGTCTCGACCCGAGCCTCTCTCGTCATCGCTTCACGTACTCACGGACCAGAAAGCTCGCGGCGAGGGGCAAGTTCGCTCGGTCGGAGGAGCGAGAATCAGAGCCCCACCTTCCCCAGAGCTCGAGAGTCACCAGGCAGTGCGCATCCAAACGGCGCGCAAGAGCGGGAGCGTGCGTTCACCGAGCGTCTGCCTCCCAGAGATCAACGCGACCACTTCCACCCGCGTGCCGTTCGGGAAGTTCGTGTTCCCCCAGGCGCGCTTCGGCGGAATGAAGAGGAACACCTGCTTCTCGCCGATCTGAATGATGCCGATGTTCTCGGTGATCCCTTCGCCGACGATTCCCTCGAGCAACACCGCGCGTCCCTCGGCGGACTCGGGATTATCGAGCACCACGAGGTCCTTCGAGTTGGGCGCGAGCTTGAGCGACGGCGCGTAGGCCGACACCGCTTCCTCGAACGTGGAGACGTTGGTGCCCGGAGCCCATGCAGCGGGGCTTCCTGATTCACGACGGCGTCCGAGCTCGGCGTCGACGGCGCTCACCGCGTCCTTGACCTGATCGCCTCGCACGCGGCGGCACTCACGCAGCCGCTCAGCACGAGAGAGGAGCCCGGTCTCGCTCAGCGTGTCGATCGTCTTGGTCGCCTCCTGCTCGAGCGAGACGCACGCGGCCCACGCAGCGAAGGTGGCCTGCGCCTCTTCCGTGAGCTCGACCTCGCGATCACCGAAGCGCATCGACTCGGGAACGAGCGGCAACTTCGAGCCGTCGAGATCCAGCGCTCCGTCGGAAACCTGAAGCGGCAACAGTGCGCCCTGCGCCGAGGCCATGATGAGCGGGCCGGTGGCCGGACGCTCATTGCAGCGCACGTCCTTCTGGCTCACCACCTGCTCGGCTTTTTGCGCGACTGTCTCTTCGCCGCTCCGCAGGCGCGCGATCAGCCCCACTGCGACCGAGGGAAGACCAATGCCCAGGGTGATGAAGCTCGCCCCCTGCAGGTATTGCCGAGTCGATGGTCCGTAACGCCCACCGGCATCGATCACGCCCGTATTCGCCGCGTCGGTGACCGCGTAACTCACTCCAAACAGAATCGCGCTCGCGAGGGTGAACGCGATGCCCGTGGAGAGCGCGGGACCCGAAGCTCCCGAGGTCCGCTCGGTGATCTTCTCCTCCGCGTATTCCTCGACGGTCTGCGCGCGGCAGACGTCGTAGCCAATCACCGTGAGCTTCAAGAGCGGCCACTCGACGCGCACGTCAGAGGTCACTCCGC
>CBIHPJ010000730.1:0-4524 GCA_966211295.1 uncultured Myxococcales bacterium | reverse complement strand
GGAGAAGTCGTCGAGGAGTAGTCAGGCCTTCTCGATCGACGACGTTGCACGTCCGGACATCACCTCGATGCTCGAGCCGTCAGTTCCGAGAACGATGAGCCGGGCGATTTCCTGATCCTGAAGCCGTCTGGGATCGAGCGCGGTCCCGTCGCCTGCGTAGCAATGAACGCCGCTGAGGAACCAATCGCGCTCGAGAACCCCGAGGATCATGACGGCCTGAAATCGTGAGATGCGGATCACGAGCTTCTCTGTCGCTGGTCTGTCTGGGAGCTCAGAGAACCGCAGTGTGAGCACCCGCTCAGCGTCGAACGACAGCGAGTCGAAGATGGAATCGTGCAGAGCCATGCGACGCGGACCTTGGGTTGGCGGAGGCAAAACGCCTCGTGTGGGCGATGCACGCATCAGACAAGCGGCCGAACTCCAGCAGTGGTGATCGAGCCGACCTAGGCTGGGTACCCGCGCACTCGGCCGGAGCGCGCTCAAGGGGATCACCACTTCATGCGCTTGAACATTCTGACCGCCGTCGTGGCGTCGATGGTCTTGTCTGCCTGTGCCTGCGACGTCACTCCCGCAGTAATCGAAGACGGAGGAACGGGCGGCGGAGTCGCGACGGGCGGCGGCAGCGGCGGAGGCGCGACGGGCGGCGGCACCGCGACGGGCGGTGGCGGCGGTGATGACGACGGCGGCATGGGCGGCGGTGGTGGTGCAATTGGAGGAGGCGGAGGAGGAGCGACTGGCGGTGGCGGTGGTGCGACGGGCGGCGGAGGAGGCGCAAGCGGAGGTGGCGGTGGAGCGAGCGGCGGCGGCGCTGGTGGTGGCACCGCGATGTGCACGATGGATGTGAGCTGCTACTCGTTCGACGCCGGCACCTCTGGAGTCGGCGCGTGCCGCGACGGCACCCAGCAGTGCGTCACCGGAATGCTCGGCCCCTGCGTCGGCGCGATCGGCCCTTCCGCCGAGGCGTGCAACGGCATCGACGATGACTGCAATGCGGCCACGGACGACGGCCTCGGCAGCACCACCTGCGGCATCGGCGCGTGCCAGCGCTCGGTCCCGGCGTGCGTCGACGGAGGCGTGAGCATCTGCCGGCCCGGCACGCCGGTCGCCGAGATTTGCAACAACACGAGCGACGACGACTGCGACGGCGTGGTGAACAACGGCTGCAACTGCATCCACGTCTCGCCGACGGGCACGGATACCAACAGCGGCTCCGCCGCTTCTCCCGTTCGCCACATCAACGTCGCGCTCAACATCGCCACCGACGCCGGAGTCGGCAGCGTCTGCGTGCGCGGCACCTGCGCGGGCGCCTTCGAGTACGGCGGCGCGACGGGCGAGACGCTCACCATGCGCAACGGCATCTCGGTGATCGGTGGCTTCCAGACCAACGGCACGGGCCGCAACCTCACCAACTGCCCCACGCGCCTGACCGCGACCACTCCGGAAGGCGTCCTCTTCGATCAGACCGTCACCTCGCCCACCTCGATCGACGGCTTCGATCTCGTCGGCGGCAACTTCGCCACCTCGGCCGCCGTCACCGTGCGCGGCAGCACCGGCGCGATCATCAACGACAACACCATCATGGGCGGCGCCGGAGGCATGGTGACCACCTCCATCGGCGTCGACGTGGTCGACAACGCGGCCGTCCCCGCCTCGCCCGTCATCTCGAACTCCTCCGTCAGCGGAGCCGTCGTCGCGGGCACCGCCATCGGCGTACGCAGCGTGAACTCCGCGCCGGTGATCAGCCGCAACTGTGCCACCGCGCTCGACACCAACGGACGGTGCACCTCGGGCTGCGGAGGCAACGGCGGAGTGGTCGACTCCATCAAGGGTGCGAGCGGCGTGGGCATCTCCGCCACCACCGTGGGCACCGCGTACGGCGTCTCGCTCACGAACTCTCCGGGCGCGATCGTCGACACCAGCGCGGTCTGCGCCACGTCGGGACTCGTCACGCTCACCAACGGCGCTGGCGTCTACCTCACCGGCAGCGCCCAGGGCGTGGTCGTGCGTGCGAACAACATCCTCGCGTACGGCGCGAACCAGAACTCCGTGGGCGTGTGGGCTGATCCCTGCCGCGGTGCTTCGCCTGCGATCTTCTCGAACCACCAGATCGCCGGCACCTCTCCGGTCATCGGCTCGCGCAGCGACGGCGTGCGCGTGATCGGAGCGTGCAACGCGCGCATCGACAACAACCGGCAGATCACCGGCGGTGTCGAGCAGGCGGGCCAGGACACCAACGGCATCTACTGCGCGCGCGACTCGGTGAGCGGCATCGCCAGCCAGTGCACCGTGCTCAACAACACGCTCATCCAGGGATCGAACAACGGCTTCCCGCCGCGCTCGGTCGGCGTGCGCTGTGACGACGGAGCGTGCGCGCGCATCGACGGCAACGCGCTCATCACGGGACGCGGCGGCATCTTCTCCGCGGGCGTGGTGGTGCAGCGCTCGGGTCCGGTGATCGGCAAGAACACCATCACCGGTGGCTGCGGCACGCAGGTGTCGATCGGTCTGCAGAGCGTCGACTCGTTCGCGCGCGTGGAGAACAACGTGATCCGCGGGCTCTTCCCCGGCGCCGGTGGCTCGTGCACGACGAGCGGCATCGGCAACATCCAGTCGGCGGCGGTGATGGTGATCAACGCGGCCACCAGCAATGAGATCGATCTCAACGCCAACACGCTCTTCGGTGATGGCGTGCAGACGGGATGCAACAGCCGCGCGCTCGCCTTCGACATCGGTGATGCGGGTGTGCCCTCGGGTCCGCGCGGAGTGGTGCGGAACAACGCGTTCACGGCCGGTAACTGCACGCCGCGCTACGACGTGCAGGAGTTCAATGCGGCCGCTGATCCTCGCGTGCTGCAGAACAACTGGTTCGCGACTGCTCCGATGGGGACGGTGGTGTACCGGGACGAGGCGACGACTGATCTGGCGGACGCGGGCGCGGTGAACTCGCTCACCGACATCACCTCGGCCAACAACATCGAGGGCAACTGCCTGGTCGCGCCCAACGCGTACAAGATCATGGCGTCGGGTGTTTGTGTGGATACCGGGACGGCGACTGGAGCGCCTCGGAGTGACTTCGAAAGCAATCCGCGTCCAGCGGGTGCGGGGATCGATATTGGCGCGGATGAGGTTCCTTAAGCGCTCGCCCCTCACCCCGGCCCTCTCCCCGCTGCGCAGGGAGAGGGAGAACAAATGAAAAAGCCGTGCGGCCTCGAGGGGTCGCACGGCTTCCTCTCTTCAGACCTGAATTTGGATCAGGCCTGCGCTTCGCCGACGACCGTGACGGTCAGCTTCGCCGTCACTTCGCGGTGCAGCCGGATCTCCACGGGGAACTCACCGACGGCCTTGATGGGCTCGGGGAGGTGGATCAGGCGGCGGTCGAGCTTGTGGCCCGCGGCAGCCAGCGCCTCGGCGATGTCGAGCGCGGTGACGGAGCCGAAGAGCTTCTCCTGCTCTCCGACCTTGCGCTTGATCGACACCTTCACGCCCTCGAGCTTCTTCGCCTGCTCCATCGCGCCGCCCTTGAGCTTCTGCTGGCGCAGCTCGATGACCTGCTTCTCGTGCTCGAGCTGGCGAACGTTCGCCGAGCTCGCGAGCATCGCGAGGTTGCGGGGGAGCAAGTAGTTACGCGCGTAGCCTTCCTTCACGTTCACCAGCTCGCCCGACTTGCCCAGGTTGTACACATCTTCTCGGAGGATGAGCTTCATGGGTCAGCTCGCCAGAACGAGGTAGGGGATGAGGGCCAGACCGCGCGACTGCTTGACGGCCTTCGCCACCGCACGCTGGTGCAGCGCGCAGTTGCCCGAGATGCGGCGGGGGATGATCTTGCCGCGCTCGGTCACGAAGTACTTGAGGGTCGACTGATCCTTGTAGTCGACCTTCGCGTTCTTATCGGCGCAGAAGCGGCAGACCTTGCGGCGCGCAAAACCACGACCGCCGCGCTTCTCGTCGCCACCTTCCATGTCCCCATCGTTGTCCTTCTTCATGGGGCGCTTCTTCTCAGGGCTCATGGTGCTCATGCGTTGTACCCACCGTCATCGTCCATGTCGTTGTCGAAGCCGCCGAAGCCTTCACGCTCAGCGCCGCCGAACGGCTTGTTGTCGTCCACGTCGCCGGAGAGCTTCAGGTCTTCCTGCGGCTGGTGCGACTCAGGGTTGACGTCATCGTTGAGGCGCTTGCTCATGAAGCGGCTGACCTCGTCGAAGTTGCGCATGTTGCGCTCGACTTCGGCCACCATCTTCGAGCCGCCCAGGTAGTGAGCGTGGATGAAGATCGCGCGCGGCTGCTTCGCCACGGGATACATCGTCTTCTTCTTGCCCCAGATCGTGAAGCGCAGGAACTTGCCGCCGTCGCGGTTCACGATCGCGCGAACGCGCTCCTTCACCTTGTCCACGTTCTCGTCAGTGAGATCAGGCTTCACGAGGAAGACCGTCTCGTACTCCCGCAGCTTGGCTGCGGTCTTGGCTGCTTCTGCCATTGATGTTGCCCCTTGGGTTCTGCCCACCACGCGAGGTGATGAGCGGGGTT
>CBIHPJ010000729.1:0-4549 GCA_966211295.1 uncultured Myxococcales bacterium | reverse complement strand
CTGCAGGCAGAGCAGCTCGCGTCCGTTCTTCGCAACAGCGCGGCGCTCAAGAAGAGCAGCTTCTTCGGAGCGCTCCCCGCGGACCGGCTCTCCTCGCTCGCATTTCAGCTCACGCGCCGCACCGTCGAATCAGGTCAGCAGCTGATCACTCGCGGAGAAGAAGGCGCCGAGTGTTTCCTCGTCTCGCAGGGACGCTTCGAGGTGCTGGGCGAAGACGGCTCTGCGCTCACCACGTTGGGGCCGGGAGATCACTTCGGTGAAGTGGCGCTGCTCCGCAACGTGCCTCGCACCGCGACCGTGCGTGCGACGGAGGCGAGCGTGGTGCTCACGCTCTCGCGCGACGAGTTCCTCTCGGCGGTGGTGCGCGATCTCGGACTGGCACGTCAGCTCGAGCTGCTCGCGGCGGCGCGGATGGCGGTGAGATGATCAAGTTTCTCCTCACCCGCATCTTTCCGGTCGGAGCGAGCGTCGCGATCTTCGGAGCGGCCCTCTCTCCCGTCACTCCGACCCTCAATCTCTTCGCGGCTGCTGCCGATGCCCTCGCGGGAGAGACGCAGGGCCACGCGGACGTCACCGGACTCGAGCCCTCGGGACCGGCCGTCGATCCGCTGCTCCCCAAGAAGAAGACGCAGCCCAAGGGCGAGAAGCGGAAGAAGCTCGAGGCGCTCGCGGATCAGCTCGGCACCAGCGACGAAGACACCTTCGGGTGGAAGGCCGGCGATCGCGGGACGAAGCCGATTAATCCGAAGAAATGATCCCCGAGAATTCCCCTCGGTTTGCGAAGGGAATTTACGAGTCCGTGTGAAGGCTCTCAGAAGCCCACCTCCGACAATGAAGCAGGAGGCAACACATGGCGAACTACCTGATCAAGCGCGGCGACACCCTCTCTGGCATTGCGGCTCGGTACCACACCAGCGTGTCCGCCCTCGCGAAGCTCAACGGCATCAAGAACGTGAACCTGATCTACGCGGGTGCCACGCTTCGCCTCCCTGGTCACAGCGGCGCCTCGACCTTCACTCCTGCTCCGAAGCCGGGCACCAAGCCGGGCGGCTCCGCGCCGGTGAGCTCTGGCAGCGCTGGCGGCGGCAACTCGCGCCTCGCGGCGGCTGGTCGCGCGGTGGCGCTCAGCATGGGCGGCTACACGGGACAGGGTCTGTGCGCGACGGGCGTGAGCCGCGCGATTCAGCAGACCTACGGCATCAAGGTCTGGGGCAACGGCAACCAGATCGACGACAATTTGCCCCGCAACAAGTTCAAGCAGGTCAACATCCCGCTCTCCGAGGCCCTCAAGATCCCCGGCCTCATCCTCACGTGGGAGCACACCTCGACGCGCCTGGGCAGCATCTACGGCCACACCGCCATCACCGCGGGCGACGGCCACAGCAGCTACTCGGACTTCATCGAGAACAACACGCTCGCGGGCAACGCTTCCCGCAGCGGCTTGAAGATCTTTGCCCCGATTTGATGCGCTCGCTGGGCCTGATCCGCGTCCTCGAGCAGTGGTAGGACGTAGAGGATGAAGTCTTCGTTGATGCTCGTGTTGTTCCTCTCGGCGGGCGCTCTGCTCGCCGGGTGTGAGCCCGAGCAGTGTTCACCGAGCAACTGCGGCGGCTGCTGCGACTCGAACAACCAGTGCATTGCGCAGGAGACGCAGTCCACCCTCGCGTGTGGCGCGTACGGCCAGGCGTGCACGGCGTGTCCGCTCTCGCAGATCTGCCGGAACTCCGTCTGTCAGTTCCCGATCAACATGAGCGGCGGAGGGGCCGGCGGTGGCGGCGGCTCGACGGGTGGTGGCTCAGGAGGCGGAGCGACAGGTGGCGGTGGCGCTCTCGGTGGTGGAGTTGGTGGAGGCACCGGCGGCGGAGTGACGGGCGGTGGCGTTGGAGGAGGCGTTGGAGGAGGTGCCGGAGGTGGTGCGACTGGCGGTGGAGGAGGCGCGACTGACGCCGGACTCCCGCTGATCGTCGGTTGCTGGAACATCGAATGGTTCGCGGATCCTCCGCAGGCCGACGGTGGCTACAACGGTCCCCAGGACAACGCGCTTCAGCAACAGAACGTGCTCACGGCGCTGCGCGCGCGGCCCGAGGTCGATCTGTGGGGCTTCGAGGAGATCGTCGGGACCACCGAGTTCTCGAGCGTGGTCGGCGGGATGAGCGGGTTCTCTGCGTTGCTCCCGAGCGACGTGACAGGCGGCACCTTCTATTACGCGGCGTGGGAGCAGAAGGTCGGCTTCGCGTACCGCACCTCGAAGATCACCGTGCTCTCGGCGCAGCTGATCCTCACTTCGTACAACTACGACTTCGCGGGGCGGCCTCCGCTCGAGGCACACCTGCGCGTGCAGGGAAACGGAGTGACGAAGGATCTCTACGTGATCGTGCTCCACATGAAGGCGTTCGGAGATCCCGACGCGTACGACCGTCGCCTCGCTGCGTCTGCCGCACTGAAGAGCTACCTCGACTCGTCGCGCGCGAACGAGAGCGTGCTGGTGATCGGCGACTGGAATGACGACGTCGACGTGTCGACGGTGACGCCGAACGCGTCGCCGTACGTGAACTTCGTGAGCGACTCGACGCACTACAAGTTCCCGACGAAGGAACTGTCGGATGCGAATCGCCGGACCACCGCGTTCAACTCGACGATCGATCACCAGATGATGACCGCGCCGTTGTTCAGCAGCTACGTGACGAACTCCTCCTCTGCGACGGTGCCTTCAATTCCGAGCTACGTGAGCACCACGAGCGATCACTACCCGGTGACCGCGCGGTACATCTTCCGCTGACGTATCTCCCACTCCCTCCGACAGCGGGGAGAGGGGCAGGGGAGAGGGCGCACTTCGCTACTTCTTCGTGGGCTCCGACCACTCCGAAGGCAGCAAGTTCTCGAGCGACTCCATCGGCTCCAATTCACCCTCAATCGGTTCCAGCTCGGCTTCGAGCACAGGCGATTCCTCGACCACGGGAGCAGGAGCCGGAGCGGGAACAACCGGCATCACAGGCCTGACCGGCGCCGGCGGAGCCGACGGCTTCGCTGCATTCCGCTGCATCGCGCCGATCTGCTTCTGGAAGAACTGGATGTCGATCTTCAGCTTGTCGCGCTCAGTGGTCGCCTGAGCGAGCTGCGGCTCGAGCTCCGCGCGCGCAGCCTCAGTCGCCGCCAGCCGTTGCTCGAGTGACTCGTTCCTCGCATTGACCTCGACGAGCTGCTCCTCGAGCCGCCCCGCATGCGCCTGCAGCTTGCGCGCAGTGACCTGCTTGTCCGCGGCGACGACCTCGGCATCGCGGAGCAGGTTCGAGATCTCCGCGGTCGACTTCTGCCGCTTCTGCTCGCGCTTCGACATCGAGTCGATGCGGCTGACGAGCGCGCCCTTGGTGCTCGAGAGGTCGGACACCTGCGTCTGAATGAACGCGAGGTCCTTCACCATCTCGTCGCGCAGCGCCTGCTCTTCTTCGAGCTCGGCCTTCGTCTTGGCGAGCGCTTCCTTCTCGGCGTTGAGCGAGGTCTCGAGTCCGTTCGCGCGCTGGAGCTCGACTGCCAACTTCTCCGAGCGCTCTTTCGTCAGCTGCTGCGCGAGCTCGAGCGCCTTCTGGGCGTCGGCGAGCTGCTGGGTGAGCTCGACGTTCTTCGAGGTGCTCGCCGACAGGTCGGAGGTGAGCGAGGTGTTCTTCTCGGTGAGGATCTCTCTCAGCGTCTCGGTCTTCTTCTGCCGCTGTTTGAGGACTTCGTGCTCGTCGGTGAGGGTCTCGAGCTTCTCCCTGGTCGACGCGAGCTCGGGCTCGAGGGTGGCCACCTTGCCGCTGAGTACCTCGCGCTCCGCGGTGAGCTCCGTCACCACGCGGCCAGATTCTCCCTGGTTCGCCTGGAGCTCGAACACCTTCCGCGCCTCGGCCGCCGCGCGCTCGGAGTTCTGCTTCGCGAGCTTCTCCGCGTGTTCCAGCCGGAGTCGCACGCCGTCCAGCTCGTTCAGCTTCGAGTTCTGCGAAGCGACGGTGTCCTTCAGCTCATCGCGCTCGGACGTGGTGCTGTTGAGCTGCGAAGTGAGCTCGTCATTCGTGCTCGCGGACACCTTCAGCCGCTCATCCGTGGAGCGCACGGTCTCTTCGAGCGACGCGACGTCGGTCCTCGCGGCATCGCGCTCATTCATGACGATGTCGAGCGAGGCCTTCGTCTCATCGCGCTCGGTGGTCGTCGCCGAGAGCTTCTCTTCGAGGTCCTGGGCACGCGCTGTCAGCGCCTCACGCTCGGACGTCGTGGTGTTGAGCTGGGCCTCCAGTTCCTTCGCGCGCGAGGTCTCGGAGTTGAGCTGCACCTCCAGTCCGTCCGCGCGCGAGGTCGCGGCGTCGCGCTCGTCAGTCGTCGCAGAGAGCTTCTCTTCGAGCTCCTGCGCGCGCCTGGTCAGCGCATCGCGCTCGGAGGTCGTGGCAGTGAGCTGCGCATCCAGTCCGTCAGCGCGTGAGGTCGCGGCGTCGCGCTCGTCAGTCGTCGAGGTGAGCTTCGCCTCGAGCTCCTGCGCGCGGGTGGTCTGCGCGTCGCGCTCCGAGGTGAGTTCCTC
>CBIHPJ010000728.1:0-4553 GCA_966211295.1 uncultured Myxococcales bacterium | reverse complement strand
AAGGGCTCGCGGTCGCGCTGGGAGGCCCGAAGCCCGATGGCCTCGCACGGCTGATGGCGGGGCTGATCGTGCTCACCGTTCGCACGGCGCGCGAAGAAGCGATTCGCCTGCTCGAGAGGGGTGTGTCTGCGAAGAAGGCGAACGCCGCGCTCCTCGACCTGATGGAGCGCGGCCTTTCGGCGGCTGAAGACCTCGGTTCGTCAGGCGCGGGCGCCGACTGACAGCTTGAGCCCCGAAGCAGCGGCGTCGATCGTCACGTGATCGCCCGGAACGAACTCGCCAGCGAGCAGCTTGAGCGCGAGCGGGTCTTGCACGAACTTCTGAATCGCACGCTTCAACGGCCGCGCGCCGTAGATCGGGTCGTAGCCCTCGTGCGCCAGGAACTCGCGCGCCTTCGGAGTGAGCTCGAGCGTGATCCGCTTCGCCGCCGCCAGATCCTTCAGGCGGCTCATCTGCAGATCCACCACCTGCGCGATGTCGCTCTGCTTGAGCGGCTCGAAGATCACCGTCTCGTCGATGCGGTTGATGAACTCCGGCCTGAACTGCTGCTTGAGCAGGTCCATCACCTCGGCCTTCGTCTCCGCGTCGATGGTCTTCTTCTCGGCGATCGCGTCCTGCAGGGCCTGCGCTCCGATGTTCGAAGTGAGGATCAGCACCGTGTTCTTGAAGTCCACCGTGCGGCCCTGACCGTCCGTGAGCCGACCCTCATCGAGGATCTGCAGGAGCACGTTGAACACGTCGTGGTGCGCCTTCTCGATCTCGTCGAACAGCACCACCGAGTACGGGCGACGCCGCACGGTCTCGGTCAACTGACCGCCCTCGTCGTAGCCCACGTACCCCGGAGGAGCGCCGATGAGCCGCGAGACCGCGTGCTTCTCCATGTACTCAGACATGTCGATGCGAACGATCGCGCTGTCCGAGTCGAACATGAACTCGGCGAGCGCCTTCGCGGTCTCCGTCTTTCCGACGCCGGTGGGGCCCAGGAAGATGAACGAGCCAATCGGCCGATTCGGATCCTGCAGACCCGACCGCGCGCGGCGCACCGCGTTCGACACGGCCTCGAGCGCGCTCCGCTGACCGATCACGCGCTGCGCGAGCCGCTCCTCCATGTGCACCAGCTTCTGCAGCTCACCCTCGAGCAGCTTGCTCACGGGGATGCCGGTCCACTTGCCGACCACCTCGGCGATGTCCTCGGAGTCGACCTCTTCCTTGAGGAACTTGTTCCGCGTCTGCAGCTCGCTCAGCTTGCCCTGGAGCTGATGCAGCTCCTTCTCGAGCGAGGGCAGCACGCCGAACTTGATCTCGGCGGCCTTGTTCAGCTCGCCCCGGCGTTCGGCGGTGGCCTGATCGTTGCGCGCGAGCTCCGACTTCTCCTTCACCGCGCGGATCTTCTGAATGGCGGCCTTCTCGGCCTCCCACTGCGCCTTCATGCTGGTGAACTGCTCGTTGAGCGACGCGTGCTCCTTCTCGATCTGCGTGAGGCGCTCACGCGAGTGCACGTCGGTCTCCTTGCGAAGCCCTTCGCGCTCGATCTCGAGCTGCATCAACTTGCGGCGCACCTCATCGACCTCGGTGGGCATCGAGTCGATCTCGATGCGAAGCCGCGAGGCCGCCTCGTCCACGAGGTCGATCGCCTTGTCAGGAAGGAAGCGGTCGCTGATGTACCGATTGCTGAGGGTGGCCGCGGCGACCAGCGCCGAGTCCTGAATGCGTACGCCGTGGTGCACCTCGTAGCGCTCCTTCAAGCCGCGAAGGATCGAGATGGTGTCGTGCACGGACGGCTCGCCCACCATCACCGGTTGGAAGCGCCGCTCGAGGGCCGCGTCCTTTTCGATGTGCTTGCGGTACTCGTCGAGCGTGGTGGCGCCGATGCAGTGCAGCTCACCACGCGCGAGCGCCGGCTTGAGCATGTTGCTCGCGTCCATCGATCCCTCGGCCTTGCCCGCGCCGACCATGGTGTGGAGCTCGTCGATGAAGAGAATGATCTCTCCATTGGCGGCGGTGACTTCCTTGAGCACCGCCTTGAGGCGCTCTTCGAACTCACCGCGGAACTTGGCGCCTGCGACCAGTGCGCCGAGATCGAGCGTGATCAGCTTCTTGCGCTTGAGCCCCTCGGGCACGTCGCCGTCGATGATGCGGCGCGCGAGACCCTCGGCGATCGCGGTCTTGCCGACGCCGGGCTCACCGATCAGCACGGGGTTGTTCTTGGTGCGGCGGGAGAGGACCTGGATGGTGCGGCGAATCTCTTCGTCGCGGCCGATCACCGGGTCCAACTTTCCTGCGCGCGCGAGATCCGTCAGATCCTTGCCGTACTTCTCGAGCGCCTTGTACGTGCCTTCGGCGTCCTGGCTCGTCACGCGCGAGCTGCCGCGCAGATCCTTGATCGCCGCGGACACCCGATCCTTCGTGACGCCCGCTGACTTGAGGAGCTCGCCGGCCGTGCCCTTGTCCTGGGTGAAGGCCATCAGCACGTGCTCGGAGCTGGTGAACTCGTCCTTCAGTGCCTTCGCGTCGTCCTCGGCGCGATCGAGCAGCGAGACGAGCCGATTCCCGAGCGAGGTGTTGGCGCCCTTGATCACCGAGAAGCGATTGAGCGCGTCGTCCAGACGGCCGCTCAGCAGCTTCACGTCGACGCCGATCTTCTGGAGCATGGGCGTGACCACGCCGTCGCTCTGATCGAGCAGCGCGCGGAGCAAATGCTCCGGCTCGAAATTTCCGTGGTTGGCCCGCCGCGCGAGCGACTGGCCCTCTTGAATCGCTTCCTGCGCCTTGAGCGTGAACTTGTCGATCCGCATGCCCTCGACTTAAGGGCGCATGCCGACGCCGCAAGGGCTGGTCCGAAAGGGCCATGTCCGTTCGGTGACAGGGAAGCGCAGCGGCCCCGCGCAAAGCTTGAGATAAGTCAGCCTAATCACGCCGCGCTGCGTCAAGAATTCCCGAGGGGATCCGTGGGGTTCCGGCTATCTGTGCTTGTCGGCAGAGGAAGGGTCGGGTAAGGGCGGCGCAACTTTTACCCACCTTGGCCCTCGGGGGGACCACTTGGAATCGCACGGCGGATATCTGTGCCAGTACTCGGACGTGGACGCGGCGTGGCTGCAGCACATCGCCCGTCTCTCGCTCGAGGAAGACGGGCAGTCGGCTGAGGATGCGGGTCTGTTGGTAACGGTGCTCGGTGGCCCCGGCATCGCCCGTTTCGCCTGGGACGCCCCCTTCAGCTACGGCCGCCAAGGCGCTCGCTGGTACCTCACGCACCACGCGCTCGCGCGCCGGCTCTCGGAGCACCTCGGTGTCACCGTGCATGCGTACGCCTTCGATCCCGATGAGGTCGAGCAGGTGATCGCGTACGCCAACGGCCGTCGGGTGGGCGGAGAGCTCCTCCGCTACGAAGACGCGGAGCTGCCGGACGATGAAGAGGACGACAAGGCGTTCGAGAAGCTCCAGCAGAAGTGGCCGCTCGGCTATGTGGCCCGCGTGCTGGGCATCGCGCGTGAAGAGCTGCTGCGCATTCCGCGGAAGTCGTCAGCGCTGATCGAACTCAATCGCTACCAGGAGCCGAAACCGCTCTGGCAGCTCTTTCCGGAGCGGGTTCAACTCGCTCGACGCCACCAGATCTTCGAAGCCCGCTGAGCAGTCGAAGAAACAGCAACGAGGATCAACGGCAGCGAAAGCGCTCCGAGCTCAAGGCTCGGCGCGAGCGAGCGCCGTGCGCAGATCGTCTGACCGGAAGTAGTTCCCGATCCACACGAAGCCCGCGAGGATCAGCGCGCTCCACGCGACGCTCAAGGCGCACACGAAGAACGTGGTGAAGTCGGCGAGCTCCGCCGCGTGGGTCACGCCCTCGTGCACCAGCGCCTTCCCGAACTCCGCGACCGTGGAGCGCATGATCACGAGGTTCTGTCCGCCATCGATCGCGCGGAGCAGGGAAGCGACCAGCGCCGCGGTCCCCAGCTGCTGCGCGGCGACGGGGCGGCTCTCTTCAGACAGCCAGAGGCGAACGCCGAGCACGAGCACGAAACCCGAGGCGATCGCGAGGAGCAGGGAGCTCGCCGTGCGCCACGGGAGCATCGCCTCGAGTCCGCTCCGCTGACCGCTGGCGATCGCGAGCTGCAGCTGGCGATGTCCGAGCGGCGTGAGCTTGATCTCGGGAACGGCGATCTCGTTGGTGAGGGTCGCCGGCTGGTCGTAGTCGAGCGCAGCCTGCACATCGACCGCGGCCACCAGCGCGACCTGGAACCCCAGCACCATCGCCAGGCTCAAGGCGAGGCGATAGGACCGACTGCTGGGACCCTGAGGCATGTTCACGGCTTGGGGTTGCTCTGCTCGACGAAGCGGAGCCTCAAGTCGGAGAGCACCGAAGAGAACAGCTGCTCTTCTTCGGGAGAGAGGTTGCCCCGCGTCTTCTCACGCAAGAGGCCCAACACGTCGATCGACTGGCGCGCGAGCACCAGATCGACCGTCGTCGAACCAGTCTCGGGATTCTGGTGAACCCCGAGGTGAATCAGCGCAGTCGAAGCGAGCCCCAGCACGAAAGCGCTGAAGGTCAGCTGCTCCCC
>CBIHPJ010000727.1:0-4555 GCA_966211295.1 uncultured Myxococcales bacterium | reverse complement strand
ACCACAACGCGTTCGACAAGAAGGACGAAGACGTGCCGGTGTTCGGCACCATCGCTTCCCAGTTCAACGACCCCGGCATGAACCAGCTGTACCGGGCGGTGATGGAGGTGGTGACGAAGAAGACCGGAGTGAAGCTCGACTCGCACCTCGAGCTCACGCCCGGCATGAGCGAGAAGAAGTGGATCATTCCGCCCGAGCGCACCCGTTACCTCGCGGAGATCGTCGAGACCTGCGAGGGCTACGACGAAATGGTGAAGGCGCAGGCGGCGATCGCGCGGCGCATGTACCAGCTGCACGGCACCATCGAGCTGCTCCGCGCGAACGTGGGCAAGAAGAAGCTCGACGTGGTGGCTAGCAGCGAAGTGGTGAAGGTCACCGAGCGCGTTGAGGGTGAGCCCGCATTCCTGGGCGAGCTCGAGAAGCTCTACGCCGAGCTCGAGAGCCGGCTCCTTCCTGACTGCAAGCGTCTGCTCGCGGAGTGGCCGGCGACGAAGAAGCGCTACTCGGCGGCGAAGTACCAGTACCAGGTGCGCGAGAAGGTCATCGAGCTCGACCTGCTCACCGAGTCTCTCTCTCACTTGAAGATCCCGAAGGTCACGTTGCCGAAGTACGAGGACTGGGGCGACGTGCTCACGTGGCTTCTTCGCGAAGCGCCTCCGGGGCAATTCCCCTTCACCGCGGGCGTGTTCCCGCTCAAGCGTGACGGCGAAGATCCCGCGCGCATGTTCGCGGGCGAGGGCGGCCCGGAGCGCACCAACAAGCGCTTCCACTACGTCTCGCGTGGACTGGCGGCGAAGCGGCTCTCGACGGCGTTCGATTCCGTGACGCTCTACGGAGAGGACCCCGATCAGCGGCCGGACATCTACGGCAAGGTCGGCAACTCCGGCGTGTCGATCGCGAACGTGGACGACGCGAAGAAGCTCTACTCGGGCTTCGATCTCGCGGACCCGTCGACCTCGGTGTCGATGACCATCAACGGCCCCGCTCCGATGCTGCTCGGCTTCTTCCTGAACGCCGCGATCGATCAGCAGTGCGAGAAGTGGATCAAGGCGAACGGCAAGGCCGCCGAGGTCGAGAAGAAGATCGATGAGCTTTATTCGAAGCGCGGAGTGCCGCGTCCTCGCTATCAGGGCACGTTGCCCGAGGGGAACGACGGACTCGGACTGATGCTGCTCGGCGTGTCGGGTGACGAGGTGTTGCCTGCGGACGTGTACGCGAAGATCCGCGCGTCGACGTTGTCAGCGGTGCGCGGCACCGTGCAGGCGGACATCTTGAAAGAGGATCAGGCGCAGAACACCTGCATCTTCTCCACGGAGTTCGCGCTGCGCGTGATGGGCGACATCCAGCAGCACTTCATCGATCAGAAGGTGCGGAACTTCTATTCGGTGTCGATCAGCGGGTACCACATCGCCGAAGCAGGGGCGAACCCGGTCAGCCAGCTCGCGTTCACGCTCGCGAACGGCTTCACCTTCGTCGAGTACTACCTGTCGCGCGGGATGAACATCGACGACTTCGCGCCGAACCTTTCGTTCTTCTTCTCGAACGGAATGGACCCTGAGTACACGGTGCTCGGTCGCGTCGCGCGGCGCATCTGGTCGAAGACGATCCGCGACAAGTACGGCGGCAACGATCGCTCGCAGAAGTTGAAGTACCACATTCAGACTTCTGGCCGTTCGCTCCACGCCCAGGAGATCGCCTTCAACGACATTCGCACCACGCTGCAGGCGCTGCTGGCGTTGATGGACAACTGCAACTCGTTGCACACCAACGCGTACGACGAGGCGATCACCACTCCGACCGAAGATTCGGTGCGGCGCGCGCTCGCGATTCAGCTCGTGATCAACAAGGAGTTCGGGCTGTCGAAGAACGAGAACCCGACCCAGGGCTCATTCATCGTGGAAGAGCTGACCGACCTCGTGGAGGCGGCGGTGCTGAACGAGTTCCGCGCGATCTCCGAGCGAGGCGGTGTGCTCGGCGCGATGGAGCGCATGTACCAGCGCTCGAAGATTCAGGAAGAGTCGCTCTATTACGAGACGAAGAAGCACGACGGTTCGCTGCCGCTGATCGGCGTGAACACCTTCCTCGATCCGAAGGGCTCCCCCACCGTGCAGCCGCCGGAAGTGATCCGCGCGACGAAGGAAGAGAAGGACTACTCGATCGCTTCGCGCGACGCGTTCTGGAAGCGGAACGCGACGACTGCTCCTGCTGCGCTCACTGCCGTGCAACGCGCCGCCCTCGACAATGGGAACGTGTTCGCCGCGCTGATGGAGGCGTGCAAGGTGTGCACGCTCGGTCAGCTCTCGGGCGCGCTCTACAAGGTCGGCGGTCAGTACCGTCGCAACATGTGACTGTCTCCCTCTCCCACCGGGAGAGGGTCGGGGTGAGGGTGAGCCAAGTGAACATCCGCCCGGCCACTTCCGCCGATGCGGCGGCGATCTGGCGCATCCTCGAGCCGACGATTCGAGCGGGCGAGACGTACGCCCTCGATCGCCAGATGACGCAGCAGGAAGGGCTTCGGTACTGGTTCGCTCCAGCACACGAAGTCTTCGTCGCAGAGGAGGGCGGCGAGGTTCTCGGCACCTACTTCCTCCAACCCAACCAGAGCGGAGCCGGCGCGCACGTCGCGAACTGCGGCTACATGACGGCGACGGGTCACACGGGGAAGGGCATCGCCCGCGCGATGTGCGAGCACTCGCTGCAGCACGCGAGGCAGCGAGGCTTCCGCGCGATGCAGTTCAACCTCGTGGTGAGCACCAACGAGCGCGCCGTGAAGCTGTGGCAACAGCTTGGCTTCCAGATCGTCGGCACGCTGCCCGGAGCGTTCAATCATCCGACTCGCGGCTTCGTAGACGCCTTCGTGATGTTCCAGACGCTGAGCTGAATGGGCAGCACTTGAGGCCGATCAACTCGGGCGCGCTGGCACTGCGCTGAGGTCGGGCGCATGAGAATCACGCTCTTGCTCGCGCTCTGCGCAATCCCCGCTCTCGCTCAAGATCCCAAGCCGAAGGTGAAGCCAACGATCGTCTCTCCCAACGCTGTGCAGAAGGAGATGCAGGCGCTCCATCAGCTCGTGGTGACCGCCCTCGTGGCGATCGAGAACGATGCGCTGGCGACGATCCCCGCCGCGATCCACCAAGTGCACGAAGCGAAGGGCGAGACCGAGAAGGCGATCACGACCGGAGCGTGGAAGCCGCCGCGCGCCGACGCCACCGTCTCCGACTTCGTGAAGACCGACGAAGCGTTTCACGGCGAGCTGGTGAAGCTCCTCCAGGCGTCGAAGAAGAACGACCTTGCCGCCACGACCCGCCAGCTCGGAGCCGTGCTCGAGGGCTGCACGTCCTGCCACACGCGCTTCCGCTTCCCAGCAACCCAGTAAGCGTTGGAAATCCGAGCGCAGAATCGGAATGTCGATTTCCCGCGAGCATTTTCGACGTCATTTCAGAAGCGCGGCATCACGCCGGGCTCACACAAGGAATGACCATGCGAAAACTGATCGTCTCTGAGTTCGTTTCCCTCGACGGAGTGATGCAGGCCCCGGGCGGCGCCGACGAAGACACCGAAGGGGGCTTCAAACACGGCTCGTGGACGCTGCCGTATTGGCACGACGACATCGGCAAGAAGTTCGGCTCGTTGATGAAGGACGTCGACGCGTTCCTCCTCGGCCGCAAGACGTATCTCATCCACGGCAACGCCTTCGAGCCGATGCCCGCCGGCGATCCGTTCGGCGACATGATGAACGCCCCGGCGAAGTACGTGGTGTCGAAGACGCTCGAGAAGCCGGTCTGGCGCAACACCACGATCATTCGCGACGACGTCGTGGGCGCGGTGAAGAAGCTCAAGGCGCAGCCCGGCAAGACGATCATCACCGACGGCAGCCACCAGCTCGTGCACACGCTGCTCGAGAACGATCTCGTCGATGAGCTCCACGTCCTCGTCTACCCACTGATCCTCGGGAGCGGGAAGCGCCTCTGGCCGCAGGGTAAGAAGATCGCCTTCAAGCTGCACGAGACCACTCCGTATCCGAGCGGAGTCGTCAGCCTTCACTACCTGCGCTCGAGCGCGCCCTGAGTTGCGTGGGACAAGCTCCGAAGGATTGGGGGGCCAAACGTCCCCTTCAACTTTGAAGTGGTCCGAGCGTTGATGCATCAGAACCTCGGAGCGGTTATTCGCCGCCGGTGCTTCGCGCTTCGTGTTTCGCCTTCCTGGTGCTCACAGCGTGTGGCCTCGCGACTCCGAAGAGCGGGGAGACCATCGCCCCAGGAGTCGAGCGTGCCGCTTTCGAGCGGCGAAACAACGGCACCGACCTCGTGGACATCAAGGTGTACTTCCCGAGCGAGAAGCAGGGACCGCTCCCCGGAGTGGTGTTCATCCAGGGAGGGTTCGTCAGCACCGCGTCCTACGAGTGGCAGGCGATCGCGCTCGCGCAGGCGGGCTACGTGGTCGCGCTCCCCGAGAACTCGCTCGAGCTCGCGTTCTTCACGATGGAGCGGGGTGCGACGGCACGCGAGCTCCTTGCTTCTCCGCCGGTCGGATCCGTGCTCGATGGATTGGTTGA
>CBIHPJ010000726.1:0-4556 GCA_966211295.1 uncultured Myxococcales bacterium | reverse complement strand
CGCGAAGAATCGACGTGGGTCTCCGAGCGCTGCAGGTCAGCGAGGATGACCGAGAGCGTGTCTCCCGAGGTCCCTTTCGGTTGACCTCCGGCTTCAGCGTTCTCGCGCGCGGCCACCTTCTTCGCCTCTTCACCGGAAGCGGCCGCACTCAGGAAGTACGTCTCGATTCCCTGGTTGAGCCGGCGCTGCGCCGCGGTGGGCATCGAGTTGGCGTGAATCGAGATGAAGAGCTCAGGCCGCTTCTTGTTCGCCAACACCACCCGCTCGGACAGGTGCACCAGCGCGTCGCGATCGCGAGTGAGGATCACGGTGGCCTTCAGCTCCTTCTCGAGCTGGGCCTTCACCTTCTTCGCGATGGTGAGACAGAGGTTCTTCTCCCAGATGCCCTCGGGGCCCGAGGCGCCGGTCTGCTCTCCGCCGTGACCGGGATCGATCACCACGAGCGGCGCCTCTGCCATCGCCGGCAGCGCCAACAACACGAGCACCAGGGGGAGACCGCACCTCATGCAGTGCCTGAGCCTACCCTGCTCTCCCTCTCCCTGCGAAAGCGGGGAGAGGGCCGGGTGAGGGGCTACTCGACCACCACGCCAGCCTTGCCCTTTTCGAGGTAGCCGATCTCCTTCGCCCACACGCCCTTCCGCTCGAGCGCCTTGATCGCCTTCTTCAGATCCTTCTCGGGGATCGCGGCCAGCAAGCCACCATTGGTCTGCGCGTCGGCGAAGATGAACTTGAGGTGCTCGGGAATCCACTCCGCGAAGCGCGTGTGCTTCTCGGCGTGCGCCAGGTTGGTCTTGGTGCCACCGGGAACGACCCCCTGCTCCGCCAGCTCAGCGATCTCGGGAAGGATCGGCACCCAGCTCGGATCGATCACGGCCTTCAGCTTCGCTCCGCGCGCCATCTCGATGGTGTGACCGAGCAGCCCGAAGCCCGTCACGTCGGTGAGCGCGTTCACCTTGAACTTGCCGCTCGCGAACACCTCTCCCGCGGCCTTGTTGAGCGTCGCCATCTGCGCCGTCACTCGCTTCACCAATTCCTTCGAAGCGAGCTCGCGCTTGAGCGCGGTGGTGGCGATGCCGGTGCCGATCGGCTTGGTGATCACCAGCACGTCACCCGGCTTGCCCCCCGCGTTGGTGAGCACCTTCTTCGGGTGCACCACGCCGGTCACCGCCATGCCGTACTTCGGCTCAGGCGACTGAATGGAGTGACCTCCGAGGATCGGAATCCCCGCCTCCTTCGCCTTCGACGCACCGCCGGCGAGGATCTCCTTCAGCATCGAGGTCGGCAGCTCTTTGGGGAACGCCACCAGGTTGAGCGCGAAGATCGCCTTCGCGCCCATCGCCCAGATGTCGCTCATCGCGTTCGCCGCGGCGATCTGACCGAACGAGTACGGGTCGTCGAGCACGGGCGGGAAGAAGTCGACCGTCTCCACCACCGCGAGATCGTTCTTGAGGCGGTACACCGCCGCGTCGTCGCTGGTCTCGAAGCCGACCAGCGCGTCCTTCGACTTCACGTTGGGAATGCCAGCCAGCAGCTCTCCGAGCAGGTCAGGCCGCAACTTGGCGGCGCAACCGGCACAGTTCGAAAGCTGGGTGAGACGAGGGACGGAGTTCAGCGGGGCGTTCATAGCCCGCGCAGATAACCCCGCTCGAGCAAGCTGGCCACCGTGGACGCGATCACCACGTCATCCTGGCTGGCATTGTCGAAGACGCCCTGCAGCGTTCCCCAGTTGATGATCAGCTGGAGCACGTCGAGCTCTTCCGGCGTCAGATCGCGCAGCGCGGGCGAGAGCGGCACCGAGATGGTCAGCGTCTGATCCATCGGGGGCAGCGAGCCCTGCACGCGGCGCAGCTCGTCGAGCTGGCGGAGCGCGTCCATCAGGAGGTGCTCGGTCGACTCGTCGAGCTCCGTCATGAACTCCTGGTTGTCGGGCGGACGCAGCTCGAACTCGCCCGTCTCCCAGGTGATGATCCGGTTGAAGCTCTTCTGCGGCCCGAGGTCGTGGTTGTCGTTGATGACGCAGTAATAGACCTTGCCCTGCCGCAGGTAGATCTTGCCCTCTTGCTGGTTGTTCACCACCAGCACGCCGTTCTTCTTCGACGTGTGGAAGAGCTGCAGGAGGTCGGGGAGCGGGACCTCTTCGATCTTCCCCGTCATCGCCGTCTTGGTCTGCCGCTGGCTCTGCACCACGGCGACCTGCTCGAGGTTCTGCTTCACCTGCGCGTCGGACAGCTCGACCGCGTTGGCGCCGGCCTTCACCAGCTTGAGAATCGAGGTGCCGACGAGAATGCGATCGCCTTCCTTGAGGCGCGAGGTCTTCACCTTCTCGCCGTTCACGAAGGTGCCGTTCGTCGACCCGAGATCCTCGATGGTGATCTTCCCGGCCTGGAGCGTGATCTTCGCGTGCTTGCGCGAGACCATGTCTTCGACAAGCACGATGTCGAGCTCGCTCGAGCGGCCGATGATCAGCTGCTTGTCGCCCTTGAGAGGGAACTCTCCGCCCTGGTACTTGCCGGAGATGAATTTGAGGGCATACACGTCAGCCACGATCGGCCTCCCTACAGCGTTCCCAACTACGTCGCGCTGAAGCATCACTCAACCGCCCCTCCTTTTGCAGCCTCTTTTGCAGCCTCTTTTGCAGCTGCCTCTTCAGCGGCCTTCGCCGCAAGGTCCGCCGCTTCCTGCGGCGTCGGAGCGGTGGTGCTCATGTCGCGAACGAGGTTCAAGTACATCTCGGCGCTCTTGTTACCCGGATTCCGGCCGAGCACGTCTTCCCACACGAGAATCGCGTCAGCTCGGCGGCCCGCCGCGTAGAGCGTGATGCCGTAGTGCACCCGGCCAGGCAGGTAGTTCGGGTTCTGTTTCAGAATCGATTCGAACTCGAGGAGCGCGCCTTCGTGATCGTTCAGATCGCGCAGCACGTTGGCGAGCTTCAAGCGAATGTCGACGAAGGTCGGACCCAGCTCGAGCGCGCGGCGGTACTCGTGCACCGCTTCGTCGAGCATTCCCGAAGACGCGTAGACGTTGCCGATGTCGGCATACATGTTCGCGATCTTCCCCTTCACGAAGGGGTCCATGCGCTGCGGGTTGCTGCGCTGGCGATTGAGGGCGGCGGCGTAGACTTCCTTCGCCTCCCGGTACCGCCCCATGTCGTTGTAGATGATCGCGAGGTTGAGCGCGGCGTCGGTGTACGAAGGATTGAGCCGGAGCGCCGCTTCGAAGGCCCGCTGCGCTCGGGCGAACTGACCCTGGTCGTGATAAATCACGCCGAGCATGTTGTAGACGTCGGCGAACGACTGGTTCTGCTCGACCACCTGCGTGAGGTAGCTCTCGGCTTCCGAAAACTGCTTCTTCTCGAAGTAGCCGCGGCCAAGCGTGAGCAACTGCCTGAGGGCGTCATCCATGGCGTGCGCGAACCTCGACGAAACGTTCGAAGATGAAGGCGCGTACCCTACATGATCCCGTCGGGAAAGCTAAACGAACCAGTGGCCCCGTCTTCGTGAAGTGACAGTCGTCGCGTGGCCTTCTCGTCGATGGGCCGATCGGGCGTTCTTCCCTCGAAGCGGAAGTCTTCCGAGACGGTCACGTCTTCGCGCTCGCTGCGGATGTACCAGGCCAGCGAGCTGTACTTGCGAGCGCTCACTTCTTCGTAGGGGATGCCGCCATCGGCCTGTCGCTCACCGTTCTCGAGCGCGAGTCGGCGGCGCTCGAGCGTCTTCAAGATGGTGAGCAGGCGGGGAGTCGTGGGTCCGTCGGGCTCCCAGTCGCCGTTGACGAACTTGTAGCGCGCGCGCTCGAGGCCCAGCGAAGAGACCCTGGTGGAGGAGGGATTCGCTCCGCCCCGCTTGAGCTCGCCGGTGAAGTCGAGGGTCGAGGTGACCGTGGCGCCCTTCCCGTCTTCATCGAGCGCCACCGAGATGCGTTCGAATTGCAGCTTGGGCCCGATGAGCATCGAAGTGCCGAGCTGCTCTTCGAGACCGGAGCGCTCGAGCTTCTTCATGTGCGTGACGATCGCGCCATCCGCTCCGCCGGCAGAGCCTAAGAAACTGGAGCCGAACACCGCGATCACCAACCCCAGCGCGATCGCCGCGGCCAGAAACCCGAGGAAGCGGTGAACCTGGTTGTTCATGTCCCCGCGTCGCGTCCCGGCTCAGGCGCGAGCGGAGGAACGGACGCAGGCAGCTCGGCGATCATGCGCTGCGCCTTCTTGGCGGCCGAGTCTTCGGGGTGCGCGTCGATGAAGGTCTGGAGCGCCGCCTTCGCCTTCGCCGGCTCCTTGAGCGCGACGTACGCGTCGTACAGACCGAAGGCGACGCGCTCATCGAGCGCCTCCACGCCGGCGTACTCCTTCTGCACGGTGTTGAGCCGGTTCACCACCGCGGGCCAGCGATCGCGGCGCGCGTAGAACGAGGCCACGTACAGCTCGTGCTCCGCGAGGCGAACGCGCACTTCGTCGAGCACCTTCTTCGCCTCGGCGAGGTGCTCCGAGCTCGGGTACGACCGAACGAAGTCGGTGAGCGCCGAGGCAGCGTTGCGCACCTCGCCCTGGTCCTTCTCGG
>CBIHPJ010000725.1:0-4571 GCA_966211295.1 uncultured Myxococcales bacterium | reverse complement strand
GAGGCACCTGCTCCGACTCAGGCTCCGCCGCGCTAGTCAGTACTCCGAGACGGGCATCTTACCGTTCACCTTCTCGATAGCCTCGATCGCGTGCGTGGCCCAGCCACCGTGCGCGTACATCGTGAGCTTCTCGCCATCCTTCGTGACGAGCTCGAACACCGTGAAGCTCTGAGTCTTCGTCCTGATGCCGCGGCGCTTGATGGCCGCGACGTCGCCGTGTCGCACGCCCTTCAGCTTCGGACCGCGCACGAGGAAAGTGCCAAAGCTCGTCGAGAGGCAGCCTCGCTTCCCGTACGTGCGCGCTACCGTGGAGACCGTCCACCCGACCAAGCCGATCCCCACCAGCAACAAGAGCATCCACGGGACCAAGGCAACCCAGACGAGCAACAGAAGATCGATCGACGTCAGAACGGGGAGCACGTGGAAGGACGACACGCCGATTGCCCCGAGGCCCGCCAGGACGAGGCAAATCCAGAGCACAAAGATGTCGTTGTTGTCGGCCAACCATTGAGGGCTGCGCTGCCTCATCGCCGCGTCCACTTCGGCGCGTTCGGCGACGGACAGGTCCGCGACTGAGAGCGTCTGCAGTTGGGCCATCGGCTGCCCAGTAGCAAATTCGCGCGCGAAGGGAGCGCCTCGTGAGTACGTTTCGCGCATCGCATGGCGACCCCCCGAACGAAGCTCTCCAAGAAGCCCGCCGCCAAGAAGTCCAACCCCGTCCTCCCCCCCGCGCTGAAGGCCATCGCCGACTCGGTGATCGAAGAGACCCTGCCCAACGGAATGAAGGTTCGCCTTCTGCCGTCGGACGCAGTGCCGACCTGCAGCTACTACACGTTCTTCCGGGTCGGAGGCCGCAACGAGCGCCCCGGCATCACCGGCATCAGCCACCTCTTCGAGCACATGATGTTCAACGGCGCGAAGAAGTACGGCCCGGGCCAGTTCGACAAGGTGCTCGAGTCGAACGGCGGCACCTCGAACGCGTACACCTCGAACGACGTCACCGTGTACCACGAGGACTTCATGTCCGAGGCGCTCGAGACGGTGATCGATCTCGAGAGTGATCGCATGCGATCCCTGCAGGTCACTCCGCAGATGCTCGAGAGCGAGCGCAAGGTGGTGATGGAAGAGCGCCGCCTGCGCGTCGACAATGAGATCGGCGGCCTGATGGACGAGGAGCTCTCGTCGCTGATCTGGAAGGCGCACCCCTATCGCTGGCCGGTGATCGGCTGGATGAAGGACATCGAGAACATCAAGCGCGAGGACTGCCTCGAGTACTTCCGCACGTTCTACGCGCCGAACAACGCCACGCTGTTCCTCTCGGGCGACTTCGATCCGAAGCAGGCGATGGCGCTGATCAAGAAGTACTACAAGGGCATCAAGGCGGGCCCCTCGCTCCCGTACGTGCACGACGCTGAGCCGGAGCAGAAGGGCGAGCGCCGCGCCGAGGTTCGTCACCCCGCGCAGGCTCCGTCGCTGATGATCGCCTGGCGTGGTCCCAAGGGCACCGACATGGACACGCTGGTGCTCGACGTCCTCCAGTACGCGCTGGCCGTCGGTCAATCGAGTCGCCTCACGAAGTCGCTCGTGTTCGAGCAGGAGATCGCCGTCGGCATCTCAGTGGACTGGGTGTGGCGCTTCGATCCCGGCTCCTTCACCGTGGTGATCGAGCTCAAGCCCGATGGAGATCCGAAGAAGGCCGAAGCCGCGCTCTACGCTGAGCTCGCGAAGGTCGCGGAACATGGCCTCGAGCCGCGTGAGCTGGAGAAGGCGAAGAACAACCTCGCGGCGCATCTGCTCCGTGAGCTCGCGACGAACAACGGCCGCGCGCACGCGCTCGGTACCTACGAGTTGATGCTGGGTGATTGGCGCGATGGACTCGCGCTCCCGTCGCAGTACGAGACGATCACCGGCGAGCAGGTTCGCGCGGCTGCAGCGAAGTACCTCGGCGCTGAGCGGCGATCCGTGGTCACGCTGGTCCCGATGGCCGAGACGATGACTGAGGCGGCCGCGTCATGAAGAAGACGAAGAAGACCGAAGAGATGCCGCGCCTTCGTCCGCTGAAGCTCCCTGATCATCAGGTCAGGAAGCTGCCCAATGGGCTCACGGTGCACCTCGTTCCTCGCGGGCCGTTGCCGCTGATCGCGGTGCGCCTCGGAATTCGCGCGGGCAGTGCGTTCGATCCACTCGGTCGACTGGGCGTCGGTGACTTCGCCGCGCGGCTCTTCCGCCGTGGCGCGGCGGGGATGACGGCCGATCAGATCAGCGACACCGTCGACTTCGTGGGCGCGAGCATGGGCGGCTTCGCGAACGAAGAGAACGTGATCATGTCGCTCTCGACCTCGACCAAGCACTTCGAGTCGATGTTCGAGTTGATGGGGAAGGTGCTCCTCGAGCCTGACTTCCCCGAGAGCGAGATCGAGCTCTCGCGCCGCCGCACGCTCGCTGCGCTCACGAACGATCTCGACGATCCCGGCTCGCTCGCCGATCGCGCGCTCGTTCGCGCGACCTGGGGCACGCACCCCTACGCGCACGAGACCATCGGCGGGAAGAAAGACATCACCGCGATGACGCGGGAGGATCTGAAGAACTTCCACTCCACGCGGCTCGGTCCTTCGATCGCGCATCTCTACATCGTCGGCGCGTTCGACCTCGACGAGGTGATGAAGGTCGTCGAGCGCACGCTCGGTGGCTGGAAAGGTGGACCGACGGACACGCCGATCGTGCCTCCGTGGGAGGGACTCGCGCGTCCCGGCGAGGTGCTGATCGTCGATAAGCCCGAGCAGACCCAGGTGCAGATGCGCATCGCGGGTCACGGCGTGAAGCGGGGTCACGCAGATCACTTCCCGCTGATCACCATGAACACGGTGCTCGGCGGTGGCTTCACTTCGCGCCTCGTCACCGAGATTCGCGTTGAGCGCGGCCTCTCGTACGGCGCCGGTTGCTCGTTCGACATGATGAGCGTCGCAGGCACGTTCACGGTCTCGTCGTTCACCGCGACGGAGAACGTCAACGAGCTCATCGACATCTCGCTCGGCGAGGTGAAGAAGATGAAGGAGAAGGGCCCGAGCAAGAAAGAGCTCGCCACCGTGCAGCGCTACATCTCGGGGCTCTACCCGGCGCGGCTCGAGACGAACGAGGCCGTGTCCGGAGCGATCGCTGACGTGGTGCACTACGGCCTCACCGACGCGTGGATCTCGGATTACCGCGAGCGCATCGCGGCGGTGACCGTGAAGCAGGCGGCTGAGGCTGCGAATCGGCATCTCTTCGGTCACGAGCGATCGATCGTGCTCGTGGGCAACGCGAAGGCGCTACGGCCGAAGGTCGAGCAGTACGGACCGATCACCGTGATGAAGCCCAGCGAGCTCGAGTAGTGCACCTCGTGGTGCTCTTCGAGAAGGGCGGCCTGGTGGCGATCGCCAAGCCGCCTGGGCTCCTCGTGATCCCCGGGCGGAGTCCTGAGGATCACGTCTGCGCGCGCGATGTGCTCAGCAAGCAGTTGGGGAAGCGTGTCTGGGTGTGCCATCGCATCGATCGCGACACTTCTGGAGTGGTGCTCTTCGCGACGGATGAAGCGTCACATCGCGCGGCTTCGATGGCCTTCGAGGCCGGCCTTGCGAAGAAGAAGTACCTCGCGATCGTAGAAGGCGTGATCGCGGGTCCGCTCGATCTGCAGCAGCAGCTGACCGAGGGACGGAAGGGGAAGATGCGCGTCCCGTTCCCGGGAGAGCAGGGGAAGGACGCGCGCACGCTCGTGAAGCCCATCGAGAAGTTCGCGAACGCGACGCTCGTGGAGTGTGAGCCTCTCACGGGGAGGCAGCATCAGATCCGCGTGCACCTGAAGGCGGCGGGGCATCCGCTGCTCTTCGATCACCAGTACGGACGAAAGGAGCCGCTCGAGGATCTCGATCGCACGCCGCTTCACGCGTCGTCGCTGGTCATCGAGTCACTGGGCGTCGAGGTCACTGCTCCGCTTCCGGAGGATCTCCGGAAGGTCATTGAGCGGCTCAGGAGCTAAATCAGGTCGCTTCAGGAGCAGGCGGCGGCGTCTTGCCGTGAACGAGGATCTTGTCCTCCTGCTTGAACGCCACCTCGACCTTGCCGTCTCGCACCGCGCGCACGAGGCCAAGACCGAACGTCGGGTGATCGACCACGTCGTCGACCACGAACGTCTCGCGGGGCGAGTACTTCTTCGCCTTGCTCAGGTCCTTGCCCTTGAACTGCTCTTCCCAGCTCACCACCACCACCGGCGCCTTCTCCTTCTTCACGCCAGTCGAGGAGGAACCAGAAGAGGACTTCTTCGGAGCGGCGAAAGACTGCACCTTCACCAGCGGTTGCGTGCCGCGGTAGGTGTGCTCGCCGCCGCAGGTGTTGCACTTCACCTTCACGACCTTGGGGCCGACCATCGCGATGATGGTGTGCGCGAGGTTGAGCTCGCACTTGCCGCAGGCTGCGTCGATCTCTCCACCCACCCGAGTCGCGTTGAGCATCGTCATTCGGGGGCCGAATAACAGAATCCGCGCGCCGGTGAAGTGCCGTTTCCCTGTCTTAATTGGGGGCGCGAGGCGCTGTGA
>CBIHPJ010000724.1:0-4580 GCA_966211295.1 uncultured Myxococcales bacterium | reverse complement strand
GGACACGACACGAACGCGCACGAACTCACGCACCTGGTGAGCGCGTTCCTGCTTCCGCGGCAACCGCGCTGGCTCGCGGAAGGGCTGGGAACGCTCTTCGAAGACGCGACCTTCAAGGATGCGAGCACGGTGAAGATGGGGCGATGGAACGAGGACCGCGCCGCGGAGGCGTTCGGGGTGGTGCTCAGCCTCGACGAGCTCGCGGAGTGGGGCGGGCTCCGGTTCGATTCAGGGGAGAGCCTCTATTACGCGTCGGCCTGGGCCTGGGTGCACTACCTCGCGAATCACGAGGAGGAGAAGCTCAAGCAGTTCTTCAGGGCGCTGCGCGGCTCAAAGCCGCTTCCCGAGATCATGGCGGAGCTCTTTCCACAGGCCGAGCGGCAGCGGCTTCATGCAGCGGTGAAGCAGTACCTGGCCGATGCGCGCTATCGCGGCTGGGAGACGTCGCTCAATCGCACGCCCAGGATCGAGGCGCCGGTCGTGCTCGCTCCGTGGGAAGTGCACGCGCTGCGCAGTCGTCTCTTCCTGCGACGTGATGATGCCGCGGTGAAGAAGGAACTCCAGAAGGCGATCGAGCTCGCGCCGACGCCGCTGCCGGCGATGGCCGCCGTGCTGAAGGCCGAGTTCGACGGGCAGGACGCGCGTGAACTGCTCGCGACATATCCGACGTCGCCCGAGGTCCTGGTGGCGGCGCATCGGCGCCCCGGCCTCGTGGTGGATCGAGAGAACTTGCAGAAGGCCCTCGAAGCAGCCCCCTATGATGTGGAGCTGCTGCTGCTCGCAGCCAACACGATGTTCGTCGGCGCCAACCCCGATCTGAAGCGCGCGAGCGAGCTCGTCGTTCGTGGCCAGGTGTTGGCTCCGTGGAGCCCCGAGTTCGCGTCGCTCAACACGCAGATCTCGGTCGCGACGAAGGACTGCGCGGAGGCTGAGCTTCAGCTCTCGCAGCTGCCTTCGCTGATGCCTGAGCGCCCCCGCGAGTCCGACCTGAAGGAACTGCAGAGACTCCGCGAGCTCGTCGCCCAGTGTGAGCAAGTTGCGAAATGACGGTGCGCTTGTCTTTGCTGGCTCCTTCTCGTAGCCATCGTGCCGAAGCTGCATGAGTTTTCGTCTCGCCATCGCAGAAGATGATCCCGTCAACCGGCAGGTCGAAGAACTCGCGAAGCTGCACGCGAGCGCGGTGCCGGTGCTGCCGTCTCAGATCAGATCAGAGCTGTCGCCTGCGTGGGACGTGGCGCTGGGTCGACTGTTGGCCAAGAGCGCAGCGGAGCGGCCCACGGCTGCAGAGGGCTCTCTCCTCGTCAGCACTCTGATCTGACCTTCTCTCTCCCCGCGGCAGGGAACTCCTATTCCCCTCGGTGTGACCACAACGCATCGAGCTGCGGGTATCGGAGCAATACGCGCTGACCGCCAAGTAGCTCCTGCATCGCGTGCGCTGCAGCGGAGTAGGCCGCCTCGCCCACGCGCGGACCCATGCTGAGACGGCGGACTCCGGCGCGCTCGAGCTCGAGCGGGCTCGGCAGTCCCGGAGTCAGCATGACGTTGAACGGCAAGGCCGTGCCACGCGCTACCGCTTCGATGCTTTCCAGCTTCCACAGCCTCGGCACGAAGTATCCGTCTGCACCCGCTTCTTCGTAGAGCCGAGCACGATCGACGAGCTCGGAGACCTCACTGGTCACCCCTTGGAGCACCACGCACGTGCGTGCGTTGATGAACAGCCGCTCTCGCGGCACGAGGCTGCGGACCGCGCGGATCTTGTTCGCAAGCAAGCGGGGATCAGCGGACTGGTCCTCGAGGTTGATCCCCGCTGCGCCAGCCTCCACCAACATCACCACGTGCTTCGCCACCGTCGCCGGATCGGTCGAGTAGCCACGCTCGAAGTCGACGGTGAGCGGTACGCGCAGCACTCTCGCGATGGCGCGCACTTCCCTCAGCAGCTCGTCGAACGGCAGTTGCTCGCCGTCGGCGTAGCCGCGAGACCACGCCAGCACCGCGCTGGTGGTCCCGACGGCCTTTGCCCCTGCGTCCTGGGCGAGCCGCGCCGACAGCGCGTTCCAGGCATTCGGCAGCAGCAGCAAGCCGGGATCGGTGAACGGGCTCAATGCGTCGCCGCGGGCTGGTAGGTGCCCGCCTGCGAACGGAAGGCGACGCCGAACCGGTTCCACGTGTTGATCGCGCAGATCGCCATTGTGAGCTCGACGAGCGCGGTCTCGCCGAACTCCTTCTTCGCTTCCTCGTAAGGCGCGTCGTCGACGCCGTCGGGGCCGAGCCGGGTCACCGCCTCTGCCCAGCGCAGCGCGGCCCGTTCACGCGGCGTGTAGAACGGCGCTTCACGCCACGTGACGAGGCAGTCGATGCGCTCGTTCTTCTCTCCGGCGGCGCGGAGATCCTTCGTGTGCATGTCGACGCAGAACGCGCACCCGTTGATCTGGGAGACGCGCAGGTAGATGAGGTTGAGAAACGGCCCCTCGAACCCCGCGGCGCGAACGTGATCTTCGAGTGCGAGCAGCGCCTTGAACGCCTTCGGTGCGGCGGCCTTGTAGCTGAAGCGAGTCATGTAGTTCCTCCTTGGTGTGGACTCGGAGATAACTTCGGAGTGGTACTGTCGGTAGAGCCACTTCGCGGAGATTCGAATGGACCACTTTGAGCTGCCCCTGACCTTGAGGACAGGTGTGCCTCTCCAGCTCGCGCTGGTGGAAGCACTGCGTGAGGAGATGTTGCGTGGGCGGCTCCGGCCCGGAGACGCGTTGCCCTCGACCCGGGCGCTCTGTGAGCAGCTCGAAGTTTCGAGAGGGGTGGTCGTCGGCGCGTTCGAGCAGCTGATCGGCGAAGGCTATCTGTCCGCCCGCGGAGGCTCGGGCACCGTGGTGAGCGCGGTCTTGCCTGATGAGTCCTTCGAGGCCCCGCGGAGCCCGCAGGCGCTTCGTCCCAGCACGGCACGCATCACACCGGTGCTCTCACGGTGGGCGCGCGAGTTCACCAGCCCGTTTCACATCCGTGAGACGGGAACGCCTCGGCCGTTTCGCCCGCACGTTCCCGCTGTTGACGCATTTCCCGTCGAGCTTTGGTCCCGGCTCGTTGCGCGGAGAGCGAGGAGGGACGAGGCGGTCTGGCTCGAGTCCGCGGAGGTGGCCGGCTATCTGCCCCTCCGGCGGGCCATCGCCGCGCAGCTGCGCGCGTCACGGGCCGTGAAGACCTCGGCTGACTGCATCGTGATCCTCCCAAGTCTGCAGCAGGCGCTCGAAGTGACGGCTCGGCTGTTGGTCGAGCGCGGAGACAGCGTGTGGCTCGAAGAGCCGGGCTACGTCGGTGCCTCTGCGGTCTTTCGCGCCGCGGGGGCGAAGCTCATTCCCGTGCCGGTCGACGACCGCGGAATGGTGGTGAGCGAGGCACGTGCCCGAGCCCCAAGGGCCAGGCTGGCGTACGTCACGCCCGGTCACCAATGGCCTCTCGGGGTCACCATGGCGATCGAGCGGCGTCTCGAGCTGCTGGCGTGGGCGCGCGAGCAGAAGCGCTACGTCTTCGAGGACGATTACGACAGTGAGTTCCGTTACGAGGGCCGGCCGGTCCCCGCGCTCAAGAGCCTCGATGGGGACGACCTCGTCATTCACGCCGGAGCGTTCAGCAAGACGATGCTCCCCTCGCTGCGCCTCGCCTACGTGGCGCTCCCAGAGCGGCTGGTCGAACCATTCATCGCGGTGAAGAGCATCGTCGACCGGCACACCATGGTGCTCCCGCAGGCCGCGCTCGCCGACTTCATCGAAGAAGGCCACTTCGGCAGACATCTGCGACGAATGCGCGGGCTCTACGCCGAGCGCAGGTCGGCGTTGCTGGACGCGCTCGAGCAAGAGCTTCGCGGCGCGGTTCAGCCCATCGGAGCGCGCGCGGGACTCGGACTCGCGGTTCGACTGCCACCCGGGAGCGACGACGTCACGGTCGCGGCAGCGCTCGAGAAGCAGCGCGTGATGAGCATGCCGATTTCACCGGGCGCGCTCAGAGGATCGACGGAAGGTGGGTTGCTGCTGGGCTTCGCGCCCTACGCCCCTGGGCGGCTGCGAAATGCAGTCGAGGTGGTGGCGCGCGTGCTGGCGCAGAAGAGGGCAGGCCCTGCTAGTCGTCGACGGTGACGGTCACAGCGGCCGTGGTCTCGCCTGATTGAGCAAGGCGTGCGCGGATCACGTGCGTGCCTGGAGAAAGGTGCCAGCGAAGCTCGTGCGGGTATCCGACTTTGCCCACCGGAGCGCCGTCGACGAGCCAGACGATTTCTTCGTTTGCAGGTGAGACGGCCGCGGCGAAGCGCACGGTCGAGAGCTCGCGCGGAGTGTCGGGATCGAAGAGGTAGCGGCTCTTCGGGCGCGGCTCGCGGATCGCGATCTTTGGCGCGAGCTCTTCACCGACTGGGCACAAAGGAGAGAACGCCGCTGGAGCGATCGCGAGGCGTTGCTTGCGGGCCCACGGCTCGTACGTCTCGGGAAGATCGAGCAGCTGCTGCTTCACCACGTACTCTCGCGGACACGAGGGGCCTGCGCGCAGGTGATTGCGAACGTCCAGCGCGACCTCGACGTGGAACGGGCAGCTCT
>CBIHPJ010000723.1:0-4581 GCA_966211295.1 uncultured Myxococcales bacterium | reverse complement strand
CTCCGCCACCCGTCGCAGTACCGCCACCCGTCGCAGTGCCGCCACCCGTCGCAGTGCCGCCACCAGTCGCAGAACCACCACCAGTCGCAGAACCACCGCCGCCACCAGTCGCACCACCTCCACCACCCGCACCACCACCGACCGGCACGCCACCATCCGGCGGCTTTGAAGTCGCGCAATCACCCAGCGAGTGCTCGAGCGCACCCACCGTCCACATCGTCCCCGTACGAGTGCGCGCGCAGAAATCATCCGTCACGCCCGCGGGCGGCGGAGTCACCTGGCCCACCCACGCCGTCACCGCGCCCGTCACACTCAAATCCCCGGCGAGCGGATTCGCGTACGCCGCATCGAACGTGGCCACCGTCACGCCGCTCACATTCTGCGTCCCCGTGAACATCCCCATGTCGCGCGCGCGAATGTTCGACGTGAGCAAGTTGCCCACCGCACGCCCACTCGTGGTGTCGAACCGGAAATCCACACCGTTCGTCCCCACCAGCGTGTTGTGCAGCACCGCCGTGTTCCGCGCGCGATTCAGATAGATCGCCACGTCGCTGCAGTTCGCGACGATGTTGTTCCGCATCACGCCGTCCTCATGTTCGACGCTGCACGGAATGCTCGCGTTGAACCCGGGGAAGCAGAACTGCGGAGCGGTCCCTCCACCACCGAACGACAACCCGATGCGCGTGTCGGTCATCGAGGCGCCACCCGACGCGCAGAGCACCAGATTCCGCTCGTACACGCCGCGCTTGCCGCCCGACTTCATGAAGCTGCCGTAGCTGGTGAAGTTGCCCCCGTTCTTCGAGAAGTCGCGGATCAAATTGTCGCGCACCACGAAGTCATCGCCGGTGTCGATGTTGAGCTTGGTGACCGGATTCGAAGTCACGCGAGGCCGCGTGTCGTAGAGCTCGCACGCCTCGACCAGTCCGCGGTGCGGCATGTCGTAGCCACCATCACCCGCGGCCGTGGCGTTCACTTTCAGCTGCGCGTTGAAGTCCACCAACCGCAGATGCCGGAGCACCGTGTCCGTCGCCAGCCCGGTGACCTGGAACGCGTGCTCGCAATTCGAATCATCGGCGCACACGCCGCGCATCGCGAAGTCCTCGAAGTGCCAGAACGGAGCGCTCACTCCGATCGCGATCACCGTGTTCGACTCGAGCGTCGCGCCGAAGGGAGTCGCTCCCCGCACCACGATCGGCATTCCCGCCGTCCCCGCGCGGCTGCACGAGAGCTTCGACCCAATCGCATACGTGCCATTCGCGAGGATGATCACGTCACCGGGCATCGCCGCGCCGATCGCCGTGCGCAGCTCCGCTTCGGTGCTCACCGGAACATCACGAGCGAAGACACTCGACGCCACCACACAGCTCAGCACCATCAACGCGCGCTTCATTTCGACCACCCTTCCGGAACCTTCGGCGAGAACGTGTCTTGCGGGAGCGCAGCATTCAACTCCACCGACGTCACTTCAGTCGTACCCAGCACCTGTTCTCCCATTCGCTCCACCAACTTCGTGGGCACGCAGAGCTTGAGCGAGTCATCGCACTTCTCGCTCTCCATCTTCAGCACGCGAGTCTGCCCCTCGGCGGTGGTGCGCTTCTCCAGGAAATCTCCCGAGGGCATGCGGAGCACATACGTCACCGTCACTCCGTCACCCGGCTTCACCGTGAGCTCGAGGGTGTTCGGCTTGTCGCTCTTCGCGTCCACTCCAGTCTGCGGAAGCAACGGCGCGCGATAGCCCTCGGGCACGAAGGGCATGAACTGCGAAGCGAGGAAGAACGCGCGATCAGCCGCGGGCATCTCGAGGCTCACCACCTCGTACTTCTTCTGCGAGTGAATCAGCCGCACCAGCGTGGTGCCATCGAACGCGAGCTCGAACTCCTGCGGCGACGTCATGTGACCGCGGCTCTTGTTGGGACTGCGGAAGGCGACTTCGTGATGCGCGCGGTTCTCTCCTTCGCTGCTGTCGACCACGAGCTTGAACGAGGTGAGCCGCTTCTCCCGCTCAGCGAGCGCGCGCCGGGCCTCGTTGGCGAGCGACGCCGGCGGAGGCGCATCGTTCCCCTTCGGACATCCGCTGAGCACCAGCATCGCGAGGACGAACTTCTTCACGCAGAACACCCCTGAAAGAAAACAGGCCCGCTCCATCGCGGAGCGAGCCTGTGTGAACCACCCGAAGCGGACTTACTTGACCGCGACGCCCGTGGCCGTCGACGACGTGAAGCCAGTGATGAAACCAGCCAGCGCGAAGATGCCGTGACGCGGGGTGGTGGAGGCGCCCTTGAGGTCGACCTTCGACGCGCCCATGGCCTTCGCCTCGCCGACGAGCAGCTTGTTCACGACCTGGTCGAGGTCGGAGCTCACGATGTCGACGATGTGGAAGATGAGGGTCCAACCCAGCGAGCTGGCCTGGATGACGGCAACGGCCTCGCCCCCATTGGCGGTGATCTCATTGCTCGCGACGGTGGCGGACTCGACAGAGGTGCAACCGGACACGGCGGCGGCCAGCGCGATAGCCAGAAAACCCTTCTTCATTTGCTACTCCTTCGGGGGTTGAGGGGGTTGAGGTGATGCGGCGCGCGGAGCATAGGTAGTCACTCGATCGAGTCAATCAAGGAATCCCAAAGCTCCATGGCGTCGCTTCCGCCCGTACAGAACAAGCCTTTCCACGCAGCGCTCTTCTTGGCGACGTGCGTGACCACTTTCTCGGTCTTCTTCGTGCTGTTCGGCGGCGGAGTGATCGGCTCCGACGAAGACAAGCTCTGGGGCAGCGCCTTCTACTCAGGCGTGGTGATGCTGATTTTGCTCAGCCACGAGCTCGGCCACTACTTCATGGCGCGTCACCACGGAGTCGACGCGAGCCTGCCGTACTTCATCCCGTTCCCCATCGGTTTCGGCACCATGGGCGCGGTGATTCGGCTGCGCGGAAAGATCCCCAGTCGCGACGCGCTGGTGGACATCGGAGCCGCGGGGCCGCTCGCGGGCCTGTTGATCGCCGTGCCCATGCTGTTCGTCGGCGTGTCGCTCTCGCACGTCGAGGCGCTGCCGAAGATGAGTGACTCGAGCGTGGCGCCCACCACCTCGCTCCTCAATCTGGCGTCGATGATGGGGCTCTACGTGAAGCACCTGCTCGACGGCACTCCGGAACCGGTGTTCCCCGCGTTGCAGATCTTCGGAGACAACCTGCTCACGTGGATCGCGGTGCGCGTGATTCACGGAGAGCTCCCCGCGGGCTCCGATGTGATGGCGCACCCGGTGTTCATCGCCGCGTGGTTCGGCCTGGTGATGACGATGCTGAACCTGCTCCCCGTCGGACAGCTCGACGGAGGTCACCTCACGCACGCCTGGTACGGCAACGAAGCAGAGAAGATCGGCGAGCGCGTCGCGGGGGCAGCGTTGGTGATGGCGTTGTTCTTCAGCGCGAGCTGGTTGATCTGGTTCTTCCTGATCACCCGCATCGTGGGGCTCGGTCACCCGCCGGTGGTCGATCCCTCGATTCCGCTCAGCAAGGGACGCAAGGTGGTGGTGGTGATCACCTGGGTGATGACCGCGCTCACCTTCATGCCGATGCCGAGCTGATTCTTAGAAGGTGAGTCCGATACCCGCGACGGGACCATTGATCCCCGGGCTCAGGGTGAACAACGTTCCCAGGTTCCCGCTCATCGTCGCGTCCACCACCTGCAGTCTCCACCCGAGGTGCGCCTCGAAGATGGACCACTGGAAGACGAAGGCCGCGCGGAGCTCGAACTGGCGGAAGGGGAAGAGGGTGACCATCACCGCGGCATCGAGGCCAATGCGGTGCCACATCGCGCGGAGCGTGCTGCCGAGCACCGGACCGATCGCGGTCTGCGATTCGCGCATCATGATGTCCACGCCGGCCAGCGCGCGCAGCGTGAACTCGTCGCTCGAGAAGAACGAGTAGCCACCCATCACGTTGAACTGGTGGACCTGGATGGTGTCGAACGTGGTGGAGATGAAGTTGCTGTAGCCGACCAGCAAGCCGATGCGGCTGATGTCGATCTCGCCGCGCACGTTGCCCACCACTCCGAGAGTGGTGCTGCCGAGACCAACGGACCCTGAGATCAACCCGACGAAGTGCTTCGTGCGCGTCGAGGTCCACCAGTCGTTGGTCTGCGTGGTGGTGGGCTGTTGCGGCTGCTGGGGAGGCTGCTGCTGATACTGCTGCGGTTGCTGTTGCTGCGGATTCTGCTGCTGCGGGTACTGCTGCTGCTGCGGATACTGCTGGTACTGGGGCTGCTGTTGCTGCGGGTACTGCTGGTACTGCGGCTGCTGATACTGCGGTTGCTGCTGATACGGAGGCTGCTGCTGATACGGAGGCTGCTGCCCGTACTGCTGCTGCTGCGGGTACTGATACGCAGGCTGCTGCTGGTACTGCGGCTGTTGTTGCTGCTGCGGATTCTGGGGCGCCGGCTGCTGCGGAGCGGGCTGCGAAGACGGGAAGGGCGGAGGCTGCGCGGCCGGATCAGCAGGCTGATCAACGGGCACCATCGGGGGCGGCGTGGGCTGATCAGCCTGAGCGAAGGCCGTGGCGCTGAGCGCGATGGTCACCACTGCGAGCAGGCG
>CBIHPJ010000722.1:0-4586 GCA_966211295.1 uncultured Myxococcales bacterium | reverse complement strand
TCCCTCTCCCTGCGCAGCGGGGAGACGGGCAGGGGAGAGGGGCGAGCGAGCCTTCAGCTACCGCAGCTGTACCTCACCACCCGAGGACCAGTCGCAGTTCTCTCGAGGAACAACACGCCCCCCTCGGGAAGCACGGTCAGCTCGCGGAACGTCTCTTCAGGCATCGTGTTCGCAGCGAAGCGCGTCTGTCCCAACGGCCGTCCATCGAGCGGATCCAAACAAAGCACCGCAATGCCAAACACGGGAGCCTCTGCCGTGGACCCCGGAAGCTCGAGCACGGTCCCGAGATAAATGATCCCACTGCGATCGGCATCGAGCGCATTGAGCGCGATCACCGGCTGACCAATGGAAAGCTGCCGCGTGAAGCGATGCGCCTGCGGCTCGCGATCGATCGCCGTCACCATCACCGTCCCCGACGCCGCATCGACGATCCCCGCGGTCAGATACGTGCGCCCATCGCCCGCGGGCCGGCCGGGGATCTCAGGGCGCTCCTTCGACGCTTCACCCGAAGTGCTGCCAATTCGCACCGAGTCACCGTGCTCGCGCTCGACCACCACGTCATTCCCATCGACGAACACGCCGGTCGACGCGCCACCTTCCTCGAGTCCCTTCCCCACCAGCGGCAGCTCACCAATCGGCTTCCCATCAGCGCCGGTGATCGACACCGCCTTGTCGACCAACCGATCGAGCACCATCACCGTGCCATCGGGACCGACCACCACGTCCTGCCCCTGCTGCACCGTGAGGGGCACTGTGCCGATCTGCTTCCCCGACTTGTCCAACTTCACCAGCCGCTCATTGACCTGATCCAGGATCCACACGTTGCCGAGCGCATCGACCGTGAGGCTCATCGGCGCTTCAGGATTCGCCTCATCCGGCTTGGAGTGGCCGAGCTTCCCGTCGCCATTTCCCCAACCGAACTCAGCGACCACCTGGCCCCCACCTGTCCTCGCCTCGGGCATTCCCGCATCAGGACCGATGACCGCTGTCGCTTTCGGAGACGGATTCTTCGTCGCGCTGATCGCCGCCGCGGTGCCCGAATCGACGACCGCCGGCTCGTCTTCGATGACCTCGATCGACCCCGGTCGCGGGCGCAGATTCCAGAGGGCGAAGCCCGCTACGAAGGCCACCGCCACCACCGCTCCAGTCCGCCGAGGATGCTTCATGGGGAGGGCCCCAAAGCACACCGGATCGGTCGGAGCCAACCTGTCACTCCAGAGTGACAAGCCCACGTCGTTGCTCTGATTTCGGACAAACGCCCCAAACTGTTCAGTTTCCGGGCAGCGGAGATCTGTAAGCACCCTTGGCGATTTGGACGTTCTTCCGAGCGGCGCCGGAACCGGCACATGCCTCGCAAAGTGGAGCGCGCATGAACACGCTTCGACTGACGGTGCTTGCGGCGACGGTGGCGATGATGGGCTGCGCGACGGGCACGGCTGGCGACACCGCGGCTGAGGGCGACGTCCTCACCAGCGCCGAAGAGTACGGCACGCTGTCGAGCGAGCTGTCGTCGGGCGTGGCGCTGGGCTCGACCCTGCGCACCACTTCGAACCTGAACCTCCGCACCTCGGCGTCGCTGAGCGCGCAGGTCCGCCTGGTCATCCCCAGCGGCGCGACGGTCACCACGGTGAACGTCACCCAGCCCAGCGGCGGTTGGTACAACGTGAAGTACAACGGCGTGTCCGGCTGGAGCTACGGCTCGTACCTGAACCTCGTCTCGCAGCCGTCGACGGGTGGCGGCACCGGCGGTACTCCCAGCACCTCGAGCCGTGACGCGGCGATCGCTCGCGCGAAGACCGGCGTCGGCTTCTCGTACTGGTGGGGCCACGGTCGCTGGCTGTCGGGCGGCCCGACCAGCTCGAACAAGGGCGTGTGCACGGGCAGCTGCCCCAGCTGCTCGCACTCCGGCAGCTACGGCGCTGACTGCTCGGGTTACGTCGCGAAGATCTGGCAGATCCCCTCGAGCAACTCGGATCTCTCGGTCGACTCGCACCCGTACAGCACGGCCACCTTCATCGGCAGCAACTCGCAGTGGAGCACCGTGAGCCGCGCGAACGTCATCAAGGGCGACGCGTTCGTCTACAACACGAACGGCGCGGGCCACATCTTCCTGTACGAGTCCGGTGATGCGTGGGGCAACCTCTGGGCGTACGAGGCGCGCGGTTGCTCGTACGGCATCGTGCACAACCTCCGCTCGGTCACCAGCGCGTACAAGGTGATCCGCCGCGCCGGTTACTGAGCTTTCTCCCTCTCAAACGGCTGCGCTGAGCCCCAGTTTCGTGTCCGTGCCTTCGTGAGCGGCCGTTACTTCAGCCGCGATGAAACCTCGCGTCGTCGTGCTCGGAGCCGGCTTCGGTGGACTCGAAGTCACCAGCCTGGTCTCCGAAGCGCTCGGTGATCGCGTCGAGCTCACCCTCATCGATCAATCGGACTCGTTCGTCTTCGGGTACTCGAAGCTCGACGTGATGTTCGGCCTCGCGTCGCCGGAGTCGGTGCGCCTGCCGTACGCGAAGATCGCGAAGCCCGGAGTGCGGGTAGTGCGCGAGACGATCACCGAGATCGATCCCATCGCGCGCAAGGTCACGACGAATCAAGGGCAGTACGAAGCCGATCAACTCGTGGTCGCGCTGGGCGCTGACTACGACTGCAGCGTGACTCCGGGGCTGCGGAGCGGCCGCGACGAGTTCTACTCAGTCGAAGGCGCCGAGTACCTGCGCGGAGCGATCCCGAACTTCACCAAAGGCTCGGTGGTGATCGGCGTCTGTGGTCCGCACTTCAAGTGTCCGCCCGCGCCGAGTGAAGCGGTGCTCTTGTTCCACGACTATCTGCAGAAGAGGGGCGTGCGCGGGAACTGCGAGGTCACCCTGGTGACGCCGATGTCGGTGCCGGTGCCTCCGTCGCCTGACACCTCGAAGGCGCTGATCGCGGCGTTCGCGGAGCGCGGGATCAAGTACCTGCCGAGCAAGCAAGTGACCTCGCTCGATGCGACGCGGCAAGTCGTCGTGCTCGACGATGGGAGCGAAGTGCCGTGCACACTCTTCCTCGGAGTGCCGAAGCATCGCTGCCCGAAGGTCGTGCTCGACAGTCCGCTCGGCGAAGGCCACTGGATCCAGGTCGACCCCGCGACCCTGGAGACGAAGTTTCCGAACGTCTACGCGTGCGGCGACGTGGCGAACCAGATGACTCCGAAGGCAGGAGTCTTCGCCGAAGGTGCAGCGAAGACCGTGGGCGCCGCGATCGTCGCGAAGCTCACCAGCGGAGATCGGGTGCCGCACCTGGGCCGCGGCTCCTGTTACGTCGAGTTCGGCGGAGGAAAGATCGGACGAGTCGACGTCGATTTCTTCTCCGGCCCCAAACCGACGGGCACCTTCCAGACGCCGTCACTCGAACTCCGAGCAGAGAAATCGCTCTTCGGATCGAGCCGTCGCGCGCGCTGGTTCGGCCTCTAATCTCCCTCTCCCTGCGAAGCGGGGAGAGGGGCAGGGGAGAGGGGCGTACTAAGGCACCTCAACAAACTGCATCGCACTGAGGTCAACCTCTCCACTCGACGTCGCACTCACGTTCAATCTCGGAACGACGACGTTCACGCCAGCATCGCCGTCCCACGTGCCGACGTTGGCCAACTGCACTGAGTACACGGAGCGCGCCCTGAGCCCCGGATCCGCATCAGGCAGAGCAAGCGACACCCGGTAATCCCCAGGCATCAGATTCGCGGGCACGCGCAGCTTCACGTCGATGTCGTGCACGCCCGTCTCCCAGCGGCGAACATCGACGCTGTTGATCGTCGCCACCAGCCGAGTCGCGCCGCGCTCGAGCACGACCTGCAGCGGCCTCGCATTGAAGAGCGCGCCATACCCGTCATTGCGAATGCTCTACTTGAGCCGCAGCAAGCCACCGGGACGAACTTCGCTCGAGTGCTCCAGCTGAAGGAGCTCGAAGCGATAGCCGAGGTGATCCTGCACGTCCTTCATGCAGCCGCCATCGGTCCACGAGTCGAGCACGCCCTGGTGGTAGCCCGAGTTGAGGAAGCGGAAGTGCAACCGCGCCATCTCGGCCCTCGCGCTCGCGCACTCGGATCTCGGCGCGTACACGGCGCACGTCTCGCCTCCCGTCGGAGCGAAGCGGCCTCCTTCGGCGACGTAGTCCTTCCACGTATCGATCGGCGATGGGTACGTGCCGAAGTCGGTGTCGCTCGCGAGGAAGCAGTCGTTGTGATGGCCGGTGCGCGAGACATTCGATCCAGTGAACGCCTGCGTCGAAGAGAGCGGACCGCCAGGAAAAATGTCGTCGACGAAATTCGGAGTGCGCAGCTGCACCGATCGGGAAGCGGGCAGCGCGGAGAGAATCCCCTGCAGGATCGCCGTGCGATCGGACGTGTTGTCGAGACCGTTGGTCGAGGAATGCCACTCGCCCCACGCTCCGATGAATCCGCCCTGCATCACGGCGATCACGTCGACGTATTCCTGAAAGATCGGAGCGAGCTGGTTGAGATGCGCGAGCACCTGCGCGCGACTGGCGTCCTGCGCTCCGATCGGTCCGTCGTTGTACTGGAAGCGAAGGATGACCTTGATGCCCGCGGTGCGAGC
>CBIHPJ010000721.1:0-4601 GCA_966211295.1 uncultured Myxococcales bacterium | reverse complement strand
GCGCTCAGGCGCGCGGGCATCTCGGCGGCGACGAAGGATCCTCCGGGCGGTCGAATTCTGCGCGACGCGAAGGGCGAGCCCACCGGCGTGCTCATCGACAACGCGATGGACGCGGTGACCGCGAAGATTCCTGCGCCCACGCAGAAAGAGGCTCAGCAGCAGCTGAAGGTCGCGCTCGAGACGTGCGCCCGGTTGGGCCTCACGCAAGTGCACGACGCGGGAATGGACCTCGCGACGTTCCGCCAATTGCAGTCGTGGGACATGTTGGGCGGGCTCCCGGTGCGGCTCTACGTGATGGCCGACGGGCAGGGTGATCAGGCTGACGAGTACCTCGGCCTGGGCACCTTCAGCGGCCGCCACCTCGAGATGAAGGCGGTGAAGCTGCTGATCGACGGCGCGCTCGGGAGCAGAGGCGCGGCGCTGCACGCTCCGTATTCTGATGAGCCTTCGCAGCAGGGACTCTTGTTGCTCACTCCGGAAGTCTTCGAGAAGCGCGCTCACGACTTCGCCGAGCGCGGTTTCCAGGTCGCGGTGCACGCGATCGGCGATCGCGCGAACAGCGTGGTGATCGAGGGCCTCTCGAAGCTGGACCCGAAGCTGCGTCACCGCGTGGAGCACGCGCAGGTGCTTACCCAGGCGGACGTGGAGAAGTTCGCGAAGCACGGCCTCATCGCCAGCTTCCAGCCCACGCACGCCACCAGCGACATGCCGTGGGCTCCCGCGCGACTGGGCCCTGAGCGCACCCGCTTCGCGTACGCGTGGAAGTCGGTGCTCGACACCGGCGCGCACGTGGCGTTCGGCTCTGACTTCCCGGTGGAAGATCCGAACCCGATGCTCGGCCTCTACGCTGCGCGCACGCGTCAAGACGCGAAGGGCGCTCCGCAAGGTGGCTGGATGCCGGAGCAGGTGCTCACCGGAGAGCAGGCGCTCGCGGGCTTCACCACGGGCGCGGCGTACGCGGCCTTCGCGGAAGATCGCCGCGGCCAATTGAAGGAAGGCTTCGACGCCGACTTCCTCGTGCTCCCGGTGGATCCCGTCAGCGATGATCCGAAGACGTTGCTCGACGCTAAAGTGCAGCTCACCGTCGTGGACGGCGTGGACGTGTACCGATCGCCTTGATGAATGGACGCATCGCAGCACTCGCTGTGCTGCTCACCGCCTCGCTCTCCCCCGGAGCGGAGCCGCTGACCTGGGGCGCCGACGCGCAGGGCGGAGCACCGTACGTCTTTCAAGATCCGATGGAGCCGAATCGGCTCACGGGTTTCGAGGTCGAGCTCGCGACGCTGCTCGGTCAACGCATGGGGCGGCAGGCGCGGCCGGTTCACGGTCCGTGGGACAAGCTGCTCGAGCTGCTCGCGCGTGGTGACTTCGATCTCGTCATCAACGGCATCGAGGTCGCTGAAGAGAAGAAGCGCGTGGTCGAGCTCTCGCGCCCCTACTTCGCGACCAGCGAGGTGCTCACCATTCGCAAGGGCGACGGCGCTGCTCCGCGCACGTTGGAGGCGTTGGCAGGAAGGAAAGTGGGCACGCTCCCCGGCTCGATGGCCTCGCGCATTCTCGAGCGCGCGGGCGCCGACGTGCGCACCTACGAGGGCGGCCAGGACGAGATCTACGACGACCTCAAGCTCGGACGGACCGACGCGGTGCTGCTCGATGATCCGGTGGCGCACTACTACGGCGATCTCGAGCCCAGCTTCGAGTCGGTGCGCGGTGACTTCGGCACCGTGCAGTACGCGATCGCGGTGCGCCTCGGCGAAGCGGATCTGCTCGGCCAGGTGAACGAGGCGCTCGAGAGCCTCGAGAAAGACGGCTCGCTGCGGAAGCTCTACGAGAAGTGGGGCATCTGGTCGCCCGAGACCGCGAAGCTCTTCGGCGACACCACGCCTGCCTCGAGCGCTCCCTCGATCGAGTTCGAGAAGTGGCGTGCAGCGGTGGGCGCGCTGCCTTCTTTCTGGGAGCGACTCACCACGCGTTACCCCGCGATGCTTCCGATGTTCGCGGTGGGCGCGGGGCTCACGCTGCTCGTCTCGTTGTGCTCGATGGCGCTCGCGATTCTGCTCGGAGTGAGCCTGGCGCTCGGTCGCCGCTTCGGGCCGAAGCCGCTGCGTTGGCTCTGCATTCTGTACATCGAGTTCTTCCGCGGCACGCCGCTGCTGGTGCAGCTGACCATCGTGTACTTCGGGTTGCCGGAGCTCGGGCTCAAGCTGAATCCCTTCGTCGCGGGCGTGATCGCGCTCGGTCTCAACTACGCGGCGGCTGAAGCGGAAAACTACCGCGCGGGCCTCGAGTCCGTGCCGGTGGGTCAACAAGAAGCGGCGGGCGTGCTCGGGCTCTCCACCTGGCAAACGCTGCGGTTGGTGATCGGGCCCCAGGCGCTCCGCATCTCGATTCCTCCGATGACCAACGACTTCATCGCGCTGCTCAAAGACAGCTCGCTGGTCTCGATCGTCACGCTGACGGAGCTGACGAAGACGTACACCAACCTCGCGAACTCCACGCGTGATCACCTCGGGCTCGGGCTCGTGGTCGCGGCGTTCTACCTGCTGCTCGGTTTGCCGTTCGCTCGCCTCGCGCGCAAAGCGGAAGAGCACTTCGGTCGCCACCTCAAGAGGGGGCCGGCATGACGCTCGTGGTGAAGGACCTGGTGCGGCACTACGACGGTAATCCCGCGCCGACGCTCAATGGGATGTCGTTCGATCTTCCCGCGGGCACGCTCACGGCGCTGCTGGGGCGGAGTGGTGCGGGCAAGTCGACGATGCTCCGCTGCGTGATGGGCCTCGAGTCTTTCGAGACGGGGACCATCGACATCGATGGGACGATCATTCGCGGCACGAAGGAGAGCGCACCCGAGGAGCGGAAGCGCGCCATCGCCGAGTCGCGCCGCAAGCTCGGTCTCGTCTTCCAGTCGTTCGAGCTCTTCCCTCATCTCACTGCGCTCGAGAACTGTGTGCTCGCTCCGATGCACGCGAAGAACGAGTCACGCTCGGTGGCCGAGAAGCGCGCGCGTGATCTGCTCTGCCAGCTCGGGCTCGAGCCGCGGCTCAACGCGTTCCCCGAGCAGTTGTCTGGCGGTCAGAGACAGCGTGTGGCGATCGCGCGCGCGCTGGCGATGGAGCCGCGTGTGCTGCTGTACGACGAGCCCACCAGCGCGCTCGACCCCTCGATGAAGAACGAGGTGCTTCAAACTTTGAAGCGCATCGACGCGAGTGGAGTGACGCAGGTGGTGGTCACGCACGATCTGCAGCTCGCGCGCGGCGTGGAGCACGTCTGCATCCTCGATCACGGGGTGGTGATCGAGTCGGGGCCGCCTGAAGTGGTGCTCAAGTCACCGGTGCACGAGAGCACCAGGGCGCTGCTCTCTTCGTGGCTGCAGCACGACGGCGCCTGAGCGAGCGTCCCCGGACGCCAATCAAGACGGATCAGCCTCCGCAGTCCGCCTCGCACATGTCGCAGGTGAGGGTGGACTGCACCGTCGCGCGGCCGAGGAAACTTCCGTCGCCGCCCTTCACGATCACTTCGAAGTCGAGGGGCTCGCGCACGATGCTCACGCCCACGGGAGTGGGGCAGAGGAACATGGTGGCCGCTCCATCGGAGGTCCACACGCCTCCATCGCCGGCGGTCACGTCGAAGATTCGCTGGCCCTTGCTCACCAGCACTCCGTCTTTTGCGCGCCGCACCCGGTGTTCGAACGTCGCACTCGGTGCCACGTACCCGCCGCTCACCTGGTACTTCGCGTACGCGTGATTTCCGCCCTGCGGACCCCGATGCAGGGTGAGTGACGCGCCGATGTTCTGGAAGGTCTCTCCGTTGTCGTCGGTGGTGCCGAAGGTCACCGTCCCTTCAGGCCAGAGCGGAGAACCACGCACACCCCCGTCTTCCTCGGACAGCGGTTCTGGACGTGGGGGCGGGAACTGAATGCAGCACCCGGTGAGCAGGAGCGAGAGGAGCGGAAAAAGGAACGTGCGCATCAGGGTTGGCAGAGTGGCAGTGAGAAATACGCGCTGACAAGCCTGAGTATGCGGCTCGTCCTTCTGGCGTGCGTGCTGTGTGGCTGCGGTGATCCCACGATGATTCAAGCGAACTTCTATTCGCGCGCGTGCAGGGCCCCCGCGGAGTGCAGATCGGTGTTCGTCGGGAATCAGTGTGAGCCCTGCACTTGCCCCAACGCGGCGATCAGATCGGACGAATGGCCGGTGTACGCGGCAGACCGCCAAGCGGCGATCGCGGCGTGTGATTCGCCGCCGACGGCTCCGTGCAGCAAGGCGTGCGAGCGCAAGGTGACGACCTGCCCGTTGTTCGACACCACGGGGGATACCGCGGGCTCGTGCACGCTGAACTGAGTGGGCGGTGGTGGCTCGGGCCGGAAGCTGCCAAAGCTCGTTGGCGTGTTGATTTGGCGTTGGCCCAGCGAGCTTCATGAAGGCCGGCTCGTTCGCCGCTACGAGCGCTTCATCGCCGAAGTGAAGCTGGGCCGCCGCGTCGTGCGCGCCCACTGTGTGAATCCTGGCCGCATGGAAGGCATGGTCGTGCCCGACGCGCGCGTCTGGTTGAGCGAGGCGCCGGGGCGAAAGCTGCCCTGGACATGGGAGCTGATGGAGCTC
>CBIHPJ010000720.1:0-4629 GCA_966211295.1 uncultured Myxococcales bacterium | reverse complement strand
TCAGTCAGGTCACCTGCGTCGGGCGTGACACCGGCATCACCGCCATCGGGCCTCGGATTTTCGACGGGGATACAGCCCGTGATGAGGAGCATCACCGAGAGAAGAGTCTTCAGAAGCGACCGCATGGAGCGTTCACTGGGCAAGACGTATGCCCTCACCCCGACCCTCTCCCGATGGGAGAGGGAGACATCAGTGACCTCGGTTGGTCACCAGGTACGCGGCGAAGCTGCCGAGCCAGTGACCACCTTCGTAGTGCTCACCTGTCACTGACTCGAGCCCTGCGACTCGGTGTGCTTGTGCAGCAGCCGACAGCGCGACCAATCGCGCATCACTCGAAGGCAACGCGGTGATGATTCCCTCCAGCATCCACGCGCGCGACAAGTTGAGTCCGTCGAGATGCGCGAGCTTCGGATCCGATCGATCCGTCACCACCTCGGGGCTGAGCCACGGCTTGTCCGGCTTCTCCGGAATCTGCGGAAGGAACTCACGCAGCCACGTCGCGTACTTCTCCTGAGGCATCACTCGACGCATCAGGTCCGCTTCAGCAAGACACGGAGAGAGGAAGTCCTGTCCATTGGGCTCCCACGAGAGCGGGCACGCGCGATCTTTTCCGTAGAAGAATTCCACGCGCTCCTCGAGCAGCTTCACCATCGCCGCATCACCCGCACCGCGTGCCCAATCGAGAATCAACCCGAACGCGAACGCAGTCTGATCGTGTTCTCCAATGCGAATCGGCTTCGACAACTTCGGAAGCCACGCGGAGATCCGCGCCGCCGCCGCGCGCTCCAACGGCTCGAGTGACCTGGACCACGCCTGCGCTTCCGGCGTCTTCCACTCGCGTAGCTCGAGCGCCAACTGGAGCAGCCACGCGATCCCATACGGCCGCTCGAAGCTCACGCGACCTTGCCCCTCGAAGTACTTCACCTCGGCCGCGAGATTCTTCGCGGTGAGACTGAGCGCCAACGCCTTGCGCGCCTCCGCCGCGAACGGCGCATCGGGATAGGTGCGCGCCAACCTCGCGAGCAACCAGTGCCCGTGCACCGAAGAGTGCCAGTCGTAACAGCCGAAGAATGCCGGAGTGAGCGCCTTCGGCGACTTCACGTCCTTCGCGTCGTTCAGCACGTGAGCCAGCTTGTTCGGGTACTCCTTGTGAACGCACGCCAGGGCCAGCCTGGTGAAGCGCGCCGCAGAGGCTGCGTCAAAGGGCTGATTCTCAGCGCGGGCCGAAGCACTCAGGACCACCAGCAGGAGGAGCAGGGGAAGTCGCATGTGGCATGGGACAACATCACCTCCCTGACGCTCCAGTAATAAGGTGTGGATCGTCGGGGTTGCCCCCAGCAACCAACGAGTGCCATGACGGCCCTCGCTCTCACCAACGGGTACATGTCGAACGACCTCGCCGCGGTGGCTGACCCTCTTCGCACGCTCGCTCTGGCCGCGCGCGATGGCGAAAGCATTGCCTTTACGCAGCTTTACGAGCGCACTCGCGATCAGGCCTGGCGAGTCCTCTACCGCGTCGTGGGCCAGAGCCCCGACCTCGAAGACCTCGTTCAGGAGTCCTACATCCAGCTGATGCGCGCCCTGAAGACGTACCGGGGCGACTCGCGCGTCTCCACCTTCCTCCATCGGGTGTGCGTCAACGTGGGGCTGATGCACTTGCGCGGAAAGCGCCGTCGCAAGGAAGAGGCGACCGAAGAAGTTCCCGAGAACCCCACCGACGAACGCCACGATCCCGAACGCGCCGCGCAGGTGAAGCAGGCGGCCGCACTCGTGCAACAGGCTCTCTCGCAATTGAGCGAGGAGAAGGCCTCCGTGTTCGTGTACCACGAGCTCCTGGGCATGAAGCCCGAGGAGATCTCAGAGCTGGTCGACTGTCCCGTGAACACCGTGCGCTCGCGCCTCAATCGCGCGCGCCAGGATTTCACTGAAGTGGTCGTGAAGCTGAAGCGAGGCGAATCATGACGCACCTCGAACACGACATCCTCTGGTCCCTGGCTCGTACTGAGCTCGATGAGATGCAGAGCAAGGCCGCGCGCGTGCACCTCGACGAGTGCGCCGAGTGCCGCGTCGCTCTCGAAGACATTCAGATCGCGCAGTCGGTGTTGATGGCGCTGCCCGCCGTGCCCGCGATGCCCGAGCCGATGGCTCGCCGCGTGGGTGCCTCGCTCGCCGAAGCCGCTGACGCGCAGGTGGCGAAGCGCTTCACCTCGTGGTGGCAGTCGCTCTTCACGCCCCGCTTCGTATTCGCCGCGGCGCTCGGTCTCGTGCTGGTCACCGCGGGTGCGTACCTGCTCGCCGAGGTCACGGAGCAGCCGCAGACTCCGACGCCGATCGCGCTGCCGACTCCGACGCCTGTCCCCGCGCCTGCTCCGATTCCCGCTCCGCAGCCGGGGCAGCTCGCGAAGACTCCGGCGAAGAAGCTCTCGGTCACCATCGCCAGCGCGAAGAAGTCCACCGCGAGCAAGTCGCAGATCCTCGCGGAAGGCTCCACGATCTCCACGCACACCGGCGGCAGCGTGTGGATGAAGCTGCCCGACGGCACGCGCGCGGGTCTCACCGCGACCTCCGAAGTGAAGCTCGCCACCCTCGAGGAAAAGCAGCTCACCCTCGATCTCAACAAGGGCAGCCTCGCGATGGTGGTGCCGCACCGTGAAGATCGCGTGCTCACCGTGCGCGCCGGAGATCTCGAGGTGAAGGATCTCGGTACGCGCTTCCTCGTCTCGCGCGAGCAGGGTCGCACGCTCGTCGCCGTCGAGGAGGGCAAGGTCGAGGTCTCCACGCCCACCGGCAAGCGCGAGGTCACCGCCAATCACGCTGTCACGTGGAGCAACGGTCAGCTCAACGAGCTCGCCTGGGAGAACACCGCGCCCGCGGCTCAGCAGACGGCGCTCGCTCCTGCGCCCGTGGCTGAAGGCCAGCCCAACTCCGTCGCGCGCCTCACCGAGGAGGAAGACGACAGCGCGCCGCCTCCTGAGGAGCTCGTTCCTGAGCCGCTTCCGAGCGAGGAGCAAGTTGCGCCGCAGGCTCCTGACCGCACGCCGATCGACGCCGACGAGAACTGGGCCGGGCTGCCGCAGAAGGCTCAGCCGCCCGCTCCGAACACCGCGCCGAAGCGCATGGGCACCACCAACACGGAGCGCGGCTTCTCGCTCAAGAACATCGAGCGCAAGCTGCGAGAGGCCAGCACGGTGATCACCTCGCCTACCGGGCGCGAGGCCGCTGCGAAGAACGTGCAGCTCACCGCGGATGCGGGTGATTGCCACCACGCGCTGCGCCTCGCCGATCGCTGGCTGAGCGATCCGATCACCGGCGCGCCCAACGAGGCGCAGATGCGCCGCAACGTGCAGCTGCAGCAGGTGCGGTGTTTGAACCACCTCGGCCGCACTCAGGATGCGGAGAGCATCTTGAAGATGATCCAGATCCAGACGGCGCAGTGAGTTTCGCTCGCAGCTCACTCGAGCTGATGCCGTCTGAGAGTCAGGGCGCAGCGCACCTCTGAGAACAAAAGCGCGCTGACGACCAGACGGAGATCAACTCGAGGGAGCTGCTGCAATACAGTGCGGGTGTATGCGGAACCTGGTTCTGGCGTTCACCCTGCTCCTGCCGTTCGCCGCCTCTGCGACCGATGAGGATTACCTCCGCTTCTACAACGCCGCGCTGAGGCTCCATGAGAGCCTCGAGTACGAGCGCGCTCTCGAGCAACTCGCGCTCGCGCGTAAGCAGGCCACCAGCGGCGATCAGATGTCGCAAGTGAGCCTCGCGGAAGGCGTGGTGCTCGCTGACATGAACCGCAGCGAAGAGGCGATGGCCGCGTTCAAGCAGGGCCTGCTCCTCTCTCCCGACGCGAAGCTCCCCATCAAGGTGTCGCCGCGCGTGGCAGGTGAGGTGGAGACCGTGCGCGCGAAGGTGAAGAAGGAGCTCGCTCCGCTCATCGCGAAACAGGAGGAAGAGAAGAGGCGCGCCGAAGAGGACAAGAAGAAGCAGGAGGAGATCGCGCGCGCTCGCGCAGAGGCTGAAGCGAAGAAGGCCGAGGCTGAGGCGAAGGCGCGTGAAGCCGCGCGACTCGAGAACGAGAAGCAGAAGGCCGAAGCCGACGCGAAGACGAAGGAGGCCGCGCGTCTGCTCGCGGAGGCCGACGCGAAGCTCAAGGAGATCGCTCGCCTCGAGGAAGAGAGGAAGAAGGCGAAGGACGCGCCGGTCAACGTGACCATCCTTCCCCCGGACAATCAGCAGATCGTCGAACCGCCCATCGTTCCCGTCGTCGCTCCTTCGAAGGCCCCGATGGTGATGACCTTCGTGTTCCTTGGGCTCGGCGTCGCCGCGGCGGGAGTCGGTGGCTACTTCGGCACCCAGGCGAACAACCACGTGCAGGCCGCGAAGGACTCGCCGTTTCAGGACGAGGCCAACCGCGAATTGCAGACAGCTGAGAACAATGCGCTGCCCGCGAACATCTTGTTCGGCAGTGCTGGCGCGATGGGACTGGGTGCGCTGATCAGTGGGATTGCTTGGGGCACGCAGGGAGGTGCTCGTTGAGCCGCGAAGTGTTTACCTCAACCCCGGCCACGGACACCACACCCACGGGCACGTGGTGCTTGGTGAAAAAGTTTTGTTTAATTTTTTGTTTATGAT
>CBIHPJ010000719.1:0-4638 GCA_966211295.1 uncultured Myxococcales bacterium | reverse complement strand
GTAGAGTAGGACGGCCGCATCGCCGTGCTCGAGCCGCTCGCAGGTGGCGAGAAGGTGATCCTCTCGCCGCCCCCCGGGCTGCGCGACGGCTCTTCGATTCAGTAACCCTTTTCCGAAAAGAACCAGAAAGCCAAGAGCTCCCTATGCAATGGCTCGCAGAGTTGTGTGTCAAACGGCCCGTCTTCGCGACGGTGCTCTCGCTCGTCATCCTCGTGGTTGGCAGCGTTTTCTATCGGCAGCTGGGCGTCGATCAGTTCCCCAAGATCGACTTTCCCGTGGTCGTCGTCACCACCGTGCAGCCCGGCACCTCGCCGGCCGACATGGAGCGCGACGTCTCGGACAAGCTCGAAGGCGCGGTCAACACGATCAGCGGCATCGACGAGCTCCGCAGCACCACCGCTGAAGGCGTCAGCCAGGTCATCATTCAGTTCGTCCTCGAGAAGGACGTGAACGTCGCCCAGCAGGAAGTGCAGCAGAAGGTGAACACCGTGCTGGCCGAGCTGCCCAAGGGCATCGACCCGCCGATCGTTCAGAAGATCGAGCCCGACGCGGTGCCCGTGCTCTTCATCGCGCTCCGCGCTCCCGGCAAGGCCGTGCGCGAGGTCACCGACATCGCCGACCGCATCGTGCGCCGCCGCCTGGAGTCGGTGAACGGCGTCGGTAAGGCCGTGCTGATCGGTGGCCGCAAGCGCCAGATCGACGTGCTGGTGGATCCGGTGAAGCTGAAGGCGCTCGGCGTCTCTCCGCTCGAAGTCGCCGGAGCGATCGGTGCGCAGAACATCACCCTCCCCGGTGGCCGCGTCGACACCAGCCGCGACTACTACTCGGTGCGCGTCAACGGCCGCGTGGAGTCGGTGGACGAGCTGAAGGCGATCATCGTGCGCGACACCGCGGGTCGATCGATTCGCCTCGACGAGATCTCCACCGTGGTCGACGGCGTGCAAGACGCCGACACCGGCGCGCTGTGGAACGGCGAGCGTACCGTGCTCCTCGCGCTCAGCAAGCAGTCAGGCACCAACACGGTGGCCGTGGTCGACGCCATCAAGGAGCGCATGCTCGACGTGCAGAAGGAGCTCCCGGCTGGCTACACCCTCGAGGTGCAGCGCGACGGCTCGGCCGTGGTGCGTACCGGCACCGAGGCGGTCACCGAGCACTTGATCCTCGGCGCCATCTTCGCCGCGATCATCGTGCTCCTTTTCCTGGGCAACCTGCGTTCGACGGTGATCGCCGCGCTCGCGATTCCCACCTCGATCATCGGCACCTTCGCGCTGATGAAGCTGCAGGGCTACACGCTCAACTCCATCACCCTGCTCGCGCTCGCACTGGCAGTAGGCATCGTGATCGACGACGCGATCGTCGTGCTCGAGAACATCTTCCGCTTCGTGGAAGAGAAGGGCATGGATCCGCACCAGGCGGCCATCGAGGGCACCAGGGAGATCGGCACGGCCGTCATGGCCACCACGCTCTCGCTGATCGCCGTGTTCTTGCCGATCGCCTTCGTGGCCGGCATTCCCGGCCGCTTCCTCGGCAGCTTCGGCATCACGATGTCCTTCGCGATCGCGGTGTCGCTGTTCGTCTCGTTCACCCTCACCCCCAGCCTCGCGTCACGCTGGCTCAAGGCGAAGAAGCCGGGTGAGCACCACGAGAAGCCGCTGCTCGAGCGCGTCACCGACGTGTTCTACGGGCCCATCGAGCGCACCTACACCTCGGTCCTCGCGTTCGTGATGCAGCACCGCTGGGTGATCGTGCTCGCCTCCGTGGCGTCGATGGCGGCGTGCTTCCCGCTCACCGCGAAGGCGCGCAAGGGCTTCCTCCCCATCGACGACCGCGCGCAGTTCGAAGTCGTCGTTCGCCTGCCCGAGGGCCGCTCGGTGCCCGCCACCGAGCTCGTGGGTGAGCGCGTGGCTCGCATCATTCGCGACATGCCCGAGGTCACCGCGACGCTGGTCACCATCGGTGACGACGCGGCGAAGACTCCGAACCTCGCCCGCATCTTCGTGAAGCTGGTGCCGCCCGATCAGCGCGCCATCTCGCAGAACGATCTGAAGAACGTGGTGCGCGAGAAGATCATCCCCACGCTCCCGCCCGAGCTGAAGGTCAACATCGCCGACGTGAACGAGTTCGGCGGTGGCCAGGCCACCCAGCGCGTGCAGTACATCCTCGCGGGGCCGGAGCTCGATCAGCTGAGCGCGGTCACTCCGCGGATCCTCGAGCGCATCAAGAAGGAGGTCCCCGGAGCCGTCGACCTCGACTCCACCCTCGTGCTCGGCAAGCCGGAGCTCGGCGTCTTCATCGACCGTGCGCGCGCGGCCGACCTCGGGGTGCAGGTGCTCGACGTGGCCCAGGCGCTCCAGTACCTGGTGGCCGGCCAGAAGGTGTCGAACTACTCCGAGCGCGGCGAGCAGTACGAAGTGCGCCTGCGCGCCACGCCCGAATACCGCAGCAGCGAAGACGCGCTCCGGCTGATCACCGTGCCCAGTCGCAAGTTGGGCCTGGTCTCACTGGCCGACGTGGTCTCGCTCAAGACGGGCTCCAGCCCCTCCTCGATTCTCCGCTACCAGCGCGAGCGTCAGGTGACCTTCATGGCGAATGCCGGACCCGGCGCGTCTGAAGGTGGCGTGGCCGACGCGATCAAGGTGGTGCTGGACGACGAGGTGCTCAAGCTCGGCAAGGGCTACACGGTGAAGGCGCAGGGCCAGACCAAGCTGATGAAGGAGACTGGTCTCTCGTTCATCTTCGGCCTGCTCGCGAGCTTCGTGTTCATGTACCTGATCCTCGCGGCGCAGTTCGAGTCGTGGCTGCACCCGGTGACCATTCTCATCTCGCTGCCGCTCACCCTGCCGTACGCCGTGGCGTCGATCATCCTCTTCGACCAGGCGCTCGACATGTACAGCTTCCTCGGCATCTTCGTGCTCTTCGGAGTCGTGAAGAAGAACGCGATTCTGCAGATCGATCACACCAACGGTCTGCGCGAGAAGGACGAGGACGCGGTGGAGAAGGCGCTCGACTCCGCGTGGCACCACAAGACCGAGACCTCGCGGCGCAACGCGCTCCACGAGCAGCTCGACAAGGTGATCGGCCGGGAGCGGCTCGAGAAGGCGCTGAGCAAGCCCAACTTCCAGGACTTCGCGGCGGTGGAGAAGGCAGTGCGCAAGGCGGCTCGGTTGAGCGCAGTCCTCCGCGCGAACAAGGATCGTCTCCGCCCGATTCTGATGACCACCGCGGCCTTCGTGGCCGGCATGATCCCGCTCGTCACCGCGCGCGGCATCGGCGCCGGCTTCAATCGGGCGACCGCAGGCGTGGTCGTCGGCGGCCAGACGCTCTCGCTGGTGCTCACGCTGCTCGCGGTGCCGGTGGCGTATTCGTTCTTCGATGACATCGCGATGGCGGTGCGCCGGCGCAAGACGCGGCCGAGCCTCACCATCGTGGAACAGGACAACACCACGCAGGAGATTGCTGCGGCGGAGGTAGGCAAGTGAAGCGGGTTACGTTGTTGGTGAGTTTGGTGGCGGTCGCTGCGCACGCGGAGAACGTGAAGACGTTCCTCGATGCGGCTGAGCAGGCGAACGTCGATCGGAAGATCTCGATCGAGCAGCGCAACCGCGCGGCCGCTGAGTACCGCCTCGCGTGGACGTCGTTGTTGCCGTCGCTCAGCGCGTCGGCGGGCTGGACGCACAACCAGTACAACGCGGCCATCAAGCTTCCGAAGAATGACGCGGACGGAAACCCGATCATCGAAAATGGGATGCCGGTCACCCAGACGGCGACCATCGTTCCCTACGATCAGTTCGACGGCGCGCTCCGCTTCGACGTGCCGTTGATCGACACCCAGCGGTGGTTCCGTACGGCTGCTGCGGCCGCTGCGAACGACGCGGCTGCGCTGCGTGAAGCGGTGACGCGCGACGCCGTGCGCCGCCAGGTGGTGTCCTCGTACTACGTGTACGCCGCGGTGCTCGCGGTGGGAGACTCCGCGCGGAAGTCGGCTGCGGTCGCCGATGAGCAGCTCAAGCTGATGGAGATCCGCTCGAAGGTCGGCACCGTGACCGAGCTCGATCTGCTCCGCGCACGCGCTGAAGTGCAGCGCACGCGTCAGACGGTGGCCGACACCGTCTCTTCGATCGCCAACGCGCGACGCCTGGTGCGCACCCTCACCGGGCTCGAGCCGCCTGCGCAGCTGCCGTTGCCGGTCGACGACGTGACCCCTGCGCTCGCGCTCGAAGAGTATGAGTCGCGCCTCGAGCAGGTCCCCACCGTGATGGCCGCCACCAAAGATGCGGAGGCGACGGCTCGCCTCTCCACTGGTGCCAAGTTGGCCCTCGTCCCATCTGTGAATGGCCAGTTCACCGAGCGCTTCACCAACGCGACCGGCTTTCAGGGCAACGCCGCCCTCTACTCCGCGGGCATCAACCTCACCTGGCGCCTCGATGTGCCGACCTTCATGAACATGCAGGTGCAGGCGGCGAACGAGAACATCGGACAGCTCGGGGTCGAGCGCGCGAAGCTGGTGGCGAGAGATCAGATTCACACCGACTGGCAGCGGCTGCAGGCGGCGTTGATCAAGATCGACTCCGCGCAGTCGCAGGTGGAGGCCTCGCGGCGCGCCACGCAGGTTGCTCGCGACAGGTACGCAGCGGGCGT
>CBIHPJ010000718.1:0-4639 GCA_966211295.1 uncultured Myxococcales bacterium | reverse complement strand
GGGCTGGTGAGCGCCGCCATCAGCGCGTCGAGGCTGCCGGGACCGACGCTCCGCTCGAGGAGCACGAAGGCCTGCTGCCGCACCTCGGGCACGTTCGAGGAGAGCGTGTCGATGAACCACGGACGCGCAGCTTCACCACGCTCGTTCAGCTGCGTGAGCGCGAGGAGACCGACGTCGGCTGACGAAGACGCGAGCGCGTAACGGAGCGCCACGTCCGGCGTGCTCTCGAGCAACTTCGAGAGACCGGCCATCGCCTTCTTCCGCACCAGCGCGTCTTCATCATCGAGCGCGCGCACGATCGCGGGGACGACGGAGGCAGGCTTCGGGCTGCCCGCGCTCGCCATCTCGATCATGCGATCGACGACGTCACGCCGCACGCGGCGCACGGTCTCGTCGGGGTTCGAGAGACGGAGCAGACCGACATACGCGCCGAAGGCGATCCAGCGGCGAACCTCGAGCTCCTTCGAGTCGACGTTGGGCGCCTTGCTGGACGCGCCCGCGAACAACTTGCGGAGCCAGTCCTTGCGCGCGACCGCGTCGGTGCCCGCGCGACCACGCTGATTGGTGTCGGGCACCTGGGTCTCGGACGCGGGACGAATCGTGACGACTCGCTTCACCTCAGCGAAGAACTCGAGCGGCTTGCGGCGGAGCAGCAGCGCCTGTCCCGCGGCGTAACGAGCCTGCGGCGTGTCGGCGCCGAGCAGCTGGAGCAGACGCATCGCAGCGCGCTCGCGCTCACCTTCCTCGGGCCAGTCCTTCATGTCGCCAGCCTTCTCAGGCTTGGGCGGGCTCACGGCGGCGAGCAGCAGCTCGGTGTACGAGGCGACGTCAGCGCGCAACTCGAGCGCACGAGCAGCGGCGTAACGAACGTCGGGACGCTGAGCGGAGAGCGCAGCGGTGAGCAACTCGGGCTCGTTGCCCTCGCGCGCGGCACGGAGATCGCGCGCGAGCAGCGTCGCGAAGAACGTGTCCGACAGATAGTCGTCCGCGTCGTCGAGGCCGAGGAAGAGCGCGTTGTCTCCCGCGGGACCGAGCGCGACGAGCGCACGCAGCGCGCCCTCACGAATCGGCAGGTGCGGATCCTTCAGCGTGCCGGTGAGCACCGCGAGGCCGCGATCGTCACCGAGGCGAGCGAGCCCTTCAGCGGCCCAGCTGCGCACCGCGACGTCAGTGTGGCTGAGCGCGTCGAGCAGGAACGCCTCGTGCCCCGCGTTGCACAGACCGCGAGCAGCCTGCTCACGGACCGCCGGATTCTCGTCCTTCAGCAGCGGCACCGCGAAGAGACCTGCGACGCGCGGGCTGCCCAGGGTAGCGAGCGCACCGACCGCGCGGGCACGCAGCGGCTCGATGTACGCGGGCGGGTAACGCTTCTTCAGATCCTCGTCGAGGACGATGCCGCGCATCGGCTCGATGATGATCTCTTCACCACGCAGCGCGAGCAGCTCAGCCGCGCGAATGCGCAGCTCGAGGTGATCGCCCATCAGGCCGGCCGTGAGCGGACCCGGCTCGTTCTTCACGAGCGCGTCCACGCTCTCGATGGCGGCGAGCTTCACCGGCACGTTGAGGTCGGTGAGCGCCTTGAGGAGCGGAGAACGGAGCGACTCCGCCTCGGGCTTGCCGGCGAGCGAAGCAGCGCGCCGTGCCGCGAGCTGACGAGTGGCGATCGCTTCAGACTCGAGACCCTTCTGCCAGGGCTTCGCGGCCTCCTTCCCGAGCAGGCGCGAGAGCGCGGTGATCGCCGCTTCGCCGACGGTGGCGTCGCGATCGACCACGCACTTCTCGAGGCGCTTCAGGATCCAGTCGGGCGTGCCCTTGGGAGCCGGCTGATCATCATCATTCGGCGTCTTCGCGATCAGCGCGAGCTGGCGCACGGCCGCGAGACGGAGATCAGCGAAGCGGCAGAGCAGCGCGCGATCGATCGCCGCGGTGGCGTCTTGATCGTTCCACGCCCACAGCGTCTTGAACGCCTCGTTGCGAACTCCGGCCGCCTCGTCCTCGAGCGCGTGACCGAGCAACGTCTCGGCGTCTTCGGTGCGATCCTTCTGCGGCACCGCGACGAGCCGAGTGAGGCCGCGCTTGCGCATGTCCTCGAAGGCAGAGCGCAGGAGGACGCCCGCGAACTCCAGGGGCGACGCTTCGTCCTTCCGCTTGGTGAGCCCGTCGGCCGCGGCCGCGCGAACCGCTGCGTCCTTGTCATCGACCATCGACGCCACGCGCTGGCGCGCGCGGGGATCGCTCAGAGCCGAGAGCGTCTGCGCAACCCACACACGGTGCGCCGCGGGCTCTTCACGCGAGAGCTGCAGCAGCGCGGAGATCGCGCGCACGTCGCTCATCGCCGCGAGCAACCCGACGGCGCCACGACTCGCGATGTCCGTCGCGCGCGCCGACATGGCGACGAGCAGCGGAGTGAGATCCTCTTGCGTCAGCTCCGCAGGCTTGCCGGTGAGCTTGAGCTTTTCGCGCAGCGCCGCGTTCTGATCGGGCGTCGGATCCTTGCCGCCATTCGCGCGGCGCAACACCTCGGGTAGCTCGAGCATCTTCTCGAGCGTGAGGCCGAGCGAAGGACGCTCGAGCACGCGCACCACGAAGGCGACCTGGCGCACCACCACGTTCTCGTCGTCGAGCGCGCGGCCGCTGATCGACTGCAGCTGCTGCAGCTTTCCCTGGAACAGCGCACGCACCAGCACCTCGGCACGCACGTCCGGAGAGCCCTTCTCGAAGCCAGTGACCAGCGCCTCCACGCCCTGCGGAAAGACGGCCTGCAACGCGTCGAGCGCGGCGAGGCGAACGTTGGGATCCGCGTCCTTGAGCAGACCCGCGACGAGCGCGGGAACGAGCGGCACCGCGGGATAGAGCGGAGCGAGCGCCTTGAGCGCGGAGATGCGAACGCTCGGCACCGCGGCCTTGATGCCCTCGCGGTAGGCGAAGAACGGCTCATCTTCAGTGACGGCGAGCGCTTCGAGAGCGGCCTGCGCGACCGCTCCGTCCTTGTCCTTCACCAGCGTGCGCAGCAGCGCGCGCGCGTCCTTGCGCTGCACTTCCTTCAGGGTCTTCGCCAGCGTGAGACGAACCGGGTTCTCTCGATCGCCCGCGAGCGTGAGCAACAACGGCAGCGACTCGGCCTCGGGGATCTTCGGGAGATCCTTCGCGAGCACTTCCTTCGCGGCGCGCTGCGCGGTCTTCAGCTGGTTCGCGTAGTTCGTGAACCCATCGACACCCTGGTGCTGCGTTTCGGGGAGCGCGCCATCGACGCTCACCTCGAGGAAGGTCAGCTTGCGCCCTTCACCCGCGGTGACGATCTCGATCTGCGTCTTGCGCGGATCGCTCTCGACCAGCGCCATCGCACGTTGCGGACCATCGGCATCGAAGGTCTTGCTGCGCTTCTTGTCGTCGAGCCGCGTGGTGCGGATCTTCGCGTCGACGCCCGTGGAGACGAGGCGATCGCTGGTGTCCTTCGCGCCGTCCTTCGGCGAGGGGAGGAACGCGAACGCGGTCGCACCACCGGCGTGACCCGTGTCCCCTTCCCCGCGCACTTCAGACTCGACCGCGCCTTCGAGGTACCAGAAGCGAACGGTGCCATCGTCACCCGTCGACGCGAGCCGTCCATCGCGAGGAGTGAAGGCGAGCGCCGTCACCGCACCGCGATGACCTTCCATCTCGCGCGGCTTGCTCTGACCGAAGGTGAACACGCGCACCACGCCGTCATCACCGCCCGCGGCCACGCGGTTGTTCGCGACATCGACCGCCACCGCGCGCTGAGGACACGGAGCGACGAACTCGTACTTCTTCGCCCCGTCGGCCCAGATGGTCACCTTGCCGTCGACACCGGCGCTGGCGAGGAGAGTCTGAGTGCCGTGCAGCGCAGTCACGCCACCCTGGTGGGCGAGCTGACCTGCGCCCACCACGGCGTCCGACGCGAAGTCGACGCGGAAGAGCTGCCCGTCCACTCCGCCGATCACCAGGTGCTTGCCCGAGAAGGCGAGCGCCGCGGTGTGCGTGGGAATGGCGAGCGAACGGGTCACCTTGCGAGTGCCCGCGTCGAAGAGCGTCACGGCCGAGGTGCCGTCGGTGCGCGTACCGCCGATGGCGAGAATCCGTCCGCTCGCCGCGAGAGCGCGGACCTGCTCGAGATGTCCGATTGCGTAGGTGGCCATGAGGGATCAGCCCTTCAGGTGAAGACCGACGTCGATGTGCGGGTGCGCGACCTTGAGGCTGGTGAGCGCGGCCAGACAGGCCTGCCACTCGCCCCGCGCGATGCTGCCGGAGAACTCGAGGAAGAGCGGAGAGACCGCGCGTGCGAAGCCTTCATCTTCCACCGCGAGCGCGCGTGCCGCTTCGATGGCGCGGCGCTTGGCGGCCTGGGCTCCAGAAGAACGGCGCGGCAGCTCCCCTTCACGCGCTTCGGGAGCGCGGCCCGGAGGCAGTCCGAAGAGCAGCGTGCGCAGGAAGTCCTGCAGCACCGCCACGTTCGCGAATCGCCCCGCGTGCTCGGGCAACTTCGCCGGTCCCTTCGGCTTCCAGCCTTCAGGGAGCGAAGCAGGACGGTGGCGTTCCCAGAGCATGCGCACGGCCATGGTGCGCACCGAACGATCCGCGCTCTCCATCAACCAGGCGAGACGCTCGGGTCCGCCGAGGCGAC
>CBIHPJ010000717.1:0-4642 GCA_966211295.1 uncultured Myxococcales bacterium | reverse complement strand
ACTGATTTCGCGCCGCTCCGTCGCCGTGTGGTGGGCGATCCTCTCCACTGTGGGCGTCGCCCTCACGTGGATGCCCTTGCTCGGTCAGCCCGGCTACGAGCTGGCCAGCGGACTCGCTCTCGCGCTGACCTTCGTCGGACCCGGCCTCGCGATCACCTGCTCGCGCGCGGAGGGAGGGCCTCTCGCCACCGCGGTGCTGCTCACGCTCGCGACCATTCCTTCCCTCCTCGTGGCCACGCTGCGCACGTACCTCGGGACGCCCTGCGATCCGTTCGGCAACGTGACCTTCGTACCTCTGCTGATCCTCCCGACCGCGGGGCTGGTGGCCGTGCTCGGGGAGCTCACGGTGCGCCTCACGCCCCGCCGCTGGCTGGAGGGACTCACGTACCTCGGCTTCGTGGTGATCTCCGCGGTCTCCACGGTCTGGCCGATCATCGCCGGGCCGCAGGTGTTCGCCTTCAATCACCTCGGCGGCTACCTGCCCGGCCCGCTCTACGACGAAGAGATCGCCGTCCCCACCTCGCTGCTCTGGTTCCGGCTCGCCACGGTCCTGCTGGCCCTCGGCCTCGGCGCGTGGCTCGCCCGCAAACGTCTCTGGGCGGTCGCGCTGCTCGCATGTTTCGCGATCATCGAGCGCAACGGCACCGAGCTCGGCTTCCGCATGACCGATTCGGCGCTCACCGAGGCACTCGGCGGCGAAGTGGTGACGAACGAGCTCATCATCCACTACCCGCGCGGCATGACCGACGAGCAGGTCTCGCGCCTGCTGGGCGACGTGCGCTTCAGGTACCACCAGATCTCCAATTTCTTCGGAGAGCCGCCGCCCGGGAAAGTCACCGTCTGGTTCTACCGCTCCCCCGCGGAGAAGCAGCGGCTGGTGGGCGCGGCCAACACGCAGTTCGCGAAGCCCTGGCGCCGAGAGGTGCACGTGAACGATCTCGGCTTCCCGCACTCGGTGCTCAAGCACGAGCTGGTGCACGCGATGGCGGCGCCCTGGGGCTCACCTCCCTTCGGAGTCGCGGCGAGCTTCTTCGGGCTCGCTCCACACGTGGGCGTGATCGAGGGCTTCGCGGTGGCCGCCGACAATCCGGTCGACGAGCTCTCGCTTCACGAGTGGGCCGCCGCGATGAAGAAGAAGGGGCTGCTCCCAGAGGTGGCCCGGGTGATGACGCCGCAGGGTTTCTACGGAGCACCCTCGAGCCGCGCGTACACCACCGCCGGCAGCTTCCTGCGTTTCCTCAGCGAGCGCTTCGGCAAGGACAAGCTGCGCGAGCTGTACCGCGATGGAGACTTCCAGCGTGCGTTCGGCCAGCCGCTCCCCGAGCTGGCGAAGGAGTACGAGGCGTTTCTCGATTCGGTGCCGCTCGAGGCCGACGCGGTGAACCAGGCCTTCGCGCGCTTTCGTCGAGGCAGCCTCTTCGATCGTCCGTGCGCGCGTGAGGTCGGCAGGCTCGTGTCGGAGGCGAACGCGTCGATCCGCAACGATCCTCAACGCTCGCGCGATCTGCTGGCCCGCTGCCGCGCGCTCCAACCCGAGGAGCCCTCCCACACGCTCGCCGAAGCCAGTGCGCTCCGCCGGCTCTCGCAAGACGACGCCAGCCGCGCGCTGCTCGACGGAGAGCTGAAGCGCCTCGAAGAAGAGCCCGCTCCGTGGGCCGAGGCCGCGCTCTCTCGCGCTGATCTCGCGCAAGCAGAAGGTGACACCGAGACCGCGTCCCAGCTGTGGAAGCGAATCGTCGAGCGGCAGATCTCCCCCGCGATGGATCGCACTTCGCGCGTGCGCCTCGACGGCCTCGCGGTGGAGGCGGTCGCCAGGTACTTCTCCATCGGCGACCCCGACGTGAAGCTCTTCTTCCTGAGCGAGGCCGCGCGCGCGCACCCCGAGGCGTGGAGCGTGCGCTACCTGCTCGGCCGCATGCTGGAGCTCGAAGACGAGCACGCCGCGGCGCTCCCGGTGCTCGAGAAGCTGCTCGAGGACGAATCGCTCCCGCAGTCAGTGGCGAAGGAGACCACCTCCCTCGCCCTCGAGGCCGCCTTCTCGCTCGGCCGCTGCGACGCGGTGGTGAAGTGGGCCGCGCCCGGCCGCTATGGCGCCGCCTTCGACGCTCGTGCCGCGGACTGGGTGGAGCGATGCATGTTTGCGTGGCCCAGCAACGCAGGGCCCCAGTGAGTTGGTATGTGGGCTGCAAATCCCCCGCCCGGTCGGCGCTTTCCCGGCGGTTGCGGGGGCTCGAAGTGACATTTTGGCAATCCGGGTGTTGCTGGCCCGGTCATTCAGTCTGACGGAGCACACGATGCAGAAGGCGACTCTCTCCCTGGCGGTCCTCGCGCTGGCACTCAGCGCCTGCTCGCCCAAGAAGATCCCGGGGACCGATCTCGACGACACCAGCTCGACCCGCGCGGTGATCGACGTGCTTCAAAAGTACCGCCTCGCCGTGGAGGCGCGGGATCCCCAGGCCGTCCAGAAGCTCGCCGATCCGTCCTTCCGTGATGACGGTGGCAGCTCGTCGCCCGACGACGACCTCGAATACGCCACCATCCCCGCCCGATTGGGCCAGCGGATGGCGAAGGTGAGCGAACTCAAGCTCGACGTCACGGTGCGGCGCATCGAGTTCGATGGCGACGAGAAGGTCGCCCGAGTGACTTACAGCTATCAGCTGTCGTTCAAGATGCCCGAATACAGCGCCCGCACTCAGAGCGAGAACGACATCAAGCAGATGCTGCTCAAGCGGACGGGTGACTCGGAGTGGAAGATCACTTCCGGCATCTGAGCAGGTTCGGTCCCGGCCGTACGGCCAAACCCCCGGCGAACACTCGTTGACACCCCCGAAACGCGGTCGATATATCGCCGCGCTTCCTGAAGGTTTTTTGCTGCTCGATCCACGAGCCGCTGGTGGCAAACCGAGGCGTCCCACATGGCAACCGATTCTGAGAACGAAGGCGGATGGAAGAAGCGCGAGAGCTTTGGCTCGGCGATGGTGCAGATCGTCCTCGTCGGCGCTCTCCTCGCGGGGTCCGTCTACTTCGTCATCAAGCGTGGCTCGAACAAGCGCGACATTGCCGAGCTGATGACCCAGGCCCGCCAGACCGCGGTGCGCGGCAACCTGGCCGACATCAAGAAGGCGATCACCATCGCTGAAGAGGCGCTCGAGAAGGACAGCAACGCGGGCGACCCGAACGCGTTCGAGGCGGCGATGTACACCGACCTCTGGATGATCCACCACGAGGCGGGCGCCGAGGCGAAGGCCAAGGAGTACCTCGAGAAGGCCAAGAAGGCCGACGCGCAGACCGAAGATCGGTACGGCGCCGAGGCGCTGCACCTGGTCGCGGCCGGCAAGGCGAAAGAGGCCGAGGAATTCGTGGAAGAGCTCCGCAAGCGCGGCGGCTCTGGCGCTCGCATCTTCTACGCGCAGGCGCTCGCCATGCAGCACCAGGGCAACCTGAAGCTGGCCGGCGTGGGCTTCAAGGCCGCGATGGACAAGGCCTGGAAGGATCTCAACTACGCCTCGGGCTGGGGCGAGCAGCTGATGGAGGAAGGGACTCCCGGCGCGCTCGACACCTTCAACAAGGCCACCACGCAGAACGCCGAGAACTTCCGCGCCAAGCTGGGCCTCGCGCTCGCTCGCGTGCAGAAGAAGGATCGCGTCGGTGACGCCGAGCAGATCGTGAAGGAAGTGATGGGCCGCGACGCCGAGCTCTCCGCTCCGCAGAAGGCGCGCGCGATGGCGATCGGCGCGGCGATCCTGAACATCCAGGAGCAGTACGACCCGGCGATCGCGGCCGCCGACCAGGCGCTCGCGCTCAACCCGGACGACGCGTGGGCGCTGCTGGCGAAGGGCAACGCGCTCGCCGCGAAGAAGGACAAGGCCGCCGCCGCCGCTGCCTACGACGCCACCGTGGCGAAGGTGCCGTACGCGCCGACGTTCTACTTCGAGGGCGCCGCGAACCTGCAGAAGGCCGGCGATCCCGACGCGGCGATGGCGCTGCTCGCGAAGTACGAGACGTTCTTCAAGGGCGTGAAGAACCAGACCATCGACGGCAAGGACGAGGTCTACCTCGACCGCGACGATCGCTACTGGCTGGCTCGCGGTGAGCTGCTCAAGACCGGCGGCAAGCTCGAGGACGCGATGGCGTCGTTCGACAAGGCCATCAACGCGAAGAGCCTCAACCTGAGCCGCGCGTACTACGCGAAGGCGCAGCTGCTCATCGACAAGAAGGAGTTCGACAAGGCCGGCGAGCTGCTCGTCGACATCACTCCGCCGGACGGCTCTGGCCGCATCGCCGAGGCGTACATGGCCATGGGCGAGATCCTCTTCCAGAAGAAGGAGTGGGGCCCCGGCTGCCAGAACTACGCGTTCGCGCTCACCCGCATGAAGGCGTCGCAGGAGCCGCGTGAGAAGCTGAACGAGGTCGTCACCGACGTCGAGAAGCGCCTGAAGGCCGCCAGCCAGCGCGAGATCGCGAAGGTCTGGATCGACGAGGCGAAGCCGCTCATCCAGTAAGTCGCTGGATGGTGTTGGTCACCACGCCCTCTCCTGTTCACTCAGGAGGGGGCTTTTCTTTTCAGCTTCGAGGGAAGCGGTCGTTCAGGTCGACGGGCGGTGCTCGTCGCGCGCAGGCCGCTTCGTGGAACTGAGCGACG
>CBIHPJ010000716.1:0-4643 GCA_966211295.1 uncultured Myxococcales bacterium | reverse complement strand
GCCACCATCGCGAAACCGATCAGCACCTGCAAATGCAGGCACCCCGCGAAGCTCGCTCCGAGAATTCGGTGCACCTTGCCGAACGGCTGCTTCATCGCGAGTCCCGCTCCGAGGGCGATCACGTTCACCACGCCCAGCAGCAGAATGAGGAACCGCAGGCCCGAGTGCGCGTGGAGAAGTCCAGTCATTCGCGGGCTGCTACCACAGTGCTATTCATCAGCCATGTTGATGAAGCGGGGGGCCTTCTGGCTCACGTTGGCGTTGCTGATGGGCTGTGCGACCACGACGAGCACCACGTCGCCGGCGAAGCCTCGTCCTCCGCCGCGTGACGTCTCTGAGTTGGTGACGCTCGAGGGTGATTCGATCGTGCTCAAGGAGCAGATCGGCTTTCCGCACGGCAGCTCGGACATCGAGCCGGTGTCGATGGATCTGCTCGACGCGGTGGCGAAGATCCTCGCGAGCAACACCAGCATCACGAAGCTCACCATCGAGGGACATACGGACACCACCGGTGATCCCGCCGCGAATCAGCCGCTCTCCGAAGAGCGCGCGCTCGCGGTGAAGAAGTACCTCGAGGAGCATGGCGTCGAGGCTTCGCGGCTGGAGACGAAGGGCTTCGGTTCCTCTCAGCCGCTGGACAGCAACGACACCGAAGCAGGGCGCGCGAAGAACCGGCGCGTCGAGTTCAAGGTGAGTCGCTAGTCATCAAGATGCCGCCGCGCTGCGAGGCCTCGAGGGTCCCGCATGCTGCGCCGATGTCTTTGCCACCGGAGTAGCGGCGCGCGATCGGCGCCTTCACCATCTGCAGCAGGTCGCGGAAGTTCCCGAGCTCCTCTGCGGTCGGCGGCTGGTACTTGCCAGTCGGATCCGTCACGTCGATCAGATCGATCATCACCGGCACGCCGTCGAACGTGTCGCGCAGCGCCTCGGCATCTTCGCGGCCGACGTTGAAGCCGCTGATCATGACGTAGGCCACCATCGCGCGGGTGCCGGTCTCTTCCGCGTAGGCCTTGATCTCTTCCACCAGCGTGGGGAGCGGCCACGTCTTCTCCACCGGCAGCACCTGCGCGCGCTTCTCGGGGATCGCCGAGGTGACGGAGAACGCGAGGCGATACGGGAGCTGATCAGCGCGGTACTTGCGAATGCCCGGCACCCAGCCCGCGGTGCTGAAGGTGATGCTCTTCGCGGCGATCGCGAGACCGGCGGGGTGGCACATGATGCGCGCGGCGCGGGTGGCGTTCGCGTAGTTGAGCAGCGGCTCGCCCATGCCCATGAAGACCACCCCGCCCACGCGGCGATCGGCCTCGGCGCGAATCTGCATGACCTGATCGACGATCTCCCAGGTCTCGAGGTTGCGCTTGAAGCCCATCTTCCCGGTCATGCAGAAGTCGCAGGCGAGGGCGCAGCCGACCTGGCTGGAGATGCAGACCACGTACTTGGTGTCGAAGATCGGAATGCGCACCGCCTCGAAGCGTCCGCCGAGCGGGGACTCGAAGAGGTACTTCACGAAGCCGTCGTCGGCCTTGCGGCGTTCGATCACCGTGAGCTTCGGCAGCTCACCGTTGCTGAGCACCCAGTCGCGCACGGTCGCGCGGACCTGGGGGGCTTGCTTCAAATCCTCGAGTTGTTGCGCGTTGTGACTGAAGACCGCCGCGAAGAGCTTCAGGTGCTCGACGCGGGTGAGCGAGGTCGGCGCGAGGGCAGTCGCGAAGCCTTCGAAGTCGTGGTCCTTCAGGTTGATCAAAGCGAGGGACGCCGTAGCACAGATCCATCCTCCCTCTCCCTGCGCCAGCGGGGAGAGGGTCGGGGTGAGGGGCTCAGCGCGTCTTCAGCTCAGCGATTCGCTTCTCCAGAGCCGCAATCTCCGCCCGGGCCTCAGCACCCTCGGGAATCGGCTTACCGCTATCCCGCCACTCGACCGCCGCCTTGAACCCATCGGCCTGCGCCTTCCGCCGGAACCAGAGTCCCTCGGGATTGTGCCGAGTAATCCCATCGAACAGCGTCGCCAGCATCTGCGTCTGCTCGAGACCCATGGTGAGCATCACCTGATTGACCACCATCTTGTGCATCGCGAGATGCGAGTGCGGCACGCCGGCGATGCGATCCGCGAGCGTGTTCACCGCGTTCTCCAATTCCGCCGCGGGCACCGACTGATTGGCGAGGCCCCACTCCACGGCGCGGCGGCCATCGATGGTGTCGCCGGTGAACATCATCTGCTTCGCGCGCATGGGCCCGAGCCGATAGGTCCACATCGCAGTGGTCGGACAACCCCACACGCGCGTGGGCATGTACCCGATGCGCGCGTCATCGCTCATCACCAGGAGATCGCAGCACAGCGCGATGTCACTCCCGCCGGCGACCGCGTACCCATGCACCTGCGCGATGGTGGGCTTGCTGCAGCGCCACAGCGACATGAAGTGCTCGGTGTTCTTCTTCATGAACGCGTAGTCGACGAGCGGATCCCACGGATGCTTCTCCTGCTTGCAGGGATGATCCGCGGTCTCATCTGCGAACGCGTGGAGGTCATAGCCGGCACAGAACGCGCGGCCTGATCCCTGGAGCACGATCACGTGCGTCTCGTCGTCCTGCTCGCACCACTCGACCGCGCTGCGAAGCTCGACCGGCATGCGTTCGTCGATCGCGTTCAACTTGTCGGGGCGATTGAGGACGAGACGCGTGACGCGCGGACGCTCAGGGCTCTTGAGGAGGCGGATGGTCTCGAAGGTCGGGAGCTGGGGCATAGCGCGGCAATATCACGCGTTATGGTGGCTCCATGTCGGAGCGCGTCGCGTGCAGCAAGTGCGGGAAGTGGATGTTCCACCGCGCCGCGAGGTGTCCGCACTGTGGCGCTGAGCGGAATCCCGGGGCGGAAAAGAAGCTCGAGGTGAGCTCGGAGGAAGCGCGCGCGCTGCTCACGGCGACCTCTCCGCCGAGTGAACTTAGGTTCAGAAACATCGCGGAGCGGCTCGTGCTGCCGGTGAAGGACACCAGGACTGAGCTGGTGCTCTCGGTGTTGGCGGCGCCGATGACGCTCTTCACGTTGTTGGTGCTGGGGTGGGGGATCATGCAGACGGCGAGGACCAAGCGAGGCGCGCTCGATCTCCGTGGAGTGGGCTCGCTCGCGGTGCCGGTGTCCTTCGTCTTCCTGGGAGTGATCCTCTTTCAGATCGAAGCGCCGTGGCCGGTGTGGGCCGTCTTCAGCGGATCACTCGGAGCGTGGTTCCTCCGCGAACTGCTGCGAAGCCGAAAAGACCCGTTGGACTAATTCTCCCTCTCCCTACGGGAGAGGGTCGGGGTGAGAGGGCGCGCCGGCGGAGCCCTCTCGGTTAATTATCTGGGATGCACCTGGTGGTGATGGGCGTCAGCGGCAGCGGCAAGACGACAATCGGGCAAGCGCTCGCGCAGCGGCTGAACTGGACCTTCGTAGACGCCGACACGTTTCACCCTCCGGCGAACGTCGCGAAGATGTCGACCGGTCAACCGCTGGACGATCTTGATCGCGCACCGTGGCTCGATGCGCTCGTCTCCTGGCTCGACGCCCATCGCAACACGAACGTCGTGCTCGCCCTGTCAGCGCTCAAGCTCGCGTACCGCGCTCGATTCCCCCGCGCGTACTGGGTCTACCTACGCGTGCCTCGAGAGGTCCTCGCCGCTCGCCTCTCAGCGCGCATCGGACATTTCTTTCCGCCGATCCTGCTCGAGTCCCAACTGGCGGTGCTCGAGGAGCCGGCCCCCGAAGAAGGCGTGCTCACGCTCGACGGCCTCCTCCCGCCCGAGGTGCTCGTCGACTCGATCGTCGATGCCCTGTCGCGGGGCTGACGATCCCCCGTTCGCCGACAGCCAAGTCGCTGAGTCCAGCGATGCTTCTCCGGCGGGTCGCTGCAACAAGCGCGAGGTGGACCTCGAGCTCTCTGGAAAAGTCGCCGTCGTCACTGGTGCCAGCAAGGGAATCGGGCTCGCGATCGTGCGAGCGCTTGCGGCTGAGGGCGCCCAGGTGGTCGCTGCGGCTCGCAACGTCGCCAGTCTCGAGAAGCTCGAGCGCGTGACGCCTGTGGCCCTCGACCTCGCCAGTCCCGCGGGGCCGGGTCAGCTCATCGATCGTGCGATGCAGGCGCATGGCCGCGTCGATGTGCTGGTGAACAACATGGGCGCCGTGAAGCTGCGGCTTCAAGGCTTCCTCGCCATGACCGACGAAGACTTCGAGTGGGCGATGAACATGAACTTCTACACGGCCATCCGCGCGATCCGCGCCGCGCTGAAGCCGATGCTCGCGCAGGGGGGCGGGAGCATCGTGAGCGTCGACTCGGTCAACGCGTTCTTCCAGCCTGATGGAGCGACCATCGACTACGGCGCCGCGAAGGCCGCGCTGGCGAACCTGACCAAGGCGCTCTCGCAAGAGTTCGGCAAGCGCCAGATTCGAGTGAACGCGGTGTCGCCGGGGCCGGTGAGCACCGATCTCTGGCTTGGCGAGAACGGAGTGGCGAGTACGGTCGCCAAGGCCACCGGCGTCGACTTCGCCACGGCGCGCGACAACGTGGTGGCGAGCATCGGAGGTTTCGCGACGGGGCGCTTCACCACTCCCGAAGAGGTGGCGTCGCTGGTCACGATGCTCGCCTCTCCTCGACTCGGAAATGTGACCGGCG
>CBIHPJ010000715.1:0-4647 GCA_966211295.1 uncultured Myxococcales bacterium | reverse complement strand
GCGTGTTGCGTGCGCTCGAAGAAGCGAAGGTGCCGATCGACGTGGTGGGTGGAGCGAGCATCGGCGCGATCATCGGTGCCGGCTTCGCGGCCGGTTGGTCGCTCTCCGAGATGACGCAGGTGTATCGAGCGTCGTTCATCGCGAGTGATCCGCTCTCTGATTGGACGCTTCCTCTCGTTTCGCTCGTCGGTGGCCGCTCTGTTTCTCGGTTGCTCAAAGAGGCCTACGGGCGGCGCGACATCGAGGATCTCGCGCTGCCGTATTTCTGCGTGAGCACGAATCTCACCGCGGGAAGGAGCATGGTCCATCGCAGCGGGCGCTTGTGGAAGTGGCTGCGCGCGTCGGCCGCGATTCCAGGAGTGCTGCCTCCGGTGTTTCACGGAGGTCAGGTGCTGGTGGATGGCGGGGTGATGAACAACCTGCCGGTCGACGTGATGCGCGATGGATTGGTCGCCGACGTGATCGCGGTCGATATCGGAGCTGATGACGCGGTGCTCGTTCCGGCGAAGCTGGAAGAGTTCGAGCTGCCCAGCATTTGGCGAGTGATCTGGGACTGGCTCACTGGAACGAGGCGCCCCTCGCTCGCGAAGCTGATGCTCGGCAGCGGCATGGTGAACTCGACCGCCGCGACGTTCGCCGCGAGAGCAGCCTCGTCCCTGGTACTCACACCACCTGTCTCGGACATCGACCTGCTCGACTTCGAGAGCTTCGACGTCGCCGTAGAGCGCGGCTACGAGTCGACCGTTCGAGCGTTGGAGGAGCAGCGCTGAGGCCTGAGGGAGAGTCGGTTATGATGTGACCGATGACTCAGCCGCCTCTCACTTTTGCTCGAGCCACGCGGCTTCCTCCGCATTGGTCGGCATTCTGGGCTGAGCTTTGCCGTCGCGCCGGCGCCGCGGATCAGGTCGCCGACTGGCTCATCGCTCAGGCGAACGCACGCGGTTTTCATGGCGCCTACGTCAATCGCGAGGAAGCAGTCGACCCCTGGCTTGCGCTCGAAGACCTCGTGGTCGGTCTGTTGATGCCGCACTCGGAGCTCGACGCGCGCATCATCAAATTGATCACCCGAATTCTGCAGTCCGGTGAGCTCGACGCAGCGAAGCTTGGGTTCCGTGCGCGCCGTGAGCGCGCAGATATCGGACTCGCATGGGTGCTCAAGTTGGTCCCTGCCAGCGAGCGCACCGCCCCACTGGTCGCCATCTCGGAGGCGCTGCGCCCAGCACGGGGTAGCGCCGAAGTGCGCTTCAACTACGATCCGCAGCGGCTCGTCCGCCGTCCAGCAAGCAAGGAGCAGCTGTGGCGCGCGAAGCAGCGCTGATCCTCGAGACTCTCGACCGGCATCTGCGTGGGCCTGGCGTGATACGCCTGCTCGGAGGCGCCGCGCTCACGCTTGGCTACGGCCTCGATCGATCAACGGAGGACGTCGATCTGCTTCAGGACGACGCCGAGGTCCGAGCTCTGATCGACGCAGCGGAGTTTGGTGAGGCCATCGAGGCGACGAACGCCGAGCTCGAGCCGCGTGGTCTCTACCTGACCCATATCTGGGGCCCGGAACAGCTCATCCTTGCGAGTGACTGGCGTGAACGCTGCCGCCCGCTCGAGCTCGCGACGTTGAAGAAGCTCAAGCTCGAAATTCTAGGCCCCGCTGATCTCGTCATTAGCAAGCTCGTGCGCGCGGACGACGGCGACCTTCGCGACATGGAGTTTCTGCTGACGCGACACACCACGGTGCACGAGATCGAGGGTCTGCTCCCGACGATCGTGGTGCCCGAGGTGTTCAGGGAATCGTGGCCGCGGGCCGAGGCTTCGTTGAAGAGTCTCCTCGACCGACTGCGGTGAGCCTTAGTCCTCTTCGTCGACCTTGCGGTGCTCGGCGCGCGCAGTGACCAACTTGTCATGCGTCTGCTTCGGCACCGGCTCGTACTGCGCGAGCTCCACGGTGAACGTCCCACTTCCACCGGTCACGCCACGTAACGTCCCCGCGAAGTCACGCAGCTCACCCAGCGGAGCCAGCGCGCGCACCACACTCAGTCCACCCGGCAGCGCCTCCATGCCGAGAATTCGCCCGCGAATGCCCTTCATCTCTCCCGTCACCGCGCCCATGTATTCCTCAGGCGCCGTCACCTCGAGATTCACCACGGGCTCGAGCAGCGCGGGCCGAGCGCGAGGCAGCGCATCTCTCACGGCCCACTTCGCCGCCGTGCGGAACGCGATGTCCTTCGAGTCCACCGAGTGCGTCTTCCCATCCGTCACCACGACGCGCACATCGAACACCGGGAAGCCCGCGAGCACGCCTCTCTCCAACGCGTCGTGCACGCCCTTCTCCACGCTCGGCAGGAACTGAGAAGGAATCGCCCCGCCGAAGACCTCGCTCTTGAACTCGAACCCACTCCCGCGAGGCAGCGGCTCGACGCGCAAGAACACCTCCGCGAATTGTCCGGCGCCACCCGTCTGCTTGCGATGGCGATAGTGCCCCTCGGAGATCGTCCCGATCGTCTCACGATACGGAATCGTCGGAGCGCGCGCAGTGACCGTGACCTTGCTCCGGCTCTGCAGCTTCTCGAGCATCACCTTCAGATGCTCTTCACCAAGCCCCGAGAGCACGAGCTCATGCGTGACCGGATCGTGCGCGTACGTGAAGGTCGGGTCTTCTTCCGCGAGTCGCGCGAGCGCCTGGCCCACCTTCACGTCATCGCCCTTCACCTTGTTGGTGACCGCGAGCGACAACATCGGAGTCGGATACGACGGTCGCTGCACCTCGTAGTGATCCTTCACCTCGGGCGCGTGGAGCACCTGGTCGACGTGCAGCTCTTCCATTCTCCCGAGCGCGACCAGGTCACCCGCCCATGCCACCGCGTCGAGCGCGAGGTGCTCGCTCCCCTCGAGTTTCATCAGGTGCGCCGGCTTGCGCGGCTTCGAGTCAGTCCCACCTACGAACGGAGTCGACGCGCTCAACGATCCCTGCAGCACCCGCACGCTCGCGATCTGCCCGAGGTGCGGATCCGCGGTGACCTTGAACACGTGCGCGAGCAGCGGAGCATCGGGGTAGCAGAACAACTCCACCCGCTCGCCGTTCTTGATCATCTGGTGCGTGCGTCCATTCAGCGGACTCGGCGCCTCGTTGACGATCACGTGCAGCAAGTCATCGATGCCCGCCCCGGTCTTCGCCGAGGTGAACAACACCGGCACCACGTGACCCTGCTTCATCGCGCGCACGAAGGTCGCGCGCAGTGACTCCGCGGTGAGCTGCGCACCCGAGAGGTAGCGCTCCAGCTCCGCGTCGTCGCCCTCGACCACCGCCTCCACCAGCGCGCGATGCGCGTCCTTCACCGAGCCGAACGCGACCTTCCCCGATTCCTGCTCGAAGCAATCGATGACGTCATTGAGGCCGACCGTCGGCAGGTTGATCGGCAGCACGCGCGTGCCCATCGCGAAGGTGAGCTCCGCGAGAATCCCGCTCAACCTCGGAGGAGACAGGTCGAGCTTGTTCACCACCACCATGCGCGCGAGGCCCGCTTCGCCCGCGGCGTGGAAGAGCCGGCGCGTGTTGAACTCCACGCCAGTCGACGCGTTCACCACGATCACCGCGGTCTCGACGGCAGGCAGCGCAGCGAGCGCGCTCCCCACGAACTCCGGATGTCCGGGTGTGTCGATGATGTTGAGCTCCGCGCCTTCGTGCGTGGCGAAGAGGATCGAGCTCGAGGTCGAGTGCTGATGCGCCCTCGCCTCGGGTTCGAAATCACTCTTCGTCGATCCATTCTCGATGGATCCGAGGCGATCGATCGCCCCAGTGCGGAGCAACATCGCCTCAGCGAGGAGCGTTTTGCCCGCCCCTCCGTGTCCAAGCAGGACGAGATTGCGCAGCCGTTCAGGACGATGACTCGACGCCTTCATTCGCGCCGAGAGTTGCAGCGATCATTCCACGAACTAACAGCCCGCCCGTTGCTCCAGCCCATTCGCGAGCGCGCCCAGCAGATCGCGCGGGCTCACCGCTGCGAGCTCGGTGCACGCGGGATCAGCGGTCTCGATGATGCGCCAATCGCCGCTCTCGAGCTGACCCACGTCGACCGCGAGCCACGGCACTTTGGTGCGCTTGGCAGCCTCGTGAGCGAGCGTGCGAATCTCCTGCTCGTCACGCTCGGTGAGGCTTCCGAAGGGATCCTGCTCCACCCAGTACGGCCCCATCGCGAGCACGTCAGCGTCGAGCACGAAGAGCCGGTACTCGCGCGAGAGCGGAAAGCCCTCGTGCATCTTCTCGAGGCGCCGCAGCGGCAGCACTTCACGAAGCAGCGCGCGGCCACGCGAGTAGTCCTGCAGCGCGAGCAGCTTGCACACCAGGTCCTGCGCTTCGGCGAGCGTGTCTGCGACGCACGCCTTCCACCCGAGCTCCTTCGCAGAGGCGACCGCGCCGCGCACGAAGACGGGGAGGGGCAGACGCTCGAGCGCGCCTTGGACATCGGCCTCTTGATCGACCACCTCGGTCTTCGCGGTGAGTCCCTCGAGCAACTTCACGTTGCGATCGAACTCCTCGGCCTGGCGGTGCTGCGCGGGATCGTTGAGCAGCGTGATGTTGAGCGCACGCGCTTGATCGTGAATCACCTGGTAGCGATCAGGCGACATCGACTCGCCGTAGAGCACGCCCCACTG
>CBIHPJ010000714.1:0-4659 GCA_966211295.1 uncultured Myxococcales bacterium | reverse complement strand
CAGATTCGCGATCGAGCCGTTCAGGGTGCCGACATCATTCTGGCGAATTCGCGGACGGGGAAACGTACGGCCACCGCGACTCGCTGGAAGGAGGCCGCCGCTTCCGGGTCGTATGCCGAGGTCGTGATCGCCGACAGCGTCGACACTGCGTTCTTCACGCTGCTCGACGCGATCGACAACGGGGTACTGAAGCTTCAGTTCGTCTCTGAGCGGTGAAGAACTCGACCTCTGCGAGTCACAGGAGATGGCTGGCGACTTCATTACGGACATGGATGACGGCTGGCGCTCCCGTTTTGCGAAGGAACGCGTCAGGCCCGGGCCCAAGAAGGCGAAGCGGAAGAAACGTTGAAAGAGGTCTGCCCTCACCCCGACCCCTCTCCCGCTGGGAGAGGGAGACGGTGGATGACGCGGCGCGACAGAGGAGAAATTCCACTCATAGTGTCTCTTTGAGGCGAAACTCCCCTCCATGACGACCGTCAGGAGTGCGCTGTTCGTCGCTGCGTTCGCGTCTTCAGTCGCCTCGGCCCAGATGCTTCAGGATCAGGGCCCTCCGCTGCACCGCATCGTTCACAAGAACACCTTCGCGCTTCGCTACAACCCGCTCGGTCTTCTCTACGACGGTCGCTTCTCGTACCGCCTCCGCCTCTATGAGTCCGAGGGCAAGGCGCTGCGCGACAACTTCATCGGCGTCGGGCTCGCTCCGACGATCAGCCCCGCGTTCCTCCGCGTCGGTCCGTTCATCGAGTTCAACCCGGCCTCGATGTTCGGTCTCTGGGGCGCGATTCAGTTCGTTCAGTACTTCGGCAGCTTCGATCTCGCGCAGGGCTTCCCGGGCGCGCAGTCGGACTTCTCGGACACGGCGATCAGGGCGAACGGCAAAGGCACTGCGGCGATGCCGGGCCTCGGGCTGAACTTCCCGGCGAACGGCTACGAGGTCACGCTCGGCGCGAACTTTCAGGCGAAGGTCTGGAACATCATCATCCGCAGCCAGGCGCGACTCATCTACGGCAGCCTCAACCTGCCCGCGGGCCAGCGCGTTTATTACGACCAGTTCTACGACATGCTGATGCCCAATCAGGGCTGGGCGTTCGTGAACGATCTCGACGTGCTGTACCAGACGCTCGAGAACAAGCTGATCGCGGGCGCGCGCTACACGGCGACGGCGCCGCTCTACGATCCGACGCGCCACTACGATCCTGATTATCCCGGCGTCGCGGTGGACAACTCGATGCACCGCGTGGGGCCGTTCGTTGGGTACACGTTCAAGATCGAGGATGGCGCGGCGTTCAACAATCCGACGGTGTTCATTCTCGTGCAGTGGTGGCTCAAGCACCGCTTCCGCACGGGTGCGGATACGTCGCAGGCGCTGCCACTGATGGGCGTCGGGTTCCAGATGACCGGCGACTTCTTGACGATCAAGTGACTCCGCCCCTCACCCCGACACTTCACATGTAACGGGCGATTTCCGGAGGCACGGGCGCTTCGATCGACAGCTTGTCGATCTCGAGCTTGCGCGCGTGGAGCAGACAGCGCGGTCCCTCCGCGCCTCCGTAGAGTCGATCGCCGACGATCGGAAAACCGATGCCCGCGAGGTGCGCTCGCAGCTGATGCGTGCGGCCCGTCTGCGGGAAGAGCGCGACCACTGATACCGCTCCGTCGTCACGCAGCTTGGTGAAATGAGTCTCGGCGGGAATTCCGTTCGCCTGCTTGCTCGCGCGCCAACGCCCAGGCCGCGAAGGATCTTTCGAGAGCGGGAGATCGATCACGCCCGAGTCCGGAAGTCCCGACGCGGTCACCGCGAGGTATTCCTTCTTCGCGCGCCCCTCGCGAAACGCCTCCGCCAACCTCGACGTCGCGCGCGGCGTCTTCCCGAAGATCGTCACACCCGACGTCTCACGATCGAGCCGATGCACGAGCCCTGCTTGCTTGCGCAGATACTGAGTCGCGAGATCGACGAGGCTGTCTCCCACTTTTCCCGGGGTGGGCTGCGCGGTGATGCCCGGCGCCTTGTCCACCGCGAGCACTTCGGAGTCTTCGTAGAGCACCACCAGCTGTGGCGCTTTGGCTGCGGGCGCGGTGACGGGTGCTCCTGACTCTTCCAGTACCACCATTACGCGATTGCCTTCGCCTACACGCGCCGCTGCATCCTTGGCACGGCGGCCATCGACGTACACGGCTCCGCGATCGACGAGTGCGAGCGCCTCATCTCGATCGATCGCAAGCGCGCCACGCAGCACGGCCTCGATACGACTGGGCTTCTCAACGGTGAACGTGCGGCGCTTCATTTGAATGGAGCCGAGTACCCTACTACCCCGCACAACGGGGTAATTGACGGGATCTCCAGTTGGGAGCGGAATCTCGATCGTGCATCTCTCTCTCACCACGCTGGTCGACCAACTCGACGATCTCTTTCAGGAACGCGGGACCCGGGCTTTCCGACAAGCGTCGGGGCTGCAGCGTGATGTCGCTCCCGTCGCCGAGCATCCCGAGCTCACGAGACTCGACGCTTTCCAGGTGAGCAGTGAGCTCATCGCCAGTCCGCGCGTGGATGACGCGAAGCGCGCCCGCATCGTGCTGCTGCGCCGTCATCTCGCTCGCGCGTTCGTCGAGGCGAAGACCGCGGACGCGAGCCAGGCCGTGCAGCGCTTCCTCGAAGGGCACACCTTCTTCGCCGCCGGCAAGACGTGGACTCCTCGCGAGGCGATGCGGGAACTGCCGCGACTGGCCGCTCGTGAATCGCGCGTGACGCTCGCCGCTGAGCTCTCGAGCGTGCTGCAGGGAAGTGAAGCGCTCGTCGCGCGCCAGCTCGATGGGACTATCGAAGCGATCGCTGCGCTCAAGCTCACTCCGGCCACCTTCGTGGAGGAGCTCGCGGGACGTGCTTCTGCTCCGCGACTCGAGGCGGCGAAGGTCGCGCTCGATCAGACCGCGGATGCGTCACTCGATCTCCTCGGGTACGCGCTGAAGAAGTTGGATCCGTTGCTCACTCCGCGCAGCGCTTCCGCGCACGATGCGGAGCGCACTCTTCTGGGTCCGTGGCTCTTCGAGAATTTCCGCCGCGAAGATCTCACGCACGCGCTCAGCCGCTGCCTCGGGGATCTGGGGCTCTCCGCGAATGCGGAAGGACGCATCACGATCGACAGCGATCCGCGGCCGGGACGAGATCCGAGCCCGCGCTACTTCGAACTGCGCGTGCCCGATCAGATTCGGCTCCTGCTCACTCCGGAGCTCGGCTTCGATTCGTACGCGGGTTGGCTCAACGCGTGGGGTTCTGCGCTGCATCGCGCGAACGTGGTGCGCACGCTGCCCTTCGTCGATCGCCGGCTTGGAGATCGTTCGGTGGTCGAAGCGGTGGGGCTCCTGTTCGAGTCCTTCTTGCTCGATGAAGGCTGGCTCAAACGCTACCTGCGGCTCACCGCGAGCCAGGCGAAGGAGTCTGCGCGCGCGTTCGCTTCACGGCAGTTGCTGCAGCTGCGTCGCTCCGCTGCGCTCGCGCTCTACTCGCACGAGGCGATGACTCGCGGATCGTGGAGTTCGCTCTCTGACGATTTTGTTCCGCGCATGTCGAACGCGCTCGGTGTCGAGGTTCCTCGCGGGGCGACGCTGTTCGAGATCGATGCGTTCGGAGATCGGCTGCAGTCACTCGACGCTTTCGCTCTCGAGCAACTGATGCGCTCGTTCTTGCGCGAGCGGTTCAATGAAGATTTCTGGAGGAACCCGGCGACTGGTCGGTGGCTCGTCGACCTTGCGGGTCGAGGTCAGCACGACGATGCGCCGGTGGTTGCGAAGCTGCTTGGCGGAGAGCTTTCGCTCAGCGGTGCCGCTCAGCACCGAGTTCTCGTGATGGGGGCTTAATGAGGCCCCCCACCCCGACCCTCCCCCCGCTTCGCAGGGAGAGGGAGAACTTCTTCTCAGTTACTTCTTCGAGAGCTTGGCGGCGATCTTCGACTTCACCGCGCTCTTGGTCTTCGTCGCCGGCGCATTGCGCGCCTTGAGGCCACGGAGCAGCTGCATCTCGATGAGGAGGAGCTCATCAGCCAGCTCCTCATTGCCGCCGTGGGCCTGGGGAAGCGGGGCCTTCTTGTCGACCGCCGCGCCATACCGCATGCGCAACGCCTGCTCTTCGCGAGTGGTGATGGTGGCCGTCTTGAGGGCCGTCGCGACCAACTCCTTCGTCACCACCGCCGTGCTGCTTCCCTTGCGCTCCATGTTCGTTCTGTCCTTTTCAGTTACCTGAACAACCGGCCATGTACGACGCGGCTCAACCGCAACTGGTGGCCACTGTAGCGATCGGGCTCGACCCCGCAAATTTTCAGACTGAGATTTCCTGCTCGCGGACGGGACCCTGAAAAGGGTCGAAAACCGTCCTGCTTTCATACACTTGGAAGGTAGGAGAAGCGCCTACTCCGGATCGTCTTCCGGCTCTCCGGGACCGCCCGCTCCACCGACCCCGCCGTCAGCGGTTTTCCGCTCGATTCCCATCTTCAAAAGGGCCGCGGCGATGCCGTCCGGCTTGTCTTCGTCAGGGAGGAAATCCTTCGGCGCTTCGATGACCGGCGCCTTGCCGATGCCCGTCAGCGAAGACTCCATCACGAGGTGCAGCTCGGACTCGATGGGCGTGCCTGCATCGACGTCGGTGGCCTTCACGTCCACGCGGCC
>CBIHPJ010000713.1:0-4663 GCA_966211295.1 uncultured Myxococcales bacterium | reverse complement strand
AGCGTGCGCACCACCGTCAAGCTCGACAAGTCGAAGCTCGCGAAGGGCGTGGTGGTTCCGGACTCGGTGGTGGTGGAACCCGGACGTCTCAAGGCCGAGGTTCCCGTGCGCGCGCCGCGCGGCGGCTATCAATCGCTGGGCGCGGTGCGGTTGTCTGCAGAGGGCTACGAGAAGAGCGAGTACCTCGAGCTCCGAGCGGTGGCAGCGCCGCGCGGATTCGCTGATCTCCACGTGCACATGTTCAGCAACCTCGGCTTCGGCACCACGGGCTTCTACGGCAAGCCCAACGGTCCCCTGCAGGACAGCCTGCGCGAGTGCTCGGCGGTGCACGGAGCGAACGGCTGGCTCGACCTGGTCAACCTCGGGACGAAGGTGAACTCCCTGCCCATCAAGTACTGGAGCCTGCACCACGACACGCACGGCGCTGATGGATACGGCGGCTGGCCCGACGCGCTCGACTACACGCATCAGCAGGTGCATCACTCCGCGCTCAAGCGTGCGTGGGATGGCGGAATGCGCCTGATGGTGTTGCTCGCGGTGAACAACATCACCGGGTGCAAGGTCGCGCCCGTGAAGAACAAGCTCCCCTGCGACGACATGGGCGCGGTGCGCCGGCAGCTCGATGGCGCGCACGAGTTCGCTGCTTCTTCCGAGGCGCTGCTGCCTGACGGCACTCCGTGGTTCCGCATCGTGCGCACGGCGGAAGAAGCGCGCGACGCGATCCTCCACGATCAACTCGCGGTGATCCTCGGCGTGGAGGTCGACTTCCTCGGGGAGTGCAAGCTCGGCGGCACCTGCAACGAGGCGAGCGTCGATGCGCTGATCACCGAGCTCTACGACCGCGACGTGCGGCACGTCTTCCCCATCCACTTCGCGTCGAACGCCTTTGGAGGGAGCGCGCAGTACAGCCTGCTCACCAGCGGACCGGCGGGTTCTTGCCCGGGTGACTACAGCTACAGCGAGTGCAGCAAGGACGGGCTCACGCCGCTCGGGAAGTACTTCATCGGCAAGTTGATGGAGCGGAAGATGATCATCGACATCGATCATCAGGGTTACCGCTCGCGCGCGATGACGCTCGATCTCGCCGCCGCCGCGAAGTACCCGGTGGTGTCAGGCCACGCGTGGATGTGGAACCTGATGCGCCACGGCGCGCGTCACGAAGGCACGCTCACCACGTGGCAGCAGAAGCAGGTCTACGAATTGGGCGGCCTCGTGGGCGTGCTCACCAACCCATCTGATCATCTCGATGATCTGGTGGACTTCGTCGACGCGCAGAACCACGCGCCCTTCCCGCAGATGTGCGGCAAGTCGGTGGAGACGTTGGCGCAGTCCATTCTCGAGGCGCGCCGCGGTGAAGGTGACGAGTTCAGGCCGATCGCCTTCGGAAGCGACTTCAACGGCTTCGCGGGGCAGGTCTCCGGTCGAGGCACGGGACAGAACTCGAGCGACGATGCGCGAGCGTGCGTGGGCAACAAGAAGGTGTCGAGCTGGAAGCCCGCTCCGAACACGCTCGTCACGTATCCGTTCCAGGATGAGGCCGACGTCTCGTTCGATCGCAGCGTGTTCGGCGGCCGGGTCTACGACATCAATACCGACGGCTTCGCGCACATCGGCATGTATCCCGACGTGCTGCAGGCGCTCCGCAAGCTCGGCATGACTGAGGAGCAGCTCGATCCGATCATGTACTCGGCCGACGGCTACGTGCGCATGTGGGAGCGCATCGCGGCGCGCTGACTTCCTACCTCTCCCTGCGAGCGGGGAGAGGTCGCCGCGTAGCGGCGGGTGAAGGGCGCCAATTCGGGCGGCTCGCCCCTCTCCCCTGCCCCTCTCCCCGCTGGCGCAGGGAGAGGGAGATGCGTCAGCGGCACTTCGGCTTCAGCTCGGCGTTGATGCGATCGACCTCGTTGGGGAAGAGCGAGAAGTAATTGCCCGCGTACATCTCACCGAGCAGCTCCTTGTAGCGAGCGCACGCATGCGCCGGCTGAGAATCGATCATCGCGCTGCACGCCGCGCGACGCAGGTGGAGCTCGAGCTTCATGGCGGGATGAGCGGTCGGCTCGTTCTCGTCGAGCACCTTCGCCGCGTCCGCATAGCGCTTCTGCCTCATCGCCAGCTCAGCCTTCAGCATGAACGACTTCTCCGCCGCGCGATTGAGCGCCGCGAGGGCCTCCGCTTCGTGGCCCAGGGTCGTGAGCACCGCGACGTCCAACCCGGGATCGCCGTCAGGTCCCAGCAGCTCGGACGCGTGCGAGAGCACTTCACGATCTTTCTTCACCAGGCCGAGCAGCACCTTCGCGCGCGTGAGCCGGTACTTCTGATCATCCGTGAGCTCCTTCTCGATCAAGGGGAAGTCGAGGTGGGTGATCAGCGCGCGAGCCTCGTCGAAACGTCCGAGATCCATCAGCGCCCAGAGCCGGTAATTCTCGAGGACGAGCGTGCGCGGCTCCTTGTCGAGCAAGGCGAGCAACTCCCGGTTTCGGAAGGTGCTCATCAGCACATACGTCTCGTCGTCGATGGTGTTGGTGCGCGCGTTGGCCAGCTTGAGCCGCTCGGCGTGTGCGCGCACCGTGTGGATCAGCGCGAGCGACTCGTCGGTTCGGCCGAGCGCTGCGAGCGCGCGACCTCTCAGGAGCGTGAGCTCGATCTCCTTCATGGTCTGCAGCGGCGTGCCCTTGGGGAGCAGCTGATCCACGTACTCGAGCGTCTCGTCGTAGCGGCCCGCCTCGTAGTACGCGCGGCCCAGCCGCCGCTGCGAGCGCGCGAGCTCCTGATCAGCACCGGGCAGGGCCTTCCACGCCGCCACCAGCTTCTGGATCTCTTCTGGAGTCGCCACGCGCGTGGGGTTCGCCTCGAGGCTGAACTCCATGTGCCAGGCGCGCAGCCAGGGATCGTCGAGCGCGTCGATGATCGGCAGCAGCCGCGCCAGGGCCGCACCGCACTCGTCGAAGTGCACGCCGTCGCAGGTGTCGAAGGCCTGCATCAGTCCGGCGCGCGCGAGCTCACGGTGCGCTCCACTGGAGAGGGCCGAGGTCCGGGCGCGCTCGATGGTGACGAAGAACTCGTCGCGCAGCGATTGGTTGTACTCGAGCCGCGCACGCACGAGCAGCGCACGTGCGTGCGTCTGCGCGTGACCTGAGGCGAGCGCCGTCTCCACCGCGATCTCCGTGCGCGCCTTCTGCGCAGGGAGATCACTCGCCTTGTCGAGCGCGGTCACTTCCGCCAAAGCTGCGAGCGCCTCGGCCACCTTGCGGCGCTGACCTGGATCTCGCGGCAGCCCAGCGCGCAGCGGGTTTGCCGAGTTCGCGCAGGCGTGCGGGCGTCCCACGTACTGGAGCAGCGACTCGGCCGGCTTGTCCGCTCCGACGAGCGCGCTGGCCGCGGCAACGGACTCCACGTCATCGAGGATCGCGTCGAGGCAGCCCTTGGCGCGCGTCCAGTCGGACTCGGTGTGATCAGCGGCGCACTGCGCGGTGAACTGTTCGCCCCACTCCTTCACCACGGCACCAAGCGCGTCGCGCATCACCGGCGTCAGGGTGGCGTCGTTCGGAGCGGGCCACACCGCGTGGAAGCGCGTGTTCTCGATGCGACAGGGATCGGCGCGACGCAGGCCGACTCCCACCACGCCGAGCGTCACCGCGACACCGACGCCGAGCGCGGCGAACATTCGTCCCGCGCGAGGACGAGCGGCGAGCGCGGCTTCGAGGGCGTGACGCACTTCGCGCATCGAGCCGAAGCGCGCGAGCGGATCGACGGACAGCCCACGCCTGATGATCGCCGCCACCCTCGGCGGGATCATCGGAGGCATCGTGGGCGGACCCTTCTGCACCTCGGCGCGCAGGGTGTTGAGATCCTCCGCGTGGAACGGGCGTGAACCCGAGAGCGCTTCGAAGAGCGCGGCGCAAAACGCGAACTGATCAGCCGAGGCGCCTGCGAGTTTCCCCGCGAATTGCTCGGGTGCCATGTACGCCGGAGTGCCGACGAGCGATCCACGACCGACGGAGTCGTGTTCGCCCTGCATCGCCGCGAGGCCGAAGTCTGAGACGCGCGCGCGACCGTCGGTGCCGACGAGCACGTTGGCGGGCTTGAAGTCGCGGTGCACCACGCCCGCGCCGTGCGCCGCTTCGAGACCCATCGCGACCTGCACGAAGAGCTCGAGTCGCTGCCGCGCGGACCACGAGCCCTTGAGCCACTTCGCGAGATCTCCGCCCTCGACGTACTCCATCGCGAGGTAGGCCTGACCGTCTTGCTGGAGCACGTCGTAGAGACCGACCACGTTCGGGTGCTGGAGCCGCGCGATGGCGCGCGCTTCCGAGGTGACGTGGGCCGCGAGCTGACCGTTGGTCACTGCGCCGACCGCCTTGAGCGCGACCTGGCGGCCGAGCAGCGAATCGTCGGCGAGCAACACCACGCCCATCGCGCCGCGGCCCAGCTCGCGCATCACGCGGTAGCGGCCGATCTGATGCGCGGTGAAGGTGGCCGGCGGCGGCAAAGACGAGTTCGGCGTCGCAGCCGTGGGGCTCAGGCGCGGCGGAGGTGGGGCGCCCACCGCGACCTCGAGTCGACGGCGGCACTCCTCGCAACCACCGAGGTGCTGCCACGCGGCGGTGGCGTCGGCTCCACTGCGATCGTTCGACGCCAGCCCGAGGATGGTCTCGTTCGAGAG
>CBIHPJ010000712.1:0-4665 GCA_966211295.1 uncultured Myxococcales bacterium | reverse complement strand
CTCGATCGCCTGAGTCACGTGCTCGAGCAGACCGATGCCTTGCTCCCGAAGGACGCGGGGCGCACCGCGGCGAACGTGGAGACGCAGCTCGATCGCCTGATGCGCAAAGCCGCGCTGTATCTCGTGCTGGTGGGCGTCGCGTGGTCGCTCGTGTTCTGGGGTGGCTACGCGGCGGCCAACGCGCTCAAGGGCGCAGGAAGGGCGCCGCGCACGCCGTCTTCACGCAGATTCCTTCACCTCAAGCCGCGAACCTGAGCGAGCGCAGGAGGCGGGCATGAGCGATGCACAGGGTGAGGGCATGAAAACACATTCCCGGTTGGTGCCTTTCGTGGCGTTGGTCTTCCTCGCGTCCTGCAGCTCCACGCAGCTCCTCTCGACCTGGAAGAAGCCCGGCGTCCACACCATCAAGTTCGAGCGCGTGGTGGTGATCGCCGCCGCGAAGGATCCCGCGACGCGACGCGCGGTCGAGGACCAGGTGGTGAGCCGGCTGCGCGGCCCCGCGGTCTCGTCGTACACGCTGGCGCCTGACGCTCCGCCGGTGGATGAAGCGCTCCATCAGTTGATCCAGACCGGCGGCTTCGATGGCGCGATCGTGATGCGCCTCGCGTCGATCGACAAAGAGACCGAGTGGGTGCCTGGCACCTGGAGCGGCCCGTACTACGGCTATGGCTACGGCTACGGGACGATGGACTACTGGGGGATGAGCGACCCCGGCCACTATGAGACGAACACGGTGCTGCGCATCGAGACCAACGTGTACGAGCTGCCCAACGAGCAGCTGATCTGGGCGGCGAGCAGCAAGACCACCGATCCGAAGAACCTGAAGCAGCTCGTCAATGAGACGATCGACGTGGTCTCCAAGCAGCTCAAGAAGGAAGGTCTGATCTCCGAGAAGCCGATGGCTGCTCGCTGATCCATTCGCTGAGGGGGAGGGGTGAGGGGCGCCGCGAGTTGTGGCACCCTTCGCCCCTGAATGTCGTCTGACGTCCTGTTGAAGGTCGAACCCGCGGACTACGCGCGATTGATCGCCAGGCGTCGCAACGCTGCGATTGCTCCGTTCCTGATCTGCACGGCGCTCGCGACCGCGATCATCGTGGTCGAGTACCGGCTGATGTTGATCTCGTTCGTGGTCTTCGTGCCCGCGCTGGTGGGCGTGATCGACGTGATCATGGTGGGGCGCGGAGCGAAGCGGCTCGGCTCCGCTGAAGTGCGCTGCGACGGGCAGTGGCTGATGATCAACCCGTCCACCCGGCTGCGCGTGGACTCGATCTCCGCGGTGCGAGTGCAGCCCGACGCGGTCGTCGTGGTGGAGCAGCTCTCTCCGAAGCAGTGGCACGGGCATCTGCTCGCCGCGGACAACGCGCCTCAGTCGCCGCTGGTGACGAAGCTCGAGGCGCTCGGCCGGAAGGTGATCGTCGAGAAGGTCACCATCTACTCGCTGATGGCGTTCCTCTGGGCGGTGCTGGCCAACCTGATCCTCGACAAGGTCGCGGCGGTGCTGATGCTCGGCGCGCTCGCGTTCACGGGGAAGGGCTTCATGGATGGCACGGGTCCAGGCTGGGAGGCGGCCGCGTGTTTCGGCGGCGCCGTGCTCTCGGTGCTCGTGATCGTGCTGCTCAAGCAGTTCGTGCTCGAGCGCCCGAAACCGGAATGAATGTCTTTGCGAGGCGGTGCGAACGAGGCACGCTCTCGCGCGGCGATGCACACGAAGGAAGTCAGCCAGCACGTCGGCAAGCTGCTCCGCCGCCTCGGTGAGCTGAACGACGATCACGTCGAGCAGGTGCTGGCGGTCGGCGACGTGAGGTCGTACGCGCGCGGAGAGAAGATGATCGAGCGCGGCGCTCCGCTCACCTCGGCGGGCCTGGTGCTCGACGGCGTGTTCGCCGAGCAGGTGCCGACCTCCGAGGGGCGCATCACCGTCTCGTTCTCCGTGGAAGGAGACTTCGTGGGCCCGATCGCCGATCTGCTCGCGAAGAAGACGCACGCTTCACAAGACATCGTGGCCCTCGCCCCCAGCCGCATCGTGGAAGTCGATTGGCCCGGTTACATGAAGCTGATCGAGACCACCCAGGCGTGGACGCGCTTTCACGGCATCGTGATGGAGCGCCTGTTGATCCTGAAGTCTGAGCGAGAGCGTCAACTGCTCGCCGCCGACGCGGCTGCACGGCTCACCTGGTTCGAGGGCCGCTTTGCCGCCGCCGCGCGGTTGCTCCCGCTGAAAGAGGTCGCGAGCTTTCTGGGGATCACGCCCGTGTACTTGAGCCGCCTGCGCCGGCGCCGAGTGTTGGCGCGCCGCGCCAGGGCCAAATGAGTTTCTGAAACTGGTTCTATTGGCGCAGATCTCCAACGTGACTAGTCCGGCCGACCTCCAGAAGTGATCGGGGGGTACCGCGATGACTCACGAGCTTCAGAGCGGCTCGAAGCTGGGCAAGTACGAGATCCACGGTCGACTCTCCTCAGGGGGCATGGCTGAGCTGTACCTCGCATCGTTGGGAGGGCAGGGCGGCTTCAAGAAGTTCGTCGCGCTCAAGCGCGTGCTCCCGGCGATCGCGCAAGACGAAGACTTCACGCGCATGTTCCTCGACGAGGCGCGCATCACCGCCTCGCTCTCGCACGCGGCGATCGCGCAGGTCTACGAGCTCGCGGAAGATCCGCAGACGCGCGAGCCCGTGCTCGCGATGGAATACATCGCGGGGCAGAACCTCGAGCAGTTGGTGAAGCGCGCACGCGCCCGCAACATCGAGATCCCCACGGGCTTCACCTGCAGGGTGGCGCACGACGTGTTGCTCGCGCTCCACTCGGCGCACGCCTTCGTCGATCCCGCGACGGGGCGCCCGATGGAGATCGTTCATCGCGACATCAACCCGCGCAACGTGATGGTCACGTACACGGGCGGCACGAAGATCGTCGACTTCGGCATCGCCAAGGCGCGCGGCCGCCTGCACCACACCCACGTCGGCTTCGTGAAGGGGACGCTGCAGTACATGGCGCCCGAGCAGGTGATGGCGAAGACGGTGGACGCGCGCACCGATCTCTTCTCGGCCTCGATCCTCTTCTACGAATTGCTCTCAGGTCGCCGGCTCTTCGACGCTGCTTCCGAGGCGGAGACGATGCGGCGGGTCGCGTGCAGTGACGTGCCTGATCTCGCGGAGGTCGCTCCCTCGTTGTCGGAAGAGCTCTGCGACACCGTGATGAAGGGCCTGCAGTGCGACCCCAGCGATCGCTGGCAGACGGCGCGGGAGTACGCCCGCGCGATCGATCGAACCTTTCCCGACGCTTTCGACGATGCCCAGGTCGCGGAGCTGATGGCGAAGCTCTTCGACGACAAGATCGCGGTGACCCGCACCATGCTCTCGGGCACGGCGGCGACGGTGGCCGATCTGCAGCTGATCTCCCGGCGCAGTGATTCAGACTCGCAGGCGCCGGTGGTCACCTCTCCAGATCGTCCGGTGCGCGGCCCGATTCTCACGCCGCTTTCGTTCGAGCTCACCGAGCGCAGCCTGGAGCCCGTGCCGGTTCACTCGTTCCAGTCACTCAAGAAGCCGCGCACGCCCGCGTGGGTCTATCTCGTCGGTGCGCTCACGGCGCTCGCGGGGTTGGTGATGCTCTGGGCGCTCGCGCTGCTGATGCTGCGTCCAGGCCTGCACGGCTAATTGCAGACGGGTCTCGAGATCAGCGCGGACGAACCGCCTGAGATGAAGATGAAGCGGCCGTTTCCGCGAATCGCGCTCGCGTCGATCGGATCGATGTTGTTGTCGCGGCGGCCCCAACCGGTGCGCTCGCGGGTGGGCATGCCGGACGTGCCGTAGCGCAGCACGTCGCCGCTGCGCGAGAGCACCCACGCTTCGTCGTTGGGCCCGCACCACACGCTCGCGAAGTCGACGCCGCTCGGCATCTGTCCCGTCATGACCTCGCTCACGCCGGTCCCACTTGCGTCGAGCCGCTTGAGCAGCGCGTGGTTTCCCACGGCCAGGAAGGATCCGTTCTGGCACGCCGCGACATCTTCGATGAGTCCGTTGACCGGAGTCTCGACGAGCGCGGCGCTCCAGCTTCCGCCCTTGAAGGAGTAGAGGCGCGAGGTCTTGGCCAGATCCATGTGCCCGGTGACGACGAGCGCCTGATTGGTCTGTGCGAGGCCGCTGATCATGTCGACGGGCGCGGTGAAGAGATCGGGCGGCGTTCCTCCATCGGCGAGCACGCCCTCGACGATCGTGCCGCCGTCGTAGTTGAGCGCGGCATTCGCGGTGAGGCGGAGAATCACCTTGCCGTAACCGAGGAGCGCACCACCATCGGGCAGCGGAAGCGTCGTCGCGCTCCGCGGGTAGTAGTCGATGAAGGGCGCTGCGAGGGTGAGCATGAGCTCTCCACTGCTGCGCGTGCCGTCATCCTTGAAGAGCTTCCCGTCTTGATCGATCGCCCACACGACCAGTCCACCGTCTGCTGCAGGGACCGCCGCGACCGCGATCCACTGGTGGCCGTTGACGGAGCCGGACAGCCTCGGGTTTTCGATCCAGGTGTTGCCAGTGCGCACGAGGACCGCCTCGTTCTGCGCGGCGTACGCGACCGTATCGGTGACGTAGAGGGCGCGAATGTCGTTGCCGCGAAGGGGCGCTGCCAGCGAGTTCGAGCCCCCCGACTTGACCCTCGCGATCATGCCGTGGGCTC
>CBIHPJ010000711.1:0-4673 GCA_966211295.1 uncultured Myxococcales bacterium | reverse complement strand
GTCATCGGCGGCACCTTGTCCATCGCCTTCATCGCGCCGATCGCGAAGTCGGCACCGCTCCCGATCGCGTCGAACTGCTCCACGAGGTGGCCGACCTGGAAGTCACTCTCAATCGTGTACAGATGATTGCGATAGCCGACGAGGAACTGGCCGCCCTTCTCGGTGTTCGACTCGATCTTCGTGAAGCCCTTCTCCTTGAGGAGCACTCGCACGGCCTCGATGAAGTTCGTGACCATGTAACCCATGTCGGTCTGCTTCTCGGTCTGCGGCGCCACGTTCAGGTGATGCTCGAGGAGCTGCCCCATGCGGAAGCTCGTGGTGTACCCGATGAGGAACGGACCTCGCCGGAACACCTTGCACACCTGGCTCGCTCGTCGCGTCCAACCTTGCACCGCGGCGGAGTCCACGCCGAGGTACACGCGGCCCTTCTGCACCAGTCCGACGACACAGGTCATTCGCTGAGCGTCGCAGAGCTGCGGCGAAACAACATGTGTCAGGCACAGGGGCCCAGCTAGGTTTCGCTGCCAATGGAATTTCAAGCATTCGAACCAGGAATCGAAGTCAACGGGCAGACGGTCTGGGCCATCGTCGATGGCTTCATCTTCAGCAAGCAGACGCCGAGCCGAATCTTGTTCGCCGAAGGCATCGGCACCATGGGCAAGGACAGCGTGGTGAAGATCGACCCCAACGCCTGGTACTCGCAGGAGGCGTGGCTGCGCGCCTTCAAGCAGATCTCGTCGTCGTTGGGCCCGCAGGTGCTGATGAACATCGGCAAGCGCATTCCGGAGAACGCCATCTTCCCGCCGTGGGTGGTGGACATCGACACCGCGCTGCAGTCGATCGACGTCGCCTATCACCTGAACCATCGGAAGCAGGGGAAGGTGATGTTCGACCTCGGCACCAAGGAAATGCTCGAGGGCATCGGACACTACGGCTACGAGCGCCCCAACCCCCACAAGGCGTTGATCGTCTGCGAGTGCGCCAACCCGTACCCGTGCGACTTCGATCGCGGCATTCTCAGCACCATGGCGCGTCGGTTCGAGCCGACCGCCACCGTGGCGCACGCCAATGAGCAGCGCTGCCGCAAGACGGGCGCGGACTCGTGCGTGTACCACGTGAAGTGGTGATCAGCTTCACGACGCAGTCACGCGCTGATCCCAGTCGATGCGGAACTCGTAGCTCTGCGTCTGAGCCTTCGTGCCGAGGCGGAGGAAGAAGGGGAGCATGCGGTCGCGGAACCACTCGGACATTCGCGTGGGGGCCTTGTTGTTGGACTGACGCGCGGCGTGCTTCGCGATCGCGTCGACGCGCGGCCGGCGGAGGCGCTCGTAGGTTTGGAAGGCGCGCGGGACGTCGTCGATGTCGCGGAGGCATTGCGCGAGCACCATCGCGTCTTCCATCGCGAGCGAGGCGCCCTGCCCTGCGCTGGGGGACATCGCGTGCGCGGCGTCTCCGAGGAGCGCGACCCGGCCTTCGGTCCAGCGCGGCATCGAGCGCAGATCGTGGAGCTGCCAGGGACCGAGGATCTGCGGCGTGGCTTTGATCAGCTCGGAGATCCACGTGGGATCGTCTTTGTGGAGCTCGAGGAGGGATTCGCCCGGAGGACCGTTGTGGAACCACCAGGTCTCTCCGTCGGGCGTGGGGAAGGCTCCGAAGAACGCTCGGCGGCCGAAGACCATGTAGTTCACGTTGGGTTCGAGGTTGAGGCTGCGGGATTTTGCGAAGCCTCCGAAGTCGAGGAGTCCGCTGAAGGTGGGCTCGGGGGCTTTTGGCAGGATGAGTTTGCGGGTCGTGCTGCGGAGGCCGTCGGCGCCGATGATGAGATCCGCGGTCAGGGTTGTTCGGTCGTTGAACTCAGCTGACACGCCCTCACCCCGACCCTCTCCCGAAGGGAGAGGGAGGCACGTGGTCATTCTCTTGCCGTGATGGATCTTCACTCCGCGCTCCTCGGCGGCGCGCGCGAGGTACGCGTGGAGATCTCCGCGACGCACCATCGTGAGTGGCCACTTGAAGAGTGACTCGTCCTGGCTGCGATCGATCTCTCCGATGTTCTTGTCTGCGGCGTTGCGGAACTCGAAGCGCTTGCACGCATGACCTCCCGGCAAGCCTTCGGCGAGGCCGAGATCGTCGAGCACGTTCATTCCGTTCGGAGCGACCCCGAGGAACGCGCCTTCGGACTGCGCCACCGACTCGCGCGACTCGACCAGCGTCACGTCCATGCCGAGTCGCTTCAGGAACATCGCCAACACGGGACCACCAATGCCGGCGCCAACGAGGAGTGCGGTTTTCATGGACCAACCATGCGACTGCCAACACTTCACCACCATTGATGATTCGTGAGCTGTTACATCACTGCTGTGAATCTATCGGCGATCGACCTCAACCTGCTCTGGCTGCTCCACGCGGTGCTCACCGAGCGCAGCGTCACCGCGGCGGCGAAGAAGCTGAACGTCACTGCTCCCGCCGTCAGCAACGGACTCGCGCGACTGCGAGGCGTGCTCAACGATCCGCTCTTCGTTCGCAAGGGACGAGGACTGGTGCCCACTCCGCGTGCGCTGGAGCTGGAGCCCGTGCTCGCCCAGACCTTCGCTCACCTCGAGAGCTCACTCGAAGGCACGCAACGCTTCGATCCGAGGACCTGCGATCGCGAGTTCACCATCGCGCTTTCCGACGCTGATCAGATCGCCTGGCTTCCTCGCCTCTCCGTCGAGTTCGGCAAGAAGCTTCCTCGCGCGCGACTGCGAATCGTCAGTCTCGACACGCTCATCTCGAGCGGCGGACTTGCAGGTGAGCTCGTCGATCTCACCGTCGGTCCACCCGAACGACTCGAAGGCGTGAAGAGTGAAACGCTCTACGAAGAGGCCGGCGTGTACGTCGCGCGCAAGGGACATCCCCGCGTGAAGAAGCGTCTCACCCGCGAGCTCTTCAACACCGAGCGCCACGTCGACCTGCACCTGCTCCTCGGCAAGGCGGGAGCGGGTCATCGTTTCGTGGAAGATGCGCTGGCCAGAGCGGGACTGGTGCGCAACATCGCGGTCGTGGTGCCCACCTTCTTCGCCGCGGCTTGCGTGGTCGCGAGCACCGACCTGCTCAGCGGCATGCCTCTGCGTGTCGCGAAGGCGCTCAAACGTTCGCTCAACCTGGAGGTTCTGGACGGACCCGCCCCTCCTTTGAAGTTCCAACTGTCACTGCACTGGCACCTCCGAACAGACGGCGACCCGGCCGTGGAGGCGTTTCGCCAGGTGGTCAGGTCCGCCGCGCGATTCTCCTGACCCAAGTCAAAGACCTCGACTACCTTCCGCACGTCTTTTTCCCCCGAGGACCAAGCACCCATGGCTGATTCACCCCGCGTATTGACCGAGAAGGGCGCACGCCAGCTCGCGAACACCACCAAGACCCCGCCGCAGTGGCGCGGCACCACGCCGCGATGGCTGGTGCAGATGCTCCCGTGGACTCCGGTCGAGGCCGGTGTGTACCGGGTGAACCAGGCGATCGACGACGACTTCGCGGTGAAGTGCAGCCCTGCCCCAGGTGAAGCGCTGCCGATGGCGTTCAGCGACTACGACCCGCAGCCGCGCGAGTACGTGCTCACCTCGGTGACCACCACCATCGCGGTCGACACGCGCGTGTCTGATCTGTTCCGCAGCCCGATGGACCAGGTGAAGGAGCAGTTGAGCCTCACCGTCGAGAAGCTGAAGGAGAAGCAGGAGCACGAGATCCTCAACAACCGCAGCTACGGCCTGCTCCACAGCGTCGATCCCGAGATGCGGATCAAGTCGCGCAAGGGACCGCCGACGCCGGACGATCTCGACGAGCTGATCAGCACCGTGTGGAAGGAGCCGTCGTTCTTCCTCGCGCACCCGAAGACCATCGCGGCCGTGGGCCGGGAGTGCACCCGCCGCGGTGTGCCGCCGCCGACGCTCACGCTGTTCGGCGCGCCGTTCATCACCTGGCGCGGTCTGCCGCTGATCCCCTGCGACAAGATTCCGGTGAAGGGCAACAAGAGCGACCTGCTCCTGATTCGCGCGGGCGAGCGCAAGCGCGGCGTGGTCGGCCTCTTCCAGCCCGGAATTCCCGGCGAAGTGAGCCCCTCGCTCTCCGTGCGCATGATGGGCATCAACCAGGCCGGTCAGGCGTCGTACCTGCTCTCGCTGTACTGCTCGGTCGCCGTGCTCACGCACGACGCGGTCGGCGTGCTCGAGGGTGTGACCATCGACAACTATTACGAATATGCCTGAGCGTTCTGGCGACGACGCGCCGCTCCCGGCGGAAGCGCGCGGCGTGCAGGGTCATCTGCCGGCACCGAGCAACGCGACGAATGTGGACACGCGGCATGTGCCGACGCCCGGAGTGGCGTTGGCGGCCGGCAAGGTGCCGGGTGCGCCTTCGTTGCCCGAGTGGGATCCGAATTCGTTCAACGTGGTGCTCGCGCGAATGGCGACGGAGCTCTATCGCGCGCCGCCGAACGTGAATCCGCAGGTGCCTTCGCCCGCGAAGATGGATCCCGCGTTGCCCACGGGCGGCGAAGTGCCGAATGCCGGAGTGCTTCCCGCTCCGCCTCGCACGCATGAAGCGGTTCCGTCGTTGATGCCGGCGCAGCCGACACTGCCTCGGGGGGGAGAGGGCTTGCCGACGAACGCGCCTTCGTCTCTTCCTTCGTCGCCGTTTCACTC
>CBIHPJ010000710.1:0-4678 GCA_966211295.1 uncultured Myxococcales bacterium | reverse complement strand
CGAGGCGATGGTGCACTTCGAGGTACACCGCGACATCAGCCGCGTGCTCAGGACGCTCGAAGACGTGGGCCTCAGCTACATCAAGCTCGGCCAGCCCTCGACCACGCTCTCCGGCGGAGAAGCGCAGCGCATCAAGCTCTCACGTGAGCTCGCCAAGGTGTCGACGGGACGCACGCTCTACATCCTCGACGAGCCCACCACGGGTCTGCACTTCGAGGACATCCGCAAGCTGCTCATCGTGCTCAACCGCCTCGTGGACGCGGGGAACACGGTGGTGGTGATCGAGCACAACCTCGACGTCATCAAGTCGTCCGACTGGGTGATCGATCTCGGTCCCGAGGGCGGTTCAGGCGGAGGAGAGATCCTCGCGGTGGGTACTCCGGAAGACGTGTCCGAGGTGAAGGGCAGCTACACCGGCAGGTACCTGAAGCACGTGCTCCACAAAGGCCGGAAGCAGCGCGTCGGTCAGCGCGTCGCGAGCTAGCGCCAGCTGCAGTCGAGCGCGAAGTGACCGGGAGCGAGCAGCTCGAAGCGTGTCATCCGCACGTCCTTCGCGCGGCTCGCTTCCATCCACGCGACGAGGCTGCCCGCCATCTCGTGCATCGACACTTCGTCGCGGAGCGGCCACTCGGTCACGTCCGCTGAGCACGAGTTCGCTCCGGTGGATTTCACCGAGAGCTTGCTCACGTCGAAGTAGCCCTTCCAGAAGCGGCCCGAGAGACTGAGGATCGTCGCGGGCGAGGCGAACGCGAGCACCATGCGGAAGAAGCGGCCGATGTCGAGGTTGGCCGTGTGGTACCCGACCTTCATCGCGTGACGGACGCCTTCACCGTGGAGCGCCTTCGCCGCGAAGCCGACCCCGTGGAAGTAGTACTCGATCGGGAGCCAGCTCACCGAAGTGATCGCCGCGCGATCGATGCTCGAGCGGTGCAGCTCGGGGACTGAGGCGCGCCACTCAGCCGCGAGGCCGGGCCGAGGTCCGGCGTCGAGCGAGTCGAGCAGATGGAGGATCGGGAAGCCCTTCATCTTCGCGCCCGAGAGCGGCGCGGTGAGATCGATGGGCGTGAGCCGCACGCCCTTCGGGTTCGTGAGCTGCGCGACACAGCGTTCCAGGGATTCAGCGGGCATCGCGGGTCACTGTGTAGCGCAACTGCGCCTGCAGCGAGGCGGTGGTGAACGATGCCCCGCTGGGTTGCTCGTCGCCTTCAGGCCTCTCGACCTCGTGCGAGGACGCCAACGTCACGAAGTGCATCTCCCGCACTTCAAACGTCAACTATCTTGAAGCCAATTACGCGCGCGTCCGTAGGAAGGACGCTTTCTGTGAAGTGAGGGCAAGATGAAGGCATGTCTGAACCCGACTTCTCGACGTTGGCGGCGAAGGCAGCCCAGCAGCACGGCTTGATGAAGGAGCAGCAGGCGATCGACGCCGGGCTCAGCCGCGAGGCGATCGCGCAGCTCATCGAGTCGGAAGCCTGGCAGGTCGTGAGGCCCGGTGTGTTTCGCAGGAAAGCGAACTCACAAACCGAGTCGCAGAAGTTACATGCGCTGTGTCTGTGGCTCGGCGAAAAGACCACGGTCGTGAGCCATCGTTCAGCGGCGAGACTCCATGGGCTCAAGCTCGACGAAGGTGACCTCGAGGTCACCGTTCCCCCGAAGTTCTCGGCCAATGTCACGGGCGTCATCGCGCATCGCAGCAGGGCGATGGAGGCGAAGGACCGCAAGACACTGCGCGGAATCACCCTGACGACGGGAGCCCGAACGATCATCGACCTCGCCTCGGTACTCGAGGAGGAAGAGCTCGCCTTCGCCGTCGAGGAGGCGTGGCGAAGGGAGATTGCGCCCCCCTCCTGGGTCGCAAAGCGACTGAAGGAGCTCGGCACCAAGGGGCGCAAGGTGGGCGCGCTTCGCGAAATCCTGCGCGATTGCGACACGCGAACGAAGCCACTGGAGAGCGCGCTCGAGGTGAAAGTATGGCGGCTGCTGAAGGCCTCGGGGCTGCCGTTGCCGAAACCGCACTACGAGTTCCGCGACGACTTCGGCCAGCCGGGCCACGTTGACTTCGCGTATCCCAAGCACGATCTCGCCATCGAGTGCGACGGCTTCGAGTTCCACAACAACCCGAAAGCCTTCGAGGACGACCGGCTGCGAGCGCAGCGGCTGGCCGCCGTCGGCTGGCGCGTGATGCCGCTGACGTGGAAGCAGGTGAAGCAGACGCCCGACAAGGTGCTCGAGCGCATCCGTCATGCGCTCAAGTTCCGCAGTCGGATGACGCGTGGACGCGGATAGCCGCGCTCACTTCAAACATCGTCACTTTCCGCGCGAATTTGACAAGCGGCCGTAAGGAACTGACGAGGCATGAAGCAGGTCCGCACCACGCAAGTCACAACCGCATCGACCTCGCCGACCGCCGCCCCGGAGGTCACTGCGGAGAGCTGCGCGCCTCCGCCTCGAGCAGCGACGTCACCTTGCAGCCGTTCCACGCGCTCTTCCTCTTCCGCCAGCCGATCGGTCCCGGTGATGAGGCCGACGGGCAGGTCACGTGCGCGGGCACGGCACAGCGTTGGGCCGCCTTGAGTGGACTCGAAGGGACAGCGTTCGACACCGCGTTGCGCGCGAAGCTCGCCGAGGGATTCACCAGTGCGCGGTTCATCATGATCGAGACCGTCGAGTTCACCCTTGCGCCGTGGGAGTGGCGTCAGTGGCTCCCCTCCGCGGACGGCGGCGTGGAGAACCCGCCCATGTTCCAGCAGCTCGACGTGGAGAGGTTGAACCAGGCGGGGCCGCTCCGTGACGACTTCCTCGCGTGGGTGGATGCGAATGCCGCGCAGCTCGATCAACGCCGCCTGCTGATTCCAGATCGCTTCCGCACGCAGTCGATTCGAGTGACACAGGGAATTCCGCGCACGCCGCTCTCGCTGAATGGCTCCACTGCGCTCGCCACGTATCCGCGGCTGCGCCAGGAGCTGGAGATCATCGGTTGCGCCGCCTGCCACACCGCGGATGCCGAGTTCGTGCAGACACGAAGCGATCGCAGCGTGAGCCCGTTCTACGAGAAGGAGCTCCGCGCGCGTGCAGTGCACCTCGACGCCCTCGCGCGGGGGAATGCACCGGCTCCTCCATTCGGGCCGCTCCAGCAGAATCCCGTGCTCCCTCCATAGTTGCGGCTGGGGTACGAAGCCCCGCATGTCCGCCGCCGCCGCCCCGCCCGCGTCCGAAGCCACGTGGAGTTTTCCGCGCGCCTTCTGGGTCGCCAACGTCATCGAGCTCTTCGAGCGCGCCGCCTACTACGGCACGTTCATCGCGCTCGCGCTCTTCCTCACCGACGTGGTCGGCTTCAGCGACGTCGAGTCTGGCTACATCAGCGGGATCTTCTCGTCGGGCCTGTACCTGCTGCCCTTCGCGACGGGCGCGATCGCCGATCGCATGGGCTTCCGCGCGTCGCTGATCTTCGCGTTCGCGTGCCTCGCGGTCGGTTACTCGATCGTCGGGTTCTTCGCGGTGAAGTCGATCGTCCCCATCGGCCTCGTGCTGGTCTGCATCGGCGGAGCGTTCGTGAAGCCGATCATCACGGGCACGGTGTCGATCAGCAGCGACGCCACCAGCCGAGCGCGCGCGTTCAGCCTCTTCTACATGATGGTGAACATCGGCTCGTTCTCGGGGAAGACCATCGCCAAGCCGGTGCGCGCCGAGCTGGGGCTCCAGTACATCCCGCTCTACTCAGGAGTGGTCGCCGCGATCGCGCTGATCGCTGCGATCCTCTTCTACAGGCCACAAGCCACCGCCGCGTTGTCGAAGGGCTTCGACGAGACCATCAAGGGCTTCAAGGCGGTGCTCCGCAACACGCGCTTCATGGCGCTGATCTTCATCACCTCGGGCTTCTGGGCGATCCAGGGCCAGATGTACGCGTCGATGCCGAAGTACGTGCTGCGCATGGTCGGCGAGGGCGCGAGCCCGGAGTGGTACGCGAACGTGAACCCCGCGGTGGTGGTGCTGTGCGTGGTGCCGATCACGCAGCTGGTGAAGAAATGGAAGCCGATCACCTCGATCTTGATCGCGCTCGCGATCATTCCGTTCTCCGCGTTGACGATGGCCGTCGCGAGCTTCTTGATGGGCAGCTCAATCTCGCTCGGTGGGTTGCACCCGGTCACGGTGACGATGGTCGCGGGCATCGCGCTCCAGGGTTTCGCCGAGTGCTTCTTGAGCCCGCGCTACCTCGAGTACGCGAGCAAGCAGGCGCCGCCGGGGCAGGAGGCGATGTACATGGGCTACTGCCACCTCAACACGTTCTTCGCGTGGCTCTTCGGCTTCATCGCGTCGGGCTACTTGCTGCAGGCGTTCTGTCCCGATCCGAAGACGCTCTCTGCCGAGGCACAGGCGCAGCGTCTCGCCGCGCTCGCAGGCAACGGATCGATGCCGGCGGAATACGCGCACTCGCACTACCTGTGGTTCACCTTCGCTGGAGTCGGCTTCGTCGCGCTCGCGTTGCTGTTCGTGCTGCGCGCGACCGAGAAGCCCGCCGCTCCAGAAGCGCCCGCAGCGTAACTCAGCGAGTCCGAGCGGGATTACCGACCGCGGTCGCTCCCGGAGGCACGTCGCGCGTCACCACCGCGCCTGCACCGATGATCGCGTCGTCACCGATCGTGATGCCGGGAAGAATGATCGCCCCACCACCGATCCA
>CBIHPJ010000709.1:0-4692 GCA_966211295.1 uncultured Myxococcales bacterium | reverse complement strand
CCGGGGCCAATCGAGCTCACCATGGAGAACCGGCCGATCGATCTGCTCGCCGCGCGGGACGACGTGGTGGTGCGCGTCGCGCGTGAGCTTCCGGGAGGTGTGGTCGGACGCAAGCTCGCCACCGACTCGATCATCGCCGTCGCCTCTCCTGCGTACCGCGAGAAGCGCGGCACTCCGCAGACGCCGCATGAGCTGCTGCGGCATCAATGTCTGCGCTACCGGCCCACGCCTGCGGAAGTGGAGTGGCGCTTCACCCCTCCGCGCGGCGCGGCCATCACGGTTCCGGTGAACGCGCAGTTCACCGTGGATGACGGCTCGGTGCTGCAGCAGCTCGCGCGCGAAGGCGCCGGCATCGCGAGCATGCCTGGCTTCATGGCGCAGGCAGATCTGAGCTCAGGGCGTCTCGTGCGAGTGCTCCCCACCTTCAAGCTCTCCGCGCTCGAGCTGTGGGCGCTGCTACCCGCGGGGCGAAGATCACCTCCGCGCGCGAAGGCGCTGGTCGAGGTGCTCGCGCGTCAGCTTCCGACGCGGCTCCCTCGCCTCACGCCGGGGTGAACTGTCTGAGCTCTGCGAGGCCGATGGCCGCTTCGAGCTTCGCTACTTCCTTCACCGCGTCCTCGAAACCGTGCTGGCCGAACAGCCGGTGCTCCTCGTCTTCGAACTGCTCGCCGAGCTCGTGGTACCCGTGCCGGCCCACGATGGAGCGGAAGGCGGGGAACAACACCGTCTCCTCTCGCGCCGCGTGCGGCCGATACATGCGGACGAACTCGCGAAGCGCACCGCCGAGCTCGGGCGACGCCGTGCCCCGCGTGAGGGAGAGAATCGACGAGGTGATGACTCGGCCCGCGTCGTGTTGCTGCAGCAGCGTTTTGACCAGCTCCACCTCGAGGCCAGCCTTCTGCAAGCGGGGGAAGACGGACTTCTCTTCGCTCTTCTCGTGGTACCCCTCGATGAAGCGCTGCACCAGCTGCGCGCTGCGAGTGATCACCGTCGTGTCGAGGTCCTGGTTGCGTTCGATGCGCGCGGCCGCCTCGTCGTAGATCAAGAGCACTCGCTCGAGCAGCCCGTGCTCCTGCATCAAGTCCTCTCCAGGCGTGACCTCGGCCTCGCGCTCGCTGCACCCCACGAGTCCCAGACCGGCCACTGTGACCAACCCGGCCAGTACTTCTCTGCGCTTCGATTGCATGGCGTCCCCCCGTACGAACAACCAATAAGGGGGCGGATGCGCCACTGCTCTACCGAGCGTTCGGCATCCTCCACCTGAGGGCGAGCGGGGTCTCTGAGGATGTCGAAGAAGGACCGCGCGCGCGTTAGGAGCCGCTCATGGCTCGCGTGTTCATCACTGGAAGCAGCGACGGCCTGGGCCGTGCGTCAGCGGAATCGCTCATGGCCCAGGGACATGAAGTGGTTCTGCACGCGCGGTCGCCTCAGCGTGCCTCGGCGATCGCTGATCTGAGACCGCGAGCGCTGGGCATCGCGATCGGAGATCTCAGCAGCGCGAAAGAAACGAAGAGCGTCGCCGAGCAGGTGAACGCGATCGGCCGGATGAACGCGGTGATCCACAACGCAGGCATCTACAGCGAGAGCGCGCGCGGCTCGACGCCCGAAGGACACGCGACGATCTTCGCGGTGAACACGCTCGCACCGTTCATCCTCACGGCGTTGATCGAGCGTCCTGATCGCCTGGTCTACTTGAGCAGCGGTTTGCATCGCGGCGGCGAAGGTCCGCTGAACGATCTCGATTGGAAGACGCGTCGTTGGGATTCCGGTCGTGCGTATGCGGAGAGCAAGCTGCACGTGGTCGCGCTCGCGTGCGCGTTGGCGCGTCGCTGGCCCCACGTGTTCAGCAACTCGGTCGATCCCGGCTGGGCGAGGACGAAGATGGGCGGCTCTGCTGCTCCTGTCGATCTCGCCACGGGGTCGAAAACCCAGAGCTGGCTCGCGGTGAGTGAGGAGCCAGCCGCGAAGGTGAGCGGCAAGTATTGGCATCAACTCCGTCAGCAGGAGCCCGCGAGCAGCGCCCTGGACGTGGCGTATCAAGACGAGCTCATCACCCAGCTCGAGCGCCTCACCGGGACCAGCGTTTCGAATCCGTAACCATCGACCTTGCGTACCGAGTGAGTGCGAGAGCCGTGCGTAGAGTGGCCGGAGATGCACCAGCCCGAGACCACCTACCGAGCGCTCTTCGACTCCATCGACGAGGGCTTCTGCATCATCGAGGTCCTCTTCGAGGGCGAACGTCCGTTCGACTACCGCTTTCTCTCGCTCAACCCCGCGTTCGAGCGCCACAGCGGTCTCACCGGAGCGACGGGGAAGACCGTGCTCGAGCTCGTCCCCCATCAAGACCAGCACTGGTTCGAGAGGTACGGACGCATCGCAGTCACCGGAGAGCCTGAGCGCTTCGAGAGTGAAGGGCAGGCGCTCGGCCGCTTCTTCGAGGTCTACGCATTTCGAGTGGGCCAGCCCCAGCAGCGCCAGGTCGCGATCCTCTTCAAAGATGTCTCGGAGCGAAAACGAGCCGAGGCCGCGTTACGCGCGAGCGAGGAGCTGAAGGCGTACCTGCTCAAGCTCACCGATGGGCTGCGGCCGCTGTCCGACGCGACGGCGATTCAGGCGAAGGTCACGAGCACGGCGAGGCAACACTTCGCAACAGATCGGTGTTGGTACGCGGAGCTCCACAACGGCAGGGCCATCATTCGCCACGACGATTCGCGCGAGGGACTGGAGTCGGTGACGGGCGAATATCCACTCACCGGCTCGCCGCTCTTCGTGGCGGCGATCGACGCGGGCAAGCCTTTCGCGATCGATGACGCGCGCACCGGGGAGCTCTTGGACGAGAGGCTGCGGCGCTCCTGTGCCGAGCTCGAGGTCGTCTCGCTGCTGATCGTACCGGTGATCAAGAACGGCCTTCCCGCGGGCATCCTGAACTTGGCGCAGAGCGCTCCGCGGAAGTGGACCGAGTCCGAGCTGGTGCTGGCCGCCGAGACGGCCGAACGAGCGTGGGCCGCGGTGGAGCACGCGCACGCGCTGACAGCGCTGCGGTTGGCGAACGAGCGGCTGCGGGAGGCTGATCGATACAAGAACGACTTCCTCGCGGTGCTCTCCCATGAGCTGCGCAATCCGCTCACTCCGATTCGCAACGGCGTGTACGTGCTCGATCATGTCGCGCCGGGGAGCGAGCAGGCCATTCGCGCCCGGAACGTGATCGATCGACAGGCGAGGCACATGTCGCGGCTGATCGACGATCTGCTCGACGTCACTCGCATCTCGCGAGGGAAGATCGTGCTTCGCCGCGAGCGAGTGGATCTGAACGCCATCGCGAAGGGCACCGCGGAAGATCATCGCGAGATGTTCGCGCGCGGCGGAGTGGTGCTGGAGATCGTCGACGCCGGCAGGCCGCTCTGGGTCGACGGAGATCGCACTCGGTTGGTTCAGGTGATCGGCAACCTGTTGACCAACTCGGCGAAGTTCACGCCACGCGGCGGGAAGACGGTGATCACGGTCGGCCAGCGTGAACGTCGTGCGGTGATCTCAGTGCGCGACGACGGGCTGGGCATGTCGCAAGAGACGCAGGAGCGCCTCTTCGAGCCCTTCGTGCAGGCGGCGCAGACGCTCGAGCGCGCGCGAGGTGGACTGGGTCTGGGCCTCGCGTTGGTGAAGGCGCTGATGGAATTGCATGAAGGCTCCGTCACCGCGCGCAGTGAAGGCGAGGACCTCGGTTCGGAGTTCGTGGTGACCTTGCCGTTGGAGCTCCCGGATCGCGCGTCGACCGCCGAGCTGGAGTTCGGCACCGCGGGGAATGGCAAGACGCAGCGCGTGCTGATCGTCGAAGACAACGTGGACACCGCGGACAGCCTGCGTGACTTGTTGGCGCTGGTCGGCCACGAGGTGACCGTCGCCTACTCAGGTCCTGAGGGGCTGGGCGCAGCGCGCGCGAATAGACCCGACGTGATCCTCTGCGACATCGGACTGCCGGGGCTCGACGGTTACGAAGTCGCGCGCTCGATTCGCGCCGACGCGAAGTTGAGAGACACGTTCCTGGTGGCGCTGAGCGGCTACGCCCTGCCGGAGGATGTGACGAGATCGAAGAACGCAGGTTTCGATCGGCACATGGCGAAGCCGCCGAGCACCGAAGCGCTGTGGCGACTTCTCGATGAACGATCCGTAACTCCCTCTCCCTTCGGGAGAGGGTCGGGGTGAGGGCAGATTCACCTCATTAAGATCCACGAACAATGGATCGGAATTCCCCCAGCAACGGGCAGGGAGTCGCGCGACTGCTGCGCCAGCGGAAAGAAGCGATCCTGCACGAGTGGGAGCAAAGGATCAGCTCAGAGCTCCGCGAAGTCGAGCTCTCCAGCCTCGCGCTGCGAAACGACGTCCCGCGGCTCCTGGACGCCCTGGCCGATTGGCTCGTGAGCAGCGACGCACCCGAGACTTCGTTGGCGGCGGCCATCGCGCTGGTGCACGTCACCCAGCGCCTCGACAACGGGCTTGCGCTCACCCAGGTGCTCCGCGAGTACCGGTTGCTGCGAGAGACCATCGCGGAAGAAGTGTTGGGTGCGGAAGCGCATGAGCAGCGGCGCGCGGGTGAGTTCGGTAACGGCGCGCGCATCGCCCGCATCCCCGAGCTGGCCCGCCTGAACGCCGGCCTCGACGTGGTGCTCTCTCAGTCCATCGAGCAGTTCGTGGCGG
>CBIHPJ010000708.1:0-4693 GCA_966211295.1 uncultured Myxococcales bacterium | reverse complement strand
AGCGGCCCTGATCACACGTCGAGCGCCGTCAACCTGCGCCCCGGCGGACGGACACGTTCCTGGAGCGCGGCTGCTCCAGTTTTCGCCCCTTCGGGGACCGAAAAGCGTGCCACCGCGGGAGTGACATGCAATTCCCTCTAGCGACCCGGATCGTCGTCGTCCCCGGGCGCACGTCTTTTTCGAAGCCAGGTGAATTGCACACGGAGTGGCGTGCCGTGAGGCCTGCTCGGTCGAGCGCGAACGCGATGCCCTTCACGACCGCTCACCTCAAGGCTTGAAGCCATCGATCACCGTGAGTGCGATCGGCCACGCCGAGTGGAGCTCCGCGCAGTTCGTTATGGCGAGACACACCGTCGGTGCTTGAATCGGCCCCTCGATGAAGAAGCTCACTCTGTTGCTCGCGCTCGTTCCCAGTTTCGCGTCCGCCCACTTCATTCTCGAGACGCCGAAGAACTCGTTCACCCAGAACCTCCTCGGTGATCCGCAGAAGGCGCCACCGTGCGGCGAAGAGATGAACTCGAGCGCGACGAACCAGGTGACGACGTACGTCGCCGGTCAGACGATCACGATCAGCATCAACGAGACGATCTACCACCCGGGTCACTACCGCGTGGCGCTGGGCCTCAACGGTCCGCAGGATCTTCCCGCCGAGCCCGTGGTCACCGCGGGATCCACCGCGTGCGGGAGCGTGCCGATCGAGAGCGCTCCGACGTTCCCGGTGCTCGCCGATGGGCAGCTCGTGCACGACGCGGCCTTCAGCGGGAAGCAGTCGTTCCAGGTGACGATTCCCTCGAACGTGACGTGCACCAACTGCACGTTGCAGGTGCTCGAGTTCATGTCGAACCACGGGCTCAACAATCCGGGCGGCTGTTTTTACCATCACTGCGCGACCATCAACGTGATCGCCAATGACGGCGGCATGCTGCCGGATCCCGAGCAGCCGAATCCTCCCGCGACCGGTTGCTCGTGCAGCGACGTCGCCGGCGTGCCCGCGATCGTCGCGCTGATGTGGATGATCAGTCGACGGCTACCACGACGGGTTCGAGGCCCTCGCGCCGCGCGTGATTGACGAGGTGATCGCGCTGGTAGGCGGTCGAGGTTCGGCGATGACACAGGCGCAGTTGCTCGCCCTGCAATTCGAACCAACACAGTCGGTCGCGATCGAAGCCGATGTTCAGCGTGAGCCGCGGCAGCGCGCGCATCGTTTGGTGAGCGGTGGACAACGAGACCGGTGAGACGAGCTCACTGAGGCGCAGCGAGCGAACCGTCGGCCCGAGGCCCGTGCACAGCAAACCGAGCTCCCGTTCTTTGAGGTCCGTTCCCACGAGCTCGAGTGTCTCCAGCGCGCGGAACTCGGAGATTGATCTCAGCAGCTCGAAGGGGAGGTAGTGCGTGCGGAGGATCGCCAGTCGCTCCTTCAGCTGACCAGTGCAGAGCGCGGCGAACGACTTCGGATCGACTCCGCTGAGCTCTCGGAGTCGCGGCAGCGCCTCTCCTGAGAAAAGTGCACTGCGATCGATCTCGCCCACTCCGGGAATGGAGACGCACGCGAGCTCTTCGACGGTCTTCCACGCGCGATGCTTCGGGTCCGTCGGCGCGGTCCATCTGCAGGCGTGAAGGAAGCCGCGGCGGAAGATCGCGGTGCTCCGTTGCACCCCGGGAGGAAGCCAGACCTCGTAGTGCCGCTTGAGCTGCTTCGCGCGGCCCTTCGCGAGGCCGGTCGGTCCGTTGGGTTCTGCGAGCTGAATCGAGATGAACTCGCCGAGCGGATCGCCGAGCTCGCAGAGGTGATCCGCGAGCACGACGCGCGGGCCGTCATCGTCGGGACGGGCGAAGACCTGCTCGTAGAGCTGCTCCACCAACGGCCGCACGCGCCCATGTTACGGCGTGCTTCAGAGTGCCGTCACGCAGTCGGCCGCTCCGTCCTGGGAGCGGTAGAGGGCGGCGCTCAACCCGTGACCGACGTGCGAGCGCAACACCTCGTACGCTCGCCGGCGCGCTCCGCCCCCAGCGCGGTTGGCCTTGATCACCGCGGTGGGCTCTCGCAGGAAGCAGCCATACGCGCGCACCGTGCCGTCGGATCCGAACACGGCAATTCCATCCATCATCGTCATCCGGCGGATGAGCTGCGAATAGGCGAACAGCGCCTGGGTGCCCTCGCTGCTCGAGGTGGCGTTCTCTTTGCGGATGGTGGGCGTGAGATCGACCGGATGCTCGAGCCAGTTTCCATCCTGGAGAAAGGAGGGCGTGGCGTTACCCGGAGTCAGCACCGCGGCGAGCGCGCCGTGATCCCCGGTGAGGATCTCCACGCCCAGCCGGTAATAGAAGGCGCGCAGCTGCGGCCGCACGTCGGGCTCGGCGGAGGAGGTCACCGCGGCGGTGAACTCCTGCACCACGTAGCCAGGGTCGCGCGCCTCTTCCTGCGAACCCGAAAAGTCGAAGTAGCGCCCCAGCCCGGCGGACGAGCGCACCTCCACCACGCCTGAGCGAAGCTGCGTCAGCCCGATGGTCGGAGGCGCCTGGGTGCTGAGACGGCGCAGCAGCTCGAAGGAGGTCGGCCGCAGCGGCGAGCCTTCCGTGCGGAAGAGGCCGTACTCGACCCGGTTCTCTTTCAAGCAGAGGAACACCGCCCAGCGACGGCCCTCACCCAGCGGCGCACAGCTGCGCAGCGCCGTTCTCGCAGCCAATGCGCCCTGCGACTCGGACCCGACCAGGATCGCGTCGGCTCCGCCGAGCGCGGCGAGCGTCCGCGGAAGGTCGCTGGTCACGAACACCAGTGGTGCGTAAGCCAGGCCCTCCTCGGAGTAGTTCGAGAGTCCGACGATCGACTCGACCAACAGATCAGCGGCGGTGGCGAGCTGGCCGAAACCTTCTGCGAAGGGCACGACACCTTCAATCACCCAGGGCCGCAGTGAGACTGACACCATTCACTCACACGACGCCTTCGCTGCACGAGTGTCAAGCCGCGGCCCACCTCTTCGGAGACAAGGCTACTTCTTCGCGCTGGTGTCGAAGTGCAGCATCCAGCTCATGCCGAACTTGTCGGTGAGCATGCCGAAGCGGCCGAAGAACTCGTCTTTGAGGGGCATCGTCACGGTGCCGCCCTCGGAGAGCCGCTTCCACACGCGCTCCTGCTCGCCCTTGTCCGTGAAGTTGAGCGAGAGGTGCACCGTGGTGCCCTGCTTCACCGGCTGACCAGGCATCGTGTCCGACGCCATGAGGTTGATGCCGTCAACCTTGAGCGTGGCGTGCATGATGCGGTTCTTGTGCTCGGGCGCCGCGGGCATCGGGCTGTCACCGAAGCGCATGAGCTCGAGCTTCCCGTTGAGGGTCTCGGCGTAGAACTTCATCGCTGCTTCGGTCTTGCCGTCGAAGTTGAGGTAGGGCGAGAGGCTGGTCATGTGTGCGGCTCCGGGTTGGTGGGCCGCCGTCTCTAGCCTGACTTCACCCGACCTCGACGCGTCGAAGCGATCCTCCTCGATGTCTTCAGCGGATCCCCTCGGAAACGACGATCACTTCAGGTCTGCGAGCGTCTTCTTGTAGAGGTCGACGTACTTCTGCCAGTCGGCCGCGGTGTCGCCCTCCGCGTAGGTCTTGCCGGGGTTGGCGTTGCGCGCGGTCACGTTCTGTTGCGCACGGTTGAGGTACACGGTGGTGACCTCCTTCAGCACGGCCTTCTCTCCGCCGGGGCCGTTCGCGAGACGCGCGTACTTGTTCAGCTGCGTGAGGTTGTTGGGATCCTTGAGCCGGTCATCGGTTCCATCCGGCCGCAGCTCAGCCCACACCTTTCCTCCTGCGAAGTTGCCCGCGGCCTCGCCAGCGGGACCGGTGGAGCTTTCTCCCGCTCCCTGAGCCGCGTGCGTGCCCTCGTGCGCGAGCGTGGAGGCGAGTGCTTCGGGGCTCCTGAGCAGCTTGTCGGCGTACTTGATGGTGCCGTTGTTGAAGGAGCCCAACCCGCCCGTCTCGCCCCCCATCAGCTTCATGTCGGCGTGCGTCTTTCGCAGCGCCTCCATCGCGCCCTTGTTCTTCTTTGCCCAATTCGTGCGACCAGCGAGCTCGACGCTCACGGCCACCACGACACTGGCGATCTTCTCGGGCGCGGCCTCGGTGCGGAGCGTCTTGGTCAGATCCTGCAGCGCATTCTTGGGCAGCTTCTTCAAGAAGGCCTGCTGGTCCTTCGGCTGCATCCCGTTGAGCGCGGCGATCGCGAGCTGCGGCGAATTGATGGTGCCCTTCAGCAGCCCCGCTTGCACCGCTTGCTGCTGCCTCGGATCCAGCGCGGCGAACGCCTCGCCGACCTGCTCGCGCGACTTCCCCTCGAGCGACTTGGCGAAGCTGGCCGCAGTGAAGCCCTTCGTCTCCGCTCCACCGCCGCCCGACTTCACCGCCAACAACCCAGAGCGAGACGCCGCGGTGAGCGAGGCGAACTCCGCCGCCAGCTTCGGGTCGGAGCTGATCACGCTCTTGTAGCTGCCGCTCGGAATGCGCGTGGGTGTCTTCGAGCCGAAGTCATCTCCCTTCACCGTGGGGAGCGACGTGTTCGAGATCGACGGGGCGGTGGGCGCCTCGGTCCTCGTGGTCGGGATGAGGGGACTCTTCGGAGACGACCCGTCGATGCGTGCCATGTGCGACCCCCAAGGGTCACGAGCATAGCGGATCCTCTACTTGTCCCACACCGCGAGCGTGGCGAACG
>CBIHPJ010000707.1:0-4710 GCA_966211295.1 uncultured Myxococcales bacterium | reverse complement strand
GGCTTCGCGCTGCACTCGGTGCATCACAGCGGGCACACGTTCTCACTCTCGCTCGCGGGGCGTTTGCCGTGGCCGCTCCGGCTGGTCGATGACTTCGTGTGCTTGCCGTTGGTGTTGATCGGCTTCGATCCGCTGCTCGTGTTTCTCTGCATGGGCGTGAGCTTCGCGGCGCAGTACCTGGTGCACACCAACGTGATCGGCCGCCTCGGTCCGCTCGATTGGTTCTTCAACACGCCGTCGAATCACCGCGTGCATCACCACGCGGTCGGTCCAGGCCAGCAGCGCAACTTCGGAGCGGCCTTGATGATCTGGGATCATCTCTTCGGCACGTATCAACGTGAAGAAGGTCCGCAGCCCTTCGGCATCGCCGATGTGCCCGCGAGCAGCAACCCGTTCGAGATCCAGTGGCAGGGCTTCAAGCGCTTCTTCGCGGAGCGAGAGCGGGCGGCGTCGCGATGAATCCCGCGTTCAACCCAGGCTACGCGGCGTTCGTCGGGCTCGGCCTGATCATGGGCTACGTCGCGAAGAGCGTCGAAGAGCGGCGGCTCAACCTTCTCAACTCCACCAATCGCCGCTGGGTGACCGCGGGGGCGCTCATCGGCGCGATGATCGGCGCGAAGCTGGGGCTGCTGCTCTACATGCCGGTGAGCGAGTGGAGGCAGTCGATCGCCGATCTGCTCCTCTCGGAGTGGGGTGGTCGCACCATTCTCGGCGCGCTCTTCGGGGGCTTCGTTGGAGTGGAGCTCACCAAGAAGGCACTCGGCATCACCATCGCGACGGGAGATCCGTATGCGATTGGACTTCCGCTCGGCCAGGCGCTCGGGCGCATCGGGTGTTTCCTCGGGGGCTGCTGTTACGGAAGACCGCTCGAGCACTCGATGTTCGGGCTCACCACGCATCCCGCGCAGCTCTACGAAGCGGCGCTCGACTTCACGGTGGCAGCGACGCTGTTCGCGATTCGCAAACAGCCGCGCGCACCGGGGTTGTTGTTCCGCTACTACCTGCTCTCCTACGCAGCGATTCGCTTCGTGATGGACTTCTTCCGAGGTGACGAGAAGCAGGTGTTCGGTCCGCTGAGCTACGCGCAGTGGTTCGTGCTCGCCTGCGCAATCGCGCTCGCGTGGGACGTGGCCCGCCGGCGGAAGGCGGCATGACGCGCTGGCGGGCGCTCGCCGCGGTGGTGTTTCTGCTCGCGCAGGTCGCGTGGATTCTCTCGGGGCGAAGACCGGCGCTATGGGCTCCGTTTCACGAGCACGCGGTGTATTCGCTGAAGGTCACCACGGAGACGCAGACGCTCGACACGCTGCAGAGCCTCGAGCGGTATCACTTGCCGAAGTGGCACGCGTCGGCTGCGCGCGATGAAGCGTGGGAGACGAACTCGCTGCAGTTCGTGAAGGACGCGATCGCTTCACAGGAGAAGGATCGTGTTCGTGTCGAGCTCCGAGCACGAATCAACGGTGAAGCTCAGCCTGTGGACATCCTGTGGCTCCCTCTCCCATCGGGAGAGGGTCGGGGTGAGGGCAAGTCACCATGACGGAGCCGCTCAAGAAAGCTCCGCTCCGACTCGCGCAGATCATCGCGACTGCGTGGCTCTTCACCGGCCAATCCTTCGTGTGGCCCGGTCACCTCTCACTCGCGATCCTCAGCACCGCGTTGTGCGTCGGAATCATCTTCTCTCCCTTCACCCGCACCTGCTGCCTCGCACTCGCGTCGCTCATCGGCGTCACGCTCTTCACCGAGCCCACCTGGTTCGCGCACAACCGTCTCTTCGTCGCGGCGCTGCTCTTCATGGTGAGCGTCTCCACGCAGCGCTTCGCGTTCCTCCTCCGCTGGCAAGTCGCGCTCGTCTTCCTCGCAGCCGCGCTCGACAAGCTCGCTCAACCCGCGTGGCGTGACGGCCGGTTCTTCGAATCGTTCATCGCGCAGCTCTCGAGCTTCGGCCTGATGTGGTCGACGAACGGAACCGTCGGCCAACCGAACGCACTCGCGACGTTTCTCGAGCATGCAGGCAGCCGGCAGCTCTGGATGCTCATCGGACTCAGCGTCATCGCAGTCGAGCTCTTCCTCGCCGCATGCTTCTTCTTCGGAGCGCGCGTCGGTGCGTGGCTCAACGCGATCTTCCATCTGATCGTCTTCGTGCTCACCGGCAGCACCATGGGTCAGTTCTTCTTCGCCGGCGCCGCGTCATCTCTCCTGCTGATGAAAGAGGACGAGCTTCCGAGCGCGCCGCTGGCAATCGTCATCACCGCGGCGGTCGCCGGACCCTGGACGCACCGATACCTACCGCTCGTCTTTCTGATGGCTTGGATCGTCCGTCGCGGCCGTCATGCAACCTAGGTGAAATCTGACTCGCACTTGGTTCAATATGCCGCCGGCAGTTCAAACCAGCGGGGGAGTTGGAGCGACTGATGTCCAAGATCCTCGTCGTCGATGACAGCAAGCTGGTTCTGGAGGCGATCAAAGAGTCGCTCCTCCCTCAGGGCCACGACATCGTCCTCACTGAAAATCCGCTCGAGGTGCCGCACCTGATCAAGGAGCGACGTCCCGATCTCGTCCTCGTCGATCTCAACATGCCGACGATGCGCGGTGACGTGGTGGCGCGAATCATTCGGAAGGCGTTTGGATCCGAAGTGGTCGTGCTGCTGCACACCGAGCTGCCCGAAGAAGCGAAGGCGCTGATCGAGCCTGAAGGTGCCGACGGCGTCGTCGCCAAGAGCCAGGACGAGCAAACGCTGATCGACGCTGTGTCAGGTTTCTTGCGCAAGCTCCCTGAGCGTCCGCGCGCCTGACGTAGATTGGCGGCGTGACCACGCCCCAGTGTTTCGTCTTCATTGCCTCGAGCGTCGACGGCTTCATCGCCCGGCGTGACGGCTCGTTCGATTTCCTCAAGCGCGTCGAGCGGCCCGGCGAGGACTACGGCTACCAGCCGTTCTTCGACTCGGTCGACGCGATGATCATGGGGCGCGGGACCTACGACGTGGTGCGTGCGTTCGATCCGTGGCCCTACGCGAAGAAGCGGTGCGTGGTGATGACGCACCAGAAGTACGAGTCGAAGCATGGCGAAGAGTTCTTCGCCGGAACTCCAGCGGAGCTCTTGCGAAAGCTCGGCGCCGACGGAGTGAAGCGCATCTACGTCGACGGTGGCGTGGTGATCAGCCAGTTCCTCAAGGCGGGCTTCATCGATCAGCTCACCGTGTCGCAGATTCCGATCGTGCTCGGTGACGGACTGCCGCTCTTCAAGGACACCGGCGAGCATCCGCTCACGTTGATCGAGAGCAAGTCGTTCCCGTCGGGTCTCGTTCGTTCGACGTGGAGACGCGAGTGAGTCGAGCGGAGCGTCGCGCCGCCGAGGGCGCACCGACGATCGCGGAGGCGAAGCTCGCGGTGGAGGCGGGTGAACCTGCGCGTGCGTTGCTCTTGTTGCTGAAAGTGTGGCGGCAGGCTCCGGAGTCTTCGCTCGCAGATCGCATCGTGTCGCTCGGCGATTCGGTCGCGACGAAGTTCGACGTGAAGGAATGGGAGAAGCGAGCGCAGAAGCCGAAGCCCGAGGACGTCTCGACGCTGCTCTCACTCGTGAAGGGAACGTCGGGTGCCAGGCGCGAACGCGTGCTCGCGATGCTGGAGTGGCCCGCGGATCCACGCGTCGATCGCTACGTCGCGAAGCTCTACGCCGAGCCTCCGTTCACCAGCACAGGTGCGCGGCCGTTCTGGACGCAGGTCGCGTTGCTCGCGGAGAAGGTGGTGGACCCGAGAGCGCGGGAGGCAATGAACGCGACGCGGGCCGCCTGGAACCCGGACACTCCGTGGCAGGTGCATCTCGCCGGGCATGTCGACCGTGCGTTGGCGCAGAAGCAGCCTGTCCCTCCGCCGCTCTCCGAGGTTGATCGCGCTGGGCTCGAAGCGATCGACTCGTTCGTGAAGCAAGGAGCGCCGAAGCCTGGTCACAACGCGCAGTCGATTGATGCGCTGATGAACGACGTGCTCGCGCGGCCTGCGGATCCTCAGGCGCGCGCGGTGTTGATGGACGCGCTGCTCGAGGCAGGCAATCCGCGTGGTCAGTTGATGGCGCTGCATGCGAGTGCGCGAGGACGCGAGCTCACGGCTGCCGAGCGGAAGCAGGAGAAGAAGCTCATCGACTCGCATCGCGCGGAGTTGCTCGGGCCACTGGCGGAGATCCTCGCGAAGGCGGAGTTCATCGATGGCTTCTTGAGCGTGGCGGCGATCAAGCAGAGCAACTCGAACCTGGTGCGCATGGCGACGAAGAGGGCGGTCGGTCATCCGCTCTGGGCCACGGTGAAGCGCCTCTCTGGTGCAGATCCAGCGATCGCTGGGCATGCGGTGATGCGGTCGCTCGAGGTGCTCGAGGGCAGTGGCGTTCCCGACGGGCCGATGCCGATGTTGACGACGATGACGCGCACCATGCTGACCAATCATCAGCAGGTGAAGCGCTTCTCGACGTTCCCCGCGCTCAGGCACCTCGAAGTGACTGGCGATGGTCCGCTGTTGCTCGACTTGGTGAATCAGGACTTCGCGAAGCGGCTCGCGTTTCTGCGAATGGGTACCGCGCCGATCGCTCCGTACAGCAGCACCGAGCGGTGGGTTGGCGTGGCCATCGCGCTCGGGATTCCGGAGTTGGTGGTGGATTCGCTGGTGTGGGACGCGAAGGGGTGGGGGACCACGTTCCGCTTCACGCGGAGTGAGGGGAAGTTG
>CBIHPJ010000706.1:0-4716 GCA_966211295.1 uncultured Myxococcales bacterium | reverse complement strand
CGAAGTCGAGTTCACCACCGCCACTTCGCACTTTGTATTTCAAGAGAGCTCCGCGCAGATCTGCTCGGCAATTCGCAGCCCGTCGATCCCCGACGACACGATCCCGCCCGCGTAGCCGCAGCCTTCACCACCCGGGTACAGCCCCTTCATCGACACCGACTGGAGCTGCTCGTTCCGCGTGATGCGCAGCGGAGTGGAGGTGCGCGCCTCGATGCCCAGCAGCAAACCCTCGCCGGTGATGAAGCCCTTCATGCGGCGATCGAACGCTTTGATCGCCTGCTTGAGCGATGAGGTGAGCCACTCGGGGAAGAGCCGGTTCAGATCCACATGCGCGAGGCCGGGCCGGTACGAGGTGCCCTCGGGCTTCGCCTTCACGCGACCCGCGAGGTAGTCGGGAATGGACTGCGCGGGCGCGAAGAACTTCCCGCCGCCGAGCTCGTACGCCTTCGTCTCCCAATGCCGCTGGAAGGCGAGACCCGCGAGCGGGCCGGTGAAGCCCTCCTTCGCGTAGTCCTCGACGGACACGGACACCACGATGCCGGCGTTCGCGTACTTCGAGTTTCGCTTCGAGTTCGACATGCCGTTCGTGCACTGCATCCCCTGCTCGGTCGGAGTCGGCACCACCACTCCGCCCGGACACATGCAGAACGAGAAGACACCGCGCACGTCGCCGTCGACCGAGAGGTTCTCGGCGAGCTTGTAGTCGGCGGGAGGCAGCTTCGAGTCGCCCGCCACCTTCTCTCCGTACTGAATGGCGTTGATCAGCGGCTGCGGGTGCTCCGCGCGGAAGCCGAGCGCGAAGGGCTTGGGCTCGATGAAGATGCGCGAGTCGGCGGCGAAGCGCTCGAACAGCTCGCGCGCCGAGTTGCCCGGCACGAGGATCACTCGATCGCTGTACAGCTCAGAGCCATCGCTCAGCTTCACGCCGGTCGCCTGGCCATCGCGACTGATGATGTCTTCGACGCGCGTCTCGAAACGCACCTCGACGCCCATCTGCTCGAGGTCCTTGCGCATGCGCTCGACGGACAACGGCAACAAGTCCGAGCCGATGTGCGGTTTGCCCTGCACGAGAATGCGATCGGGCGCGCCGTACTTGGCGAACGTCTCGATCACCTTCCGCACGGACGGGTGATTGATGCGCGTGGAGAGTTTGCCGTCGGTGTACGCGCCCGCGCCTCCTTCGCCGAAGCTCATGTTGCTCTCGGGCGTGAGCGTGCCGTCGCGCATCAGCCTGGCGACGTCCTTGCGGCGCTCGACCACGTCCTTGCCGCGATCGAGGAGGATCGACTTCACCCCTCGCTCCGCGAGCTCGAGCGCGCAGAACAAACCCGCGGGGCCCATGCCCACGATGATCGGGCGCTGCTCCGGCTGGCGCTTCACGGGGAGGGCAGGGGGCGGAGGCGCTTCCACCTCGCTCACGTCGGGCGGCACCGTCTTCGGCGCCTTGCCCTTGGCGAACTCGACCTCGACGGTGTGGATGTACCGGGGGCTGTTCTTCTTCCGCGCGTCGAGCACCGAGCGGACGACGCGGACGTTGAGCAGATCCGAAGCGGTGACGCCGAGCTTCTCAGCCGCCTTCTTGGTGAGCAGGCTCTCGGGCTCGTCGACCCAAAGCGCGAGGTTGTTGACGCGGTAGGACGCCACCCGACAGGCCCCTTTCGTGGGTCGCTTTGGGGTCGCCGCCAGAAGCCTCCGGCTCGCCCGTCGCTCCCATACTTGGCCCATACAGTCCTACGCAAGTAGTTGATTCGACTTGGTCCGGTGCCTCTTGGGCTTCGCGGCGAAACGCAGCCAAGTGCGTAGGTCACTTCGCACCTGACAGGTGAAATTGAAGTCAAAGAGCGGAATTAACTTAGTTATCGGCTCGCCGGCTTCGTGGCACGCAAGGTGTAGAGCGGGTAACCCACGAAGAGCCGCAGCTGGGGGCTCCCATTGGAGAAATCATGAGCACCGATAAGAAGGGCACCAAGATCCTCGCGCACACGTTCTTTGAGAACCTCCGCAAGGGTGGTTACACTCCGAACCAAATCTTGGATATCGCGACTGAGCTGATCGACCTCGTCACCACTGACCTGAGGTCCGTGAAGCCGGCTGAAGGCACGACCCCGGAGAAGCGGGCGAGCGCCTGAAGGGCTGAAGGAAGCCTGTAATCAGTCGCAAGGATGCGTACCCTGCGGGTAGCTCCGATCTCCGGCCAGGCGCCGGCGACGGATACCCAAAGGGGAAGCAGACAGACCAGCGGCCAGGCGTCGCTGCGGATGTTACGAAAGCCCGGCCTCGTGCCGGGCTTAGTTTTTTTGTGGGGTCCTTCGCTCTGACTGCCGGCGCCACGCCGCCGCGACGCAGACGAGCAGGAGGCCGAAGGTCATCGCGGAGAACACTTCGCTCTCCGTCCACGACGTCATCACCCCCCAGATCGCGAACGCCGCGAGCGCCAGCAGCGCGTCGAGCCAGATCGGCTTCACCTGCTCGTGCATCAGCGCGCCTCCGAGGAACACCAGCGGCACTCCGAACGCCACCTGCCGTTCGATCTTGGGAAGGTTCGCGAAGATCACGTCGGCGTTGTGCACCAGCACCGCCGCGAAGAGCACCACGGTCCCGATCGCGAGCACCAGCACGGCGGCTGCGGCGATGTCCTTGGTGAGCTTCGCCTTCTCGTCGAACTGCTGAATCGCGAGATCCACCAGCTGCTCGAGCGCGGAGTTCAGCATCTCGGCGAAGAGCACCAGCAGCACGCAGAAGATCAGCGTCACCTTCTCAGCGAGCCCAAGCGGAATGCCGCTGCCCACCAGGCCCACCAGCAGCGCCGAGATCATGTGCATGCGCATGTTGCGCTGGTGCACCACGGTGTGAATCAGCCCGTTCCACGCGTGCAGCACCGATCGATAGAAGCTCGTCGGTGGATGCTTCGATTGAAAGGGCGGAGGCACTGACATTTCTGCTCGTGGAACTAACACCGTCAGACGGAAAATGGAGCCGCCGTCGGGGAGCGCGTTGGCATTCGCAAGCTGCGCCAGATCGTGGTTCGTACGGGAGACCGTTCACGCTTCCACGTCATCCAGGCGATTCGAACAGCCCGAGTGCGGCAACAGTCCTCTGAAAAAGGACGTCCCTGATAAGGACACCGGCCTCTAACGCCGGAGCGATAGCTCAGACTGGTAGAGCACGAGACTCGTAATCTCGGTGTCGAAGGTTCGATTCCTTCTCGCCCCACCCCGGGAGGCTGCCGGACATAGCTGGTGAAACACGGCCGGGAGCGCCGTGTGCAGAGTGGGTCTCGCTTCGACCGCCTCCTCGTTCCACCTCATGCGGTCTTTCTCGCACCGAGTCCGAACTTGCGTCGCCCGAAGTGCCGCTCACTGAGGCACGGCAGCGGGGACGTTTCTCGTTTGCTCCTGGTGTCTGAGAAGTCGTCAGACAACGTGATCGTCACCCGTGAAGTTCGGCGGTCTTCCACCATTTTCTTGGGAAGCGCTGCTGCCTCGGCACCGCTCCGCGGCGCCGCGAGACGGCTCGCGCTTCGAGTTAACCCGCAGCACCTCTCGAAAGGAGAGCTCCAATGAAGATCGAAGTGTTGACGAACGAGCGCGCCTTCCTCGTCGAGGACGGCCGCCCCGTGAAGTACCTCGCGCCGGGCGTGCACCGCGTGTGGTCCGCGTTCAAGCAGGTGCGCCTCGAGAAGATCTCGACCATCAACTTGCTCGCTGAGCTCGACGAGGCTCGTCTCGCGCTCGTTCCCTCGGCCGATCTGCAGGTGGTCTCGCTGGCTCAGCACGAGCGTGGTCTCGTGACGAAGCGTGGCAAGGCTGCGCTTTGGCTCGGCGCGGGCGTGCACCAGGTCTGGACGGTGGATCGCCAGGTCGATCGTGCGACGGGCGCGGTGACGCCGCTCGTCGAGGTGAAGGTGTTCGACACCTCGGCGGTCGAGACGAAGCCGCTCCCGACGGACGTCGCTGCGCTCGCGAAGGCACGCGACTACGTCGAGGTGATCGCTCCGGAAGGCAACGTGGCGGTGCGCTACGTCGACGGTCAGCTGGACGCTGTGCTTCCGGCTGGTCGCCACGCGGCGTGGAACACGGTGCGGACGGTCGTGCTGTCCGTGATCGATCTTCGTGAGCGCGTGCTGGCTGTGAATGGCCAGGACGTGATGACGAAGGACCGTGTGTCGCTGCGGCTCAACCTCAGCGCGACCTTCAAGGTGAAGGACGCGAAGCGGCTGGCCGTGGTCGCCCGGGCCCCGGATGACGTGGTGTACCTGGCGATGCAGCTGGCGGCCCGCGAGGCCGTCACCACGCGCTCGCTCGACGAGCTGCTCGGTCTGCGCGACGAGCTTTCGAAGGTGATGACGCCGGCGGTGCGTGAGCGCGCCGAGGGTGTCGGTCTGGAGCTCATCGAGCTCGGCGTGAAGGACGTCATTCTGCCGGGTGAGATGAAGGATCTCCTGAACAAGGTGATCCAGGCCCAGAAGGAGGCCGAGGCCAACGTCATTCTCCGGCGTGAGGAGACGGCGGCCACGCGCAGCATGGCGCAGACGGCGAAGGTGCTGTCTGAGAACCCGCTTCTCGTCCGCCTCAAGGAGCTCGAGGCGTACAAGGAGCTTGCGGCCAAGGTCGGCCAGGTTCACCTCGTGCTGGGCGACGGCGCGCTCGACAAGCTGCAGCTGAAGGCTTGAAGGCGCAACTCCAGTTGAGCTTCAGAAGTAAGGGCGGAGCGGCC
>CBIHPJ010000705.1:0-4722 GCA_966211295.1 uncultured Myxococcales bacterium | reverse complement strand
CCCTCGAGCCCTACACCTCGACTCGGCGCAGAGGTGGTCCGCTGCTCATTCTGAGCGACCTGCGCGCCCTGCAACGTGCCGATGAAGCACTCAACGACAGCGCTGGACTCCCGGCGCTCGTGCAAGCGATCGATCTGGAGGCCGCGATGGTCGAAGCGCACGAAGCGCGTCACGCGCTCGAACCCGAAGACTTCCCGACTCCCGCCTTGCTGCAGTCGCTGGTGGGTGAAGACGATCTCGACTTCGGAAAGTCTGCCGCGCGAGAGCTCCGAGCGTTTCTGGGAGAGCTCCGCGATGCGCATCCACCTGCGTGCCTCTCGGTGCTCGCACTGGCGGAGTCGGCGCGAGGGCGTTACGCCGACAGCACTCCGCACTTCTTCGCGGCGCATGCGTTGCTCTCGACGATGGCCAACCGGGAAGCACCTCGCGGCCTCTCGCTGGAGCAGGTCGTCGAGGTCACCACCGAGCTCTGCGCGCTGCCTGATGCAGAGCTGCGAGCGCGAGCGAATTCGGCCGCGATCACGCTCTATGGAACACCCTTGAGCGCAGTGAAACGCGACGGTCGCTGACGACCTCGCTGCTCAGGTTGTCCAGCAGAATCAGATCTAGAAACTGCGCGCCGATCGGTGATGAAAGAGCGCTCATGTCTTTCACCCATCTGCACCTCCACACCCTCTATTCGCTCCTCGACGGAGCGATTCGCATGAAGGACCTGATCAAGACGGTCCAGGCGAAGGGCATGAAGTCGGTGGCGGTGACGGACCACGGCAACATGTTCGGCGCGGTCGACTTCTACAAGAAGGCGAAGGACGCGGGCCTCAAGCCGATCATGGGCCTCGAGGCCTACGTCGCGGGACCGAAGGGCAGAGCGGATCGCACCGAGAAGATCGCGAACCACCTCATCCTGTTGGCGAAGAACAAGGAGGGCTACCAGAACCTCAGGTACCTCTCCTCGATGGGGTACATCGACGGTTTCTATTACCACCCGCGCATCGACAAGCAGGTGCTCAAGGAGCACAGCAAGGGCCTCATCGGGCTCACGGCGTGTCTCGGTGGAGAGGTCACTTCGGCAGCCTTCCGCGGCGACATGGATCACGCGCGCCGCGCGGCCTCTGAATACAAAGAGATCTTCGAGCCCGGTCAGTTCTTCCTCGAGGTGCAGTGGAACGGGATGGAGGAGCAGAACAAGGCCAACGACAACCTGAAGCAGCTGTCGAAGGACCTCGACATCCCCCTCGTCGCCACCGCCGACGCGCACTACATCAAGAAGGAAGACGCGCGCGCGCACGAGCTGCTGATGTGCATCGCCTCGGGCAAGACGCTCACCGACGCCAAGCGCATGCGTCACAGCACCGACAAGCTCTACGTCTGCGGCCCCGACGAGATGCGCTCGTACTTCACCGACGTGCCCGAGGCCGTCGACAACACGATGCGCATCACCGAGATGGTCGAGGAGTACAACATCCTCGCCAAGCCCATGCTGCCGACCTTCAAGGTCCCCGACGGCTACAGCTCCGACTCGTACATGGCGGCGCTCGCGAAGCAGGGCCTCGAGCAGCGCTTCAAGGAGCTCGAGCGCAGCGCGGGCTACAAGTTCGATCGCGATCTCTACATGGCGCGGCTCGAGCTCGAGACCGGCGTCATCAACAAGATGGGCTTCGCCGGTTACTTCCTGATCGTTCAGGACTTCATCAACTGGGCGAAGAACGCCGGCATCCCCGTGGGCCCGGGCCGTGGCTCAGGTGCAGGTTCGATCGTCGCGTGGTCGCTGCGCATCACCGACCTCGATCCGATTCCGTACAACCTGCTCTTCGAGCGCTTCCTGAATCCCGAGCGCGTGTCGATGCCCGACTTCGACATCGACTTCTGCCAGGACCGCCGCGACGAAGTGATCAAGTACGTGCAGGGTAAGTACGGCCACAACAACGTCGGCCAGATCATCACCTTCGGTCAGCTCAAGGCGAAGAGCGTGCTGCGCGACGTGTGCCGCGTGTACGGCCTCCCGTTCTCGGAAGGTGACCGCCTCGCGAAGCTCGTCCCTGAAATTCTCGGCATCACGTTGAAGCAGGCGATCTTCGGAGACCCCGAGAAGGAGATGGTCGCCGAGCCGCGCCTCAAGGAGATGATCGACAACCCGGTGCAGCTCGCCGAGGTCGACGGCAAGCCCATCACCAGCAAGGACGTGCTCGAGGTCGCGATGGCGCTCGAGGGCCTCAATCGTCAGGCCGGCATGCATGCCGCAGGCGTGGTGATCGCCGACGAGGAGCTCTGGAAGTACGTCCCCGTCTACAAGCCGCCGCAGGAAACCACGCTCGTCACCCAGTTCGCGAAGGACGAGGTGGAAGCCGCGGGCCTGGTGAAGTTCGACTTCCTCGGTCTCAAGACGCTCACCGTCATTCAGAACGCGATCAACCTGGTGAACCGCAAGCTGCCAGCTGATCAGCAGCTCACGCGCGAGACCATTCCGCTCTCCGACGCTCGCACCTTCGAGCTCATCAGCGCGGGCGACACCGCCGGCGTCTTCCAGATGGAGTCCTCTGGCTTCACCGAAATGGTGATGAAGATGAAGCCGTCGTGCTTCGAAGACGTGATCGCCGCCGGCGCGCTCTACCGCCCGGGCCCGCTCGATCAAAAGCTCGAAGACGGTCGCACCATGGTCGACGTGTACATCGACCGAAAGCACGGCCGCGACAAGGTCACGTACCCGCATCCCACGCTCGAGCCGGTGCTGAAAGACACCTACGGCGTGATCGTCTACCAGGAGCAGGTGATGCAGATCGCGCAGGTGCTGGGCGGCTACTCGCTCGGCGGCGCAGATCTCCTTCGCCGCGCGATGGGGAAGAAGAAGGCCGAGGAGATGCAGAAGCAGCGCAGCTTGTTCCTCGACGGCTCGGGGAAGAAGGGCGTTGATCCGAAGATCGCCAACGGCGTCTTCGACTTGATGGAGAAGTTCGCGCAGTACGGCTTCAACAAGTCGCACTCTGCTGCGTACGGCCTGATCACCATTCACACCGCGTGGCTCAAGGCGCTCTACCCGGTGGAGTTCATGGCCGCGCTGCTCACCAGCGAGAAGGACAACACCGACAAGGTGGTGCTCCACATCGCGGAAGCGCGCCAGGCGGGCATCCAGGTGCTGCCGCCCGACATCAACGAGTCGGACCTCGCGTTCGGCGCGGTGGAAGGAAAGATTCGTTTCGGTCTCGGCGCCATCAAGGGCGTCGGCGAGTCGGCGATCGAGGCGATCCTCGAGGCGCGCAAGGAGAAGCGCTTCACCTCGCTCTTCGATTTCTGCGAGCGCGTCGACGGACGCCGGGTGAACCGGAAGACCATGGAAGCGCTGGTGCAGGCGGGCGCGTTCGACTTCGAGAAGCGTCACCGCAAGCAGCTGCTCGACACGGTGCCCATCGCGCTCGAGCGCGGAGCTTCCACGCAGCGTGACGCGGCCGTCGGCCAGTCGAACCTGTTCGGCATGCTCGCCAGCTCCGCTCCCGCGGGGAAGGGCGCGCGCGACGACTACGCGGTGACCGATCCGTGGACCGAGAAGGAGAAGCTGTCCGCGGAGAAGGCGGCGATCGGCTTCTACGTGTCAGGCCACCCGCTCGACGCGTACCAGAAGGAACTCAAGCGCTACGCGCGGCCCATCAACACCGTGCAGCGCGCGCGGCGCGACGACAAGATCACGATCGCGGGCATCGTCTCGGTGATGCGCGAGCGGCCCACGAAGACCGGCAAGCGCATGGCCTGGGTCACGCTCGAAGATCTCTCGGGCTCGGTGGAGCTCGTGGTGTTCCCCGGAAAAGAAGGCGGCCGCTCGTTCATGGATCCGAAGACGGGCAAGTGGGGAAAGGGTGGCCCCAAGCCCGGCTACGAGCAGTGGGAGCACCTGCTCAAGAGCGACGACGCGCTCCTCGTCACCGGCACCGTGCAGATGAGCCGCGACGAAGAGAACCCGCAGGCAGAGCTCATCGTCGACGAGATCCAGTCGCTCAAGGAGGTCCGCGAGAAGCGCGTGAAGCGCCTCGAGCTGCGGCTCCACGTCGACATGGCGACCGACGAGAAGCTCGCGCAGCTGGCTGTGATCGCGAAGAAGTTCGCCGGCGCCACGCCGATCGCGGTCGCGCTCTACATGCCGGGCGAGGCAGAGGCCCTCGTCGGAAACACCAACTTCAAGGTGCAGGTTACCGACGAGCTGCTCGAGTCCGTGAATCGTCTCTTCGGAGCCCGAGTCGCAGAACCCGGGTGACGTGCTCTCCCTCTCCTTGCGGAGCGGGGAGTGGGTCGGGGTGAGGGGCTCAATTCGCGCGACTCGTGGAATCGAAGTCCGCCACGAAGATTCGCCAACTGACGATCGAGAAGACGTTCAACTCCGAGACCTTCGATCTGCTCGAGCGACTCCCGCGCCTCGAGGCGATTCACCTCGGCCACGACGTCAAAGGCGGCGAGTACCGCAAGGAACTCGACCGGCGAAAGTTGCAGCGCGTGGCGCTGGTCGATGGCCCCTGGTGACCGGTTCGGGCGGTGCGCGCCTGACCGGGCCCAGTTAGCGATCTCGAGTCGTCGTTCGTTCCGGACCAGAGGGGGAAAACCATGCGTCGAGCGCTGCTCTGCTCGTTCCTCATCGTGACGGTGAGCTGTTCCTCTTCCGCTCCCGCACCTGCTCCCGTTTGCAGTGACTGCAGTCCCGCGCCCGGCGATGCCGGAGTCCGTGGTGGCGGAGTCGAT
>CBIHPJ010000704.1:0-4735 GCA_966211295.1 uncultured Myxococcales bacterium | reverse complement strand
TCTGCCCCACCGTCGTGGTGACCTTCCGCGCTTGAAAGCGGTACCAGTACTTCGTGGCGGGCGACAGACCGGTCACCTTCACCCGCAGCGTGAAGTCACTGGACTCGCCGACCTGCACCGATCCCTGCGCCACCACGCGCCCGAAGTTCTCGTCGAGGGCGAGCTCGTAGCGCACGTCCTCCATCGCGCTCGCGCCAGGCTCCGCCCGCGTCCACAACACGACGCTGGTTTCACGCGGATCACCCGAGGCGACTCCCAGGGAGAAGACGGTCAGCGCCAGCGCCTCGTTGTCGGTGCAGCCCAGGAGGGAAGGAACGCCGACCGCAGCGGCGGTGATCACGGTGGCCTTCAGCAGATCTCTGCGGCGCATCGCCCGGCCATAGCTGGGCCGTCGTTCAGGGTCTACTCGAGCGCGTCGAGTTCGTAGGTTCGGTGCGCATAGAAGTCGGAGCTCAGGCGCAGCTGCCAGATTCCCTCGGTCAAACACTCCGCGAGCGAAGGCGACCCCGCGTTCACGTTGATCGCCACGATCTCGTCTCCCGTAGCTTCGAGCTGAAGCTTCGCCAGCGAGGGATCTCCGTGGTGCCTGCATGCGTTCACTACGGGCGCGATCAGCCCGCGCAGGAGCTGGTCGAAGTCCGGTCCCTGCTTCGCGTGGCCGATGCTGCAGCCGATCGTCCCGCCGACTCCGCCGCAGCCACACGAGACGCCCACTCCGGAGAGTCCGAGTCCTTCGGTGCGGCCGACGGTCGACGCGGCGGCCTCAGGCGGAGCAGAGAAGAACGACGTCACCGGCGAGACCGCGTGCGAGACGTACGCGACGGTGCGCAGTTCGTCATCGCTCAGCGTCCAACGCACGGACGAGTCACCGATCGACAAGCCGGGCAGCTGATCCGAGAGCCGTCGATCGACGCGCAGCACCTGGCGCAGCTCACGCGCCCAGAGTTTGCCGGTCACCACGATCTCGTCTGGGGCCTTGTCGATCTCCATGCGCCGAATCGCGGAGCCTTCGTGCAGCGTGCTCGTGTCGTTGAGCATGCCGAGTTCGTCGGCGGTGACGTCGAGCGAGTCAATGCGCACGGGCCGCACCAGTCCGAGCATGGTGTCGGACGAGAGCACGGGATCGAGCGGGCGCCCGTCGATGCGGAAGAACACGCCGCCCGTAGCCGCGGCGATCGGAGAGAGCTCCGAGGTGTCATCGCGCCGCTCATCGAGCTCGCCCGAGCCTCCGCTGGAGCGCTGCACCAGGTGGACGATCGTGTCGCGCGGCGCGAGCGCGAGCGCCTGAATGGCGTGTTCATTCGTGAACGCGAAGGAGACCTGCTCGTCGGTGAAGAGCACCACGCGCGAGCTCACGCCGCCGGCCTGCGCGAGCACCTCCGCCGCCAGACGCGCACCGAGCTCCAGGTTGGATCCGTTGGCCGGCGCGAATTTCTCCGGAGGAATGGTCGCGAGCATGCGCGGCACATCACTCCCTGGAACGAAGCGGCCGAACACGCGCTCCGCGAAGCGCCGGTAGATCACCAGCTCCACCTGCGCCTCGCGCACGTTCGCGAGATACGGCTCGATCAGCTCGAGCTGCGCGGCGATCCCCTCGGGACCTTCGCTGTGCGAAGCGTCGATCACGAACACCACGTTCGGGCGAACGGGCGTCTCTCCGAGCTGGGCCTTCACGTCGAGCTCGAGACGCCACAGCGAGCGATTCACCTCGAGGGGATACGTCGCCCAACGCGCCGTGAAGGGCTCGGTGAAGTCGTTCGACTGGCGAAGCTGGTAGCCAACCTCGGTGTCCACCAGCGTGGTGACACCCTGAAACGTGGTAGCGGGGTGTCCCTCATCCTCGCGCGGGTACACGAAGCTCAGCTCGCCAGCGAAGTACTCGGGGCGAAGCTCGAGCTCGTACTCCACCGTGGCCGTCTCTCCGGGCGCGAGGCCGAAGAGGGAGAAATCGAGATCGTCCCCTGATCCCCAATCGAGCTTCGCGACGAGCGACGGAGCGGCCTCTCCGAATCCGGTCAGCATGTCCCAACGGGCGGCGGCTTCTTCCGTGGTGGTGAGCGTCGCTGAAACCGGAGCGCCCGTTCCATCGCTCACCCGCATTGACGTCGCGATCGCCTCTGCAGGGAGCTGCAGCTGACGATTGAGCTCCTCGTACTGGAGCGTGTCGTTGCGGAACTTCCTGGTCACCGTGAGGCGCGCGGCTCCGTCGTCGAAGCGCACCTTCACGTGGTGCGAGAGCTCATTGATCTGCGCTTCGTGACGCTCGAGGGCTTCGAGTGCCTCGGGAGAGCAGCTCCACAACGAGAGAAGCACCACTGCGAGCGGCTTGCGCATGGGCGCAAGACACCGTGAGGTGAGCGAAGGTTTCTGCCGGAGCTCAGAGAGACAGGGCGACGCCCGAAGCGTCACGCACACATTCTGCGACCCAGGCTCCCAGCTCCAAACCCTTCGCCTTGTCGTCCATCCACCGGCCGTCGGCGCCGAGCGAGAAGTGCACGCCCTGGCTCTTGCCGGCCACCCAGATCTGAGAGACCGCGCGCTGGGTGTTGACGATCACCTTGGTGCCGCTCTTCGCAGCCGTGATGGTGACCATGTCGCCCGTCGAGTCACACTCGAGGAGATCGGGATCGACCGAGTCGACCGCCGCGACCAGGCGCTTGAAGAACGAAGAGACAGAGGCCTGGTAGGTGCTGGAATCCATCACCGCTCAATAAACGAGTTAGGTGGTTTCCTGCAGCGGTCCTTCGAAGATCGGCTGCCCGGGCGCCGCGTAGAAGATCAGCTTCCCCGCGGAGAGGTTGTCGTCAGGCCGTTCGATTCCGATCACCGTGCCCGGCTGCACCGGGCGGGGGAACGCCCCCAACCCGAGGAAGTGGGCCGCCGTGGCCCCCATGGAGGGCTGGTGACCCACGAGGACGATGGTCTCTCCCAGTTTCTCGGCGAGCAGACCTTCGATGGCCCCCACCGGACCATCCGGGAAGAGGGTGCGATTGGCCCGCATCGGCCCTTCGTACTCGAGGGCCTGGGCAAGGATGGTCGCGGTCTGCACGGCGCGCACGAGCGGGCTCATGAAGATCGCGTTCACCGGCCCGATGCGAGCGGCGAGCGGGGCGAAGTGGGCGGGGAGCGCGAGGCGGCCGCGAGATGTCAGCGACCTGGCTTCGTCTTCCAGACCTTCGGGGATGTCGGCGTCGGCGTCTCCGTGGCGGACCAGAAAAACTCTCACCAACCGAGCCTGTCAGAAGCGCCCTCGCTTCGCGACACCCTTGTCCACTCATGCAACCATGCGCTCGATGCGCTGGTTTTGGTTGACCCTCCTTTTCCTCGGCTGTCCGCCGTCAGCGCCCTCAGTGGCGACCGTGGATGCCGGGACACTGGTGGGCGGCCTGATGGACGCAGGTCCCCTGGTGACCGAGGCGAGGCTGGCCGCGTGGCTCAAATGGCAGGCCGAGCTGGCTGCGCTCCCGGCGTTGAGCCGCACCGATGGCGGACCTGGTCCGACTGAGCTCAGAGCGCGTGCGCGGCAGGAGGCGATGTTGCTCTCCGACGCGGGGCTGACCAACGAGCAGGCCGACGCGATCGAGGCAGTGGTGGCGGCGGTCGTCGCCGAACGAAACGTGGCGCGCATCACTGGCGCGGATGCCTTGCAGCAATTCAAAGAAGGCATGGCCCACCTGAGCGTCGAGCAGCGCGTGAAGGCGGAAGCCGCGCTCGCCGCGACACAGCTCAAGACTCAGCCTGTATCGCTCAAGTTGGTCGAGGAGCAGCACGGCGCCGAGGCCGTTCGCGTGGTGCTCACGCGTGAAGCCGAGGTAACGAAGACGTGGGATGCGCTGCTCGAGCGCGGCGACAAGAAGTAACGATGCGCGCGGGAACTTTTTGGCGGCTCGCCCGTTGCTAGGGGAAGCCACCATGCAGCTCCAATTCTTCAATTCGCCCTCGAAGTCGCTCTGCTTCGCAACTCGTTCAGAACCCTCGCTCGCGGTGTGGTCGCGCGTGAAGGCGATGCAAGCGCCCTGGCTGGTGGTGCTTGATGGTGACGGGAAAGCAGCCGGCGTGATGCCTGCCGAGTCGCTTCGAAACGCGATGCGTCATGGTCCTCAGGGCATCGTCGCGCAGCTCCCATTCCGTGGTGCGGCGGTGTTGCCAAGGAGCGCGAAGCTCTCGGACGTCTTGTCGGCGCTGCAGAGCCCCGAGATCGAGGCGGTGCTGCTGGTGGAAGGTGACCGTGTACACACAGTGGTCACACGCCTGACCTTTCAAAGTTGAAATCCGCTGCGGAAGAGAAATGGGGAGCTCTTCCCGGGCCTCAATGCATCCGCTGACTTGGGAGCGGCCCGGAAGCTGCTACCTGCGCGCGCCGATGCTCGCGACTCATTCATTCTCTGCGACGGCGGCGGTGGTTGTGGAGTCGGCTCCCCTCTGGGTTGTGGCCGACATGGTTCAGGCTGGGCGGTACGAAGTGGTGCTGGTGCTGAGCGAGAGCCAGTCGGTGCTCGGCCTGCTGCGCAGTGACGCGGTGCTCCGTTTGTCGCCGCGGTTGCCGGAAGCTCCCGTGCGGATGTTGCCGTTGCAGCGCGTGCTGGTGGTCGACCCGTCGATCTCGGTGTCTGATGCGCGGTTGCTGCTGCAGGACGAGTCGCTCGACGCGCTGCTGATCGAGAAGCCGCTGCTCCAGGGCTGGACCGTGATGCTCCGCGACGCGGTGCTCGCGAACGATCAGCTCGTCGCCTGA
>CBIHPJ010000703.1:0-4754 GCA_966211295.1 uncultured Myxococcales bacterium | reverse complement strand
AGAACGAGACCAGCCCGTTTGCCTCGATGAAGGGTCACCACGTCGCGCTCCGCGTTCCTGATTTCGCGGCCGAGAAGAGCTGGTTCCTCGAGAAGCTCGACTTCCGCGTGGTTCACGAGTGGCCCTACGCAGATCAGCAGCTCGCCTATCTCGCCCCTCCGACGGACGAGGCGTTCTACGTGGAGATCCTCGGAGGAGGGACGCCCGGCCCCCTGCCCCGCCCGGCCTACTCGGATCTCGGGGACAGCCTGCGCTTCGGTGGCCAGCACCACTTCTGCCTGAACGTGAACGACATGGAGGCGACGGTGGCCGAGCTGCGCCGCCGCGGCGTCACCATCGTGACCGAGCCCTTCGTGCTCCCGGTGATCGGTCGCAAGCTCGCCTTCATCGCCGATCCCTTCGGCAACTTGATCGAGCTGGCGCAGGTGCTCTGACCGTTACTCGAGCAGCTTCTGGTTCATGAACAGCGCGGCCTGGTGCGCGAGATACGTGATCACGCCGACCTCGTGCTCCATGAACTGGGGGCCGCCCTTGCGGTTGATCACCTGCACGCAACCGAACGAGCGACCGTGCGTCATCATCGGCGCGCAGAGCATCGAGCGCGTGGCGTAGCCGACGCGCGCGCCGACCTCGGCGTAGAAGCGCGGATCTTTCTCGACGTCGGACATCGCGACCGAGACGCCTTCCGCGGCGCAGAAGCCGGCGATGCCGCTGCCCGCCGGCACCACGAGCTTCGACTGGAGGATCTCCTTCGCCTTGGGACCGCGAGCAGCCACGAAGGTGAGATCGCCCGTGGCGCCGTCGGCGCGCAGCACCGAGCCGGCCTCGCAGGGCACCTTCTCCATCACCAGATCGAGGACGAACTCCATCGCGTCTTCGATCTCCTTCTTGGCGCCCAGGTCGACCACGCGCATGAAGATGTCGGCGAGGATCTCCTCGGTCTCCTGGCGCTGCGTCTTGGCGATGTTCGGGCTCGACTTCGCGCGACCGATGCTGCCCGTCGCGGGGCGAATCGGTTGAACGAGCTCTTCGACGTCCTTCAGCTCGATGCGCGCCGACGACTTATTGGTGCGAATCGGCACCGGCGTCGCGTTGCGCGGAGCGGCGCTGGCGAGGGGCACCGCCGAGAAATCGCCCGGCAACGTCTTGTTCATGTCGGGCGCCGGCACCTTCAGCGCCGGACCACCCTTCGCCGTGACGTCGTTGCTCGCATCTCCACGAGACGCCACCGGAGCAGCGGGCGCGGGCGAAAGCGGCTGCGTCTTGTTGTCGTCGGCCCTCTTGACCGCGGGCAGCCCGGGCTCCGTCTTGTGCTCGGCGCGCTGACCGGCGGGAGCGACCGCGGGCCGAATCTGCGAAGGCCGCTTCACCTGCGCCTTGGCGGCATCTTCCTCGGAGAGCTCGCGAATTCGGAAGACGCGACCTGACGCTGCTTCCGTCACGTGGATCGAGTTGTCCTCCTGAATGTCGACCATCACGTTCTGGCTGGTCGTGCCCTGCTCACCGAGCTTCTGCATGCCGGCCTTGAGCGCTGACATCCAGTTGTCCGCGCCGACCTTGAGCGTGACGTTGAAACCGTTCGCGTCGGTGGCGGGGATGTGGACCTCGAACTTGGGCATGCGCAAAACCTCACCATATTTCGCGCTGATGCGGAATTTGTGTCTGCTAAGAGCGTCGCCATGCCCGAAGAAAAAGGCCTGGGGAAGAAGCTGCTCGGTCTGTTCGTCGAGGTGAAAGAAGGCACTCCCGAGGAAGGGACGCCGGCGATCAACGCTGACGAAGGTCGGGAGAAGACGCCCGCTGAGCTCGTCGCCGAGCTCGCTGGTCAGTCCGCGCCTCGCAAGGGTCCTCCTACTCCTGGCGGAGCCGCTGCGATCTCTGCTCCGGTGGCTGCGGCGCGTCCCGCGGTGCCCACGCATAGCGGTCCGGTGACCGCCGCGAAGGTCGACTTCGACGCGGTGTTCAAGACCACCGGCCTCGACGCAAGCGATCTCGACCGCGTTCGTAAGGCGGAGGAGTTGCTCAAGGGTCTGCCCGATTCCACGCCGGTCGAGGTGAAGCGCCAGATCGTCGAGGCCTCGCTCAAGGCGTTCGGCTTCGACGTGGCGAAGATCATCGGCGCCGCGCAGCAGCAGCTGAAGGCCCTCGACACCTGGGTGCGACTCAACGAGCAGCAGACGGTGAAGGGCATCAACGACGCGACCACGCAGATCGCGCAGCTCGAAGACAAGGTGATCTCGCTGAAGGCCGAGATCAACAAGAAGACCGAGAACCTCGCCTCGCTCACCGCCGCCGCAGAAGATCGTAAGGGCCAGGTGAACCAGGTGCTCGGGTTCTTCAACGCGCCTTCCGCGCCTGCCGCGAAACCCTGATTCACACTTCGTTCAGTACCCGCTTCGTTCGGGAGGGAGAGCTTTCGTGAAACTGACTCCGTTTGGAAAGTTGTTCATCGTGCTGGTGGCGCTCGGCGTCATCGGCTTCGTGGGTTTCAAGAAGTACGGCGACCAGCTGCGCGCGTGGTCCGGTGCGACGAAGAAGGACGACGGCACCGGCAAGAAGCCCGAGGGCGGCGAGGTCACCAAGGACGACTTCAACGCGCTCAACACCGGCATCAGCGACGCGCCCCGTGAAGGCGGCGTGAAGGTCGAGGGCGGCAACGCTCCCGGCACCCAGATGCTCAACCGCCCGCTCAAGGTCGGCATCAACACCTGGGCTGGTCATGCTCCGGGCATCGTCGCGAACGGCGGCATGAAGCCGGGCGCGGCGAGCTCGCTCTACAAGAAGAAGTACGGTCTCGACGTCGAGTTCGTGCTCCTCGAGGACCCGAGCGCGAAGCTCGCCGCGTTCATCAAGGGCGACATCGACATCATGTGGGACACCGTCGACTCGTTCGCCCGCGAAGCGAGCGAATTGAAGGAGAAGGGCCTCAAGGCGCGCTCCATCATTCAGGAGGACTGGAGCCGCGGCGGAGACGGCATCGTCTCGCTCAAGACCATCAAGTCGGTCGAGGACCTGAAGGGCAAGCGCGTGGCGAGCACCAAGTTCACGCCCTCGCACTGGCTGCTCTTGTTCTTGCTCTCGCAGTCTGGCCTCTCGCCGCAGGATCGCGCGGACATCGAGAAGAACATCGTGTTCACCGCCGAAGCGCCGCAGGCCGCCGCGATGTTCAAGGCCGGCAAGGTCGACGCGGCCGTCACCTGGGAGCCCGATCTCTCGGGCGCCGTGGCCGCGCGTGAGAACGAGGCGCACGTCCTGGTGTCCACCACGGCGGCGACCAACGTGATCGCCGACACCCTGGTGGCCCGTCAGCAGATCGTCGACGAGGCGCCCGGCGCGGTGCACGCCTTCGTAGCCGGCTGGTTCGACGCGATCAGCGTGATGAAGGAAGACCCGCAGAGCACCAACCAGCTGATCGCCGACGCGCTCAAGCTCACCACCGACGACGTGTCGGGCATGCTCTCGGGCCTCAAGCTCACGTCCTACGCCGACAACGCGCTCTTTTTCGGCCTCTCGGGTCCGAAGTCGTACTTCGACTCGCTCTTCAACGGCGCCTTCGTGATCTGGCGCAAGAAGGGCGTGGTCAACACCGTGGTCGACGCCCCCGACTTCAAGGACGCGCGCTTCGTGCAATCGCTGGCAAAGGACTACGCGAGCCAGAAGGTCGAAGAGAGCTTCGCGTTCAAGGACAAGCCCAAGGTCTCTGACCGCGCCATCGTGAACAAGAGCCTCTCGATTCACTTCACGACCGGCTCCGACGAGATCATGCCGGGCAGCTACTTCACGCTCGATTCGCTGGGCGAGACGATGCTCTCGTTCGGCAACACGTACCTGCAGGTCGAGGGCAACACCGACAGCCGCGGGCAGGAGGCGGCGAACAAGTCGCTCTCGCAGAAGCGCGCCGAGTCGGTGAAGGCCTACCTGGTGAAGAACTTCAACATCGAGGAGAAGCGCTTCGTCACCGTGGGCCAGGGCAGCGCGAAGCCGGTGGCGCCGAACGAGACCGAAGACGGGCGCGCGCTCAACCGGCGCACCGACATCAAGGTCGTTCTCAATGCCCAGTGACCCTGCGCCAACGGTGGCGCCGGCGGCGAAAGCGCCTGCCCCGGTGCCTCCCGTTGCGCCGGAGCTGCCCAAGCCGTTGAAGGCTCCGGCGCGCTCGAGGGCCCAGCCCTCGGTGTGGGCGCTGCGCAGTGCGATTCCCGCGGGTGCGGGGCGCATGGCGTCGGTGGTGAGCGTGCTGGTGCTGGTCCTCGCGTGGTGCGCGGTCAGCTACATTCAGGTCGAGCGCAACGGCCAGACGGTGCCCCTGGTGCCGCACTTCTTCCTCCCCGCGCCGGACGAGGTGATCAAGAGCCTCTTCTATTTGATCTTCGAGAAGGACCTGTTGAGCGCGGTCGGCGTGAGCGCGATTCGCATCGCCAAGGCGTTCGGGCTCTCGCTCGCGGTGGCGCTGCCGCTCGGGATCTTGATGGGCAGCTTCGAGCTCATCAACCGCATCTTCGATCCGATCATCGCGCCGATGCGGTACCTGCCGATCACCGCGTTCATTCCGCTCCTCATTCTCTGGTTCGGCATCGACGAGGCGCAGAAGGTGGCGTTCCTCTTCCTGGGCACGGTCGTTTTCCTGTTGCCCGCGGTGGTCGACGCGATTCGTGGCGTTCCCGAAGAATTGATTCAGACCGCGTTCACCCTGGGCGCCACCAAGGCGCAGGTGATTCGCACCGTGCTGATCCCCGCGGCGCTGCCGCAGATCT
>CBIHPJ010000702.1:0-4765 GCA_966211295.1 uncultured Myxococcales bacterium | reverse complement strand
GGAGCAGCGCTGCGTACCGCTTCGAGAGCAGCCCCTTCTTCGCCGCGCCGGCCAGTGGGCTCTTGGTGAAGTCGAAGGGCTGCCCCTCTGCGTCCTGGAGACTTGCCAGCAGGAACGCCCAGTCTCCTTCGGTCTTCAGCGCGTCGACGTCGAGCGCGACCTCCGGGCCGAGCGCCTCTTCGACGGCTGCGCGGGCGACGGCGACGACCTTCTTTGCGTGCGGGGTCATGGGCCCAGTCTCCTGAGAGTTTGCGAGTCTGCTGCCGCGGTAGGTCGAGTAGCCCCACGTGTTGATCAGCAACGGCACGTGGTAGTGCGCGGCGCCGTCGACGATCTCGAAGACCACTTCGACGTACGGATAGAAGCCCTTCGTGCCCGTCGCCGCGAAGTAGTGCTTCGTGTCGAAGCGGATGCGGAAGATCCCGGGTTCGACTGGGCCGGGCGGGGTGATGGTCTTCAGGCGACCGTCATCGTCGGTTTGGCCTGCGCCGATTTGCTTCCACTCTGCGCCGACCTGGCGCTCGAGTTGGATCGGAACGCCGCGCGCGGGTTTGCCGAGAGTGGTGTCGAGAATGTGTGTCGTGATCATTGAAGTACGCCCCTCACCCGGCCTGCGGCCGACCTCTCCCCGCTCGCAGGGAGAGGTTTTTTCATTGGTTGTGTTCTTCGAGCCACTTGTTCAATCGCAGCACCGTGATCTTCGCCTGCTCCTCGGCCGCGGTGCGGATCTCCGCGGCGCGATCGTTCGGCAAGCGCGCTTCGAGAAGCCCCAGCATCTCGTCGGCCGACTTCCCCGTCGCGCAGACGATGAAGATGAACCCGTGCTTGTTGAAGTACGCGTCGTTCTGCGACTTCAAGCGATCGAGCGTCGCGGCCGCCGCTGCAGAGGCTCCGGACTGCTCCTGCGCAGACCACTTGCCCCCGCTCTTGTCTCCGATGCGTGGATGCGCGCCGTACGCCTCGAGGTAGTCGACTTCGCTCAACTTCCACCACTCGCGCTCAGCCACCCGCATCAGCGCGGCCACATTCTCGAACGGACGCGCCCACGCCATCGCGGTCGCCCACTTTTTCGAGCCACACGCCTTCAAGAACTCCGTCGCCGCCGCATCGGTGGACAACGAGTTCAACTTGGCGAGCCCCGCGTGCGGAGCTTCCGTCAGCTCGCCCCACCCGCGCAGCCGCGCCACACCGCCATCAGGGAACACCGAGAGACGCACGTGCGTCACCGGCCCCACGCGACGCAGCTGCTCATCGAACATGTGACGCGTGTGCGGCTGCAGCGGGCTCTCCACCACCGTGCGCCAACCCATGAGCGCATCAGGCTTCGCATCGTGCGGCCCCGTGCATGCCTCGATCACACAACGACCCGGCGCGTTGCCCTTGAAGTGCGTGGTGTCGACTTCGATCCGCTGAATGGTTCCCGCAGCCGCGAGACGCACCAGTGACCAATCGTTCCCCGGACCACGGCGGCGCTTGGTCTCCCAGCCGTCGCCCATGTTCACCGCGCGGTCCGGCTTGATCAGGTTGTGCCGCGAGCCGAAGAACATGTCGGAGCACGCGAGCACGTACGCACCGTTCTCCAGCGCCGCGAGATCCACGAGCCCGCCGTACACGCGCAGCTTGTTCCAATCAGGCACCACTTCCCCGTGCACGCGAAGCCGCGCCACGCCGCCATCGGGGAAGATGTTCAAGCGAATGTGCGTGAAACGCCGCGCATCGGTGACCGCGAAGTAATTCTTCGAATCACCCTGCAGCTTCGCCTTCGGCACCAGCTCGACCCACTCGGCGTTCTGCGATTCCTTGATGTCGAGCGGACCCTTGAGCGACGCCGCTTCGATCGAGCAGGACTCCGGGAAGTTTCCGCGGAACCACTTGGTGTCGACGGTGAAGCCCTTGATCACGCCGGGCAGACCGAGGCGCACCACGCACCAGTCGTAGCCAGGCTCGCGGCGACGGCGCGATTCCCAGCCGTCCATCCACTTGCCCTTGTGCGTGTACTCGTGGTCCGTCCACACGGCCTCGTGGGCTTTGAGCAGGTTCTCCTTCTCGGCGAAGAAGTCGTCGTTCGTGCTCAACGCGGCGCCTCCCACGCGCTCGGCGGCGAGGTCCGGGTAGTCGACGAAATCAGGAGGCTGCTGGCTCACAGGAATTGTCCCTTCAGTTCGCGGGCGTGTTCGCCCTGGTGGAAGACGCGCTCACCGCGCACGTAGGTGGAGACCACGACGCCCGTCAGTCCAGCGTCCGCGTATGGCGTGAGCTTGTGTTTGTGTTGGATGCGCTTGGTGTCGACCTGGAACTTCGCCTCGGGATCGAACACCACGAGGTCCGCGTCGAAGCCGGCCGCGAGCTTGCCCTTCTTGTTCTCGAGGCCCGCCAATCGAGCCGGCGCTTCGCACATCCACTTGACCAACTGCTGCAGCGAATAGCCGCGCGCGCTCGCTCCGCTCCAGGTCACGGGGAGGCCGAGCTGCAAGCCGCTGATGCCGCCCCACGCGGCCATGAAGTCACCGACCTCCTGCTTCTTGAGCGCAGGCGTGCAGGGCGAGTGATCGCTCGCCACCAGCTCGAGCAGTCCTTCACCAAGCGCCGCCCAGAGCTGCTCACGATTCGTCTTCTCGCGAATCGGCGGAGCGCACTTGTACGAGGTCGAGCCGTCCTTGATCTCCTCCGCCACGAAGTGGAGGTAGTGCGGACACGTCTCGGCCGTGAACGGCAGACCTTCCGCGCGCGCCTGGCGAATGAGTGGAAGCGCGGTCGCCGCGGAGTGATGAACGATGTGCGTGCGCGCGCGCGTCTGGCGGCACAGCCGGGAGATCAACTTGATCGCATCTTCCTCAGCCGCGGGCGGGCGCGACGCGAGGTACGTCATGTACGAGCGCTGATCCTTCTTCTTGATCTCCTCGGCGAGCGCGTCGATCGGACCTTCGACCTCCGCGTGCACGAGGAGGGGACGCGAGAGCCGCTTGAGCTCCATCATCGCCGGAGTGAGGTGCTCTTCCTGGCAACCCGGAAACTCGTCGACGCCCGAGAAGCACATGAACGCCTTGAAGCCGCGCGCGCCTTCACGCACCAGCCCCTCGAGCTCCTTCACGTTGCCGGGCACCACGCCGCCCCAGAAGCCCACGTCGATCAGACACTGCCCCGTCGCTTCCTTCTTCTTGGTGCGCAGCGCGTCCGCGGTGGTGGTGGGAGGACTGGAGTTGAGCGGCATGTCGACCAGCGACGTCACGCCTCCGCTCGCGGCCGCGCGGGTGGCGGTGAGGAAACCTTCCCACTCGGTGCGACCCGGCTCGTTCACGTGCACGTGCGTGTCGACCACGCCCGGCATCAGCACGGAGTTGCCGACGTCGACCACCTCGGCCCCCGCGGGGATCGCGTCGTACGCCGCGACCGCCTCGATCACCTCACCTCGAACATGGACTGTGGCGGGCTTCACTCCCTCGGGAGTGACCACGCGCTGGCTGCGAAAGACCTTCATGCGGGCGCAAGATGCCATGACTTCGCTCGGGAGGATCGCTGGTACTTCGTGTACAAGCTCCCCTCGTGTTCGTCCGAACGCTGTTCCTCGCGCTGGGATTCCTCGCTCTCACCTCTGGCTGCCGCCGCCGTCAGCCGCCCCCCACCAAGCTGGTGGCCCCGGTCGATGAGCTCCGCATCTACAACCGCGGAGGGACTGCGGTGGGCGGCGTGCGCATCAAGCCGTGCCGCGCGCCCGAGACCGAGTACCAGTGGCTCCCCGCCTCGCAGGTCAGCCCCGGCGGCTCGCTCGGAATTCCAATTCAGCCCGGCTGCGTCGACTTGAGCGCCGTGAGCGCCGATGGCCGCGAGCTCGGTCGTCAGTTCGATCTCTCCATGATCCCGGGTTCGACCTGGGAGATCCGGTAAGGCTATGCGTTTCATTCTCACCTCCTCTGCGCTCGTTCTTTGTCTCGCTGGTTGCGGCGGCGGCGCGCAGAAGTACCTCAAGCTCGAGTCGCGTCTCGTCGAGTCGAACCGCGACGGCGATCGCGAGATCACCAGCAGCCCTCAGTACGAGACCGGCTATCGCTCGATCATCAAGGTCGCGGTGCGTGCACCTGATTACTGCGCTGATCAGAACGCCTCGGAAGCGACCGGTGCAGCCCGCAACAACACGGTGCAGGGCACGGTGATCAAGACCAGCTGCGGCGTCGAGATGGCCGAGATGGAGCGCTCGCTCACCAAGCGCGGCTACCAGGTGGTCTCGTGGAAGATGCTCGCGAACATCGTCAGCGCCGACAACAAGGTGCCGGTGATCGAAGCGGCCAAGCGGCTCGGCGCCCAGGTGCTCTTCCAGGTCAACTCGCTCGAGAAAGTGAACATCGTCCCCGGGCAGGACGCGCGCATCGAGCGCCGCTTCTTCCAGTCGAACAAGTTCGGTGACGCCCTCGCTCCGGCCGCGCTCGCCGACGGATTCCTCGAGCCGATGCGCAAGCTCATCGGTGAGCAGGAAGACACCCTCCGTCGCAACGGCCGTCTCGGCGCGATGCTCGACGTGAACGCGACCGTGGTCGAGTCTGGACAGTCGATCTGGTTCTACCGGGCGTCGAAGGTCGAGCAGCTCGCGCGCGACAACAGCGCCGCCTTGCTGCTCACGCAGAAGAAGAAGGGGCCGTGGACCGCGGTGCGTCCTGAGCGTCCCGTGCAGCCCGGTGAGGATGCTCGCGTCGCGCGCTCCGCGGAGATGGTCGCCGTGTCTTCCGGAGGCCGTTCCGCTGATCAGGAGAACGCGGTGTACTTCGGGCTC
>CBIHPJ010000701.1:0-4773 GCA_966211295.1 uncultured Myxococcales bacterium | reverse complement strand
GAGCCGCCGGTGAACGTGGTGAACACCGCGCACACCACCGTGGCCATGATCGCCACGCCGCCGGGCATCCACCCGAAGAAGCCCTTGTACGCGCGCACCAGGCGCTTGGCCGCGCCGCCTTCCGCGAGCACGTAGCCCGCGACCGTGAGCAGTGGGATCGCCGGCAGCGTGGCCGACGACACCAGGCGGAACGTCTCCGCGGGGACGGCGGCGATCGGAGTGTCATCGCGCCAGAACAAGATCATCGCCGCCGCGCCCATGATCACGAACACCGGCGCGCCGCTGAGGAACGAGATGCCGACGAGGATCATCAGCACCCAGACGATCGCCGACGTGGGACCGACGGAGCCCAGCGCGAAGGCCGCGATGATCGCCACCAACGCGATGCCGCGATCGACCCACGACTGCGGCTCCTTGCCGACGCGCCACGCGAAGCGGAGCGACATCACTCCGAACGCGAACGGCATGATCGCTTCGCTCCAGGTCACCGGGAACGAGCCGACCACCGTGCGTCCACTGCCGGAGTCCGCCTCCACCACCTTCCACGAGGCGTACGCGAGCAACGCGCACACCGCCGCAGCGCACGCACGCGTGAAGATCGACGCCACGCGCCGCGGCCAGCCCTTGGGAATCGCCTCGACCGTGCTGAGCGCGAGGTGCTTGCCACTGCCCGCCGCCAACAACGCGCCGAGGAAGCCGACCCACAGCGTGAGGTGCTGCACGATCACCGACGCGCTGGGGATCTCGGTGTCCCAGAGCTTGCGCGCGATCGCCTGCACCACGGGCAGCGCGACCATCACCAGCGCCAGCACGCCGCAGAACACGCCCACGGCCTTGGTCAGCGCGCGCTCGAGCGGCGAGAGCTCCTTCAGCGCGTCTTCGAACTCAGTCTCGGAGGTGCCTGCGGTGCTCATCGGTCCTCGCTCGTAACATGGGTTTTCCGGGGAGCCGCCCCAGAAACAGAGTGGAGCCGAAGTAACGGCCTTGAAGCGAAGCGAAAGGTCGCGGAGGCGAAACGACCAGTAAAACCGTTGACCCCGTAGGCTGCAGGTCCTTAAGGAGCATGCGCGTCTTCGGAAGGGGGACACATGTTTCGGCTTGGTATCGCCATCTCCATCGCCCTGCTCTCGTCGGGCTGCATCAAGTCTTTCGCGCTCGGCGCCGTGGCCGATGCACTCTCGGGGCCGGGTACCCTCGGTGAGGACGATGATCCGGAATTGGTGCGCGACGCTGCGCCCTTCGGTCTCAAAACCATGGAGACCGTGCTCGCGAGCAAGCCCGATCACGTGGGCCTCCTCACCTCTCTTGCCGGCGGCTTCACTCAGTACGGTTACGCCTTCGTGGCGCAGGACGCCGACAAGCTCGAGTTCGAAGGCAAGAACGCCCAGGCCGGAGTGGCCCGCACCCGCGCCAAGAAGCTCCTCCTGCGCGCCCGTGACTACGGCCTGCGCGGCCTCGAGCTCTCCAGCCCCGGAATCACTGAAAAACTGACCTCCGTGAAGGACCTGACCGCTGCGGTAGCCCCCTTGAAGAAGGAGGACGTGTCCCTCGTCTACTGGACCGCGGCCGCCTGGTCGCTCGCGATTGCGAATGGAAAGGAAGACATGCTGCTCGTCGCAGAGCTGCCGGTAGCTGATGCCTTGATCAAGCGCGCGCTCGAGCTCGACGAGGGCTGGGGTGACGGTGCGCTGCTCGAGTTCATGGTCTCCTACGAGGCCGCGCGCCCGGGCGGGACTGAAGCGGGCGCCAAAGCGTTCCTCGATCGATCCATGAAGTACTCGCAGGGCAAACACTTCGGAGTGAAGGTCTCCTGGGCCGAGGGGATCCTGGTGCAGGCGCAGAAGCGTGAGGAGTTCGAGGCAGTGCTCAAAGAGGTCATCGCCGCGGATCCGAACGCGTCGAAGCCCGATCGCCTCGCCAACATCATCGCGCAGCGGCGGGCGAAGCTCCTGCTCAAGCACGCAGACGACTTGTTCAACTGAGAATCCTCAGAAAAGGAAGCACACACGTGATCAACCGAACTTTGGCGATGGCGGCGGTCCTCCTGGCGAACGTCGCGCTGGCGCAGGATGTGACGATCAAGCTCGGCACGCTCGCTCCTCAGGGATCGACCTGGCACACCCTCCTCAAGGAGATGGCCGAGAAGTGGGCTGAGGCTTCGGGCGGCAAGGTGAAGCTGAAGATCTACGCGGGCGGCACGCAGGGCAATGAAGGCGACATGGTGCGCAAGATGGGCGTCGGCCAGCTGCAGGCCGCGTCGATCACCAACGTCGGCCTGCACGACATCGCGATCGAGCCGATGGTCTTCTCCGCGCCTGGCCTGTTCGACGAGAAGGACTTCCGCGACGTGTTCCCCAAGCTCGAGGGGCAGCTCAACTCGCTCGTCGAGGCGAAGGGCTACGTGGTGCTCTCCTGGGCGCAGGTCGGCACCGTCAGCGTCTTCTGCACCAAGCCGTACAAGACGCCTGAGGAGGCGGCCGACGGGAAGTTCTTCGCGTGGGACGGTGACCCGGCGTCGGTCGAGGCGTTCAAGCTGGTCGGCTTCCGCCCGGTGGTGCTCTCGTCGACGGACATCGTGCCCTCGCTGCAGACGGGCATGATCACCTGCGTCTCTCAGGTGCCAGCCTACATGCTGACCGGCCGCCTCTTCGACAAGGCGAACAACATGGTCGATTACCCGTGGGCGTACCTGATCGGCGCGACCGTGGTGAAGAAGGACGTCTGGGAGAAGATCCCCGCGGACACGCGCGCCAAGCTCCTCGGCATCACCAAGGAGATCAACGGCCGCATCGACGCCGAGGTGAAGCGTCTCAATGACGACGCGGTCACCGCGATGAAGAAGCAGGGCCTCAACGTGGTGAAGGTCGAGCCCGGGCCCTGGGAAGCGGCCGCGAAGCGCGCATGGCCCGCCGTGCGCGGCAAGGTGGTGCCTGAGGCGTTCTTCGATCAGGCGGTGAAGCTGCGCGACGAAGCGCGGAAGAGCCGCAAGTAACCGTTTCTCCCTCTCCCTGCGCAGCGGGGAGAGGGTCAGGGTGAGGGGCGAGTGCCTCTTTCGATGTTCGACGAATTCCTCGCGAACCCGGAGCAGCGCGCAGCGCAATCCAAAGCGCGCCGTGCTGCTCACGGGAGAAGCGGTGGCCTTCCTCTTCCTCGGACGGCAGCGCCTCGCCTTCCGCTGGCAGACCGGGTGAGTCCCACTCGCCCTCACCTGTTGGATATCCAACTATAGGCGTGGTACCTCGAACCGAATGAGAGCGGCGGCCAGGCCCGCAGACCCCGAGGTGGTCGCAGCGTTTGCGGAGGCCCCGGTGTTCTCCGCGCTGCCGCGTGCAGTGAGTGAAAAGCTCGCCTCGCGCGCGACCGTCGTCTCGCTCGCCACCCACGACCTGCTCTGGAGAGAAGGCGATCCCGCCGTTCATCTCGGGCTGGTGCTGCACGGACGAGTCGCGATCGAGCGAGCCCGTCAACGCCGATTGATCGTCGACGTCGCCGGAGCGAACGCGCTGGTGGGCGAAGTCGCGTTCTCCCTGAGAGCCACCTACCAGTTCGACGTTCGCTGCCTCCGCAAGGCGCGAGTGGCGTTGGTGCCGGTACGCGAGCTGCGCAAGGCGTGTGACGGCGTTCCGCTCGCCGCCCAGTCGCTCAACGCAGCGTTGGCGGAAGAAGTGTTGCGGCTGTGCAGGCGGCTGGAAGCGCTCTCGGCGGGCAACGTGGGCCAGCGACTCGCGCGGGTGCTGCTGATGCTCACCGAGCGTTTCGGGACGCCCTTCCCGGGCGGCGTGTTGATGCCCGTGCGCCTACGGCGTGAAGACCTCGCCGCGCTCGCGGCTACCACGCTCGAGTCCGCGAGTCGGCAGATCAGCGCGTGGAAGCGTGAGGGTCTGCTGGTCCCGCAGCCCGCGGGGTTCCTGGTGAAAGATCTCGAGGCCCTGCGAAACAGTGGGAGCGAAGGCGAGCTCCTCACCAGACCGTGACCGCGTCTCCTCCGGGAGCAGTCACCACCGCGTCGGCCGGATAACGGCCCGCGGCCGCGTGGTAGGCAGCCTCGCTGGGACGCTTCCCGGTGAGAAGCTCCTGGGGCGCTGCGTCGAACTCAGGCCGGCCCTGCCCGGTGCGGACCAGCTGGGCGCCATCGCAGAAGATCCAGGTCGTGGTCGCGCCCTCCCGCCATGCGAAGGAGACAGTCGCCCCGCCCGGTCTCCTCGGACACGAACGACGCGCGGACTCCTGCTGAGCGAGCCGTTCCTTGTGCCACTGAGCGAGCTCGCGCGCCTGGCGTACGCGATTGATATGCTCGGGCGCGCTCTCGAGCCGATCCCGAACCTCGTACACGAGCGTGCGCCCGCGAGCGATCAGCGTGGGCCACGCACCATTCGCGGAGAACTCGCATCGCGCGGCACCGGCGAGGCTGCGCGCGTGGAGCTCCAACACGGGCGGCAAGCGACTGACTCCTTCCTCCGCGAGAGCGATCGCTGGGTCAGGCCACGCCGCTTCACCTGCCCCGCCCGGCACGTCCTTCAGGAAGCGACTCAGGAGTCCGTTCATCGACGAGAGCTCATCGAGCAGAAAACGCGGCTCGGCCTCGCAGATGGCGCCTGCGGGAAAGTCCCGCATCGTCGCGCGCACACCGGCGAAGTCGAAGGAGGTCGAAGGCACGATCGCCCGCTGCTGTGCGCAGGCAGTGAGCAGCAGGCAACACGCCGCGCGTGCTGAGAACGAGAGCGCCATGCGGACAGCTTCATCAAGGCTGAGCGATGGTGACCATGACGCCCA
>CBIHPJ010000700.1:0-4784 GCA_966211295.1 uncultured Myxococcales bacterium | reverse complement strand
CTGCAGGCCGGGACCGAACATCCACAAACCAAATTTCGGCAGCGAAAAGCCTGAGCCGCGCACGTCGACGTAGAACCCGTCGAGCGAGGTGCCGAGCACGTAGTACCGAAGGCCCACGTCGAAGCCGAACTGGCCGAGGGGTCCGCCTCCCACGTTCGCGAAGACGTCGAGTCCGCCGGTGAGCGCGATGTCCGCCTCTGCCCAGAACGAGAGGGAGAAGAGGCTCAAGGGCGCGAAGTAGAGGCCGAGGTGCGCGTCCTCCAACGGCTCGGGCGGCGGCCTGGTCGGCTTCACCAGCTGCTGCTTCAGCGGAGGGAGCTGGTACACGGGCACGTCCGTAGGCGGCGCCTGAACGAGCGGTGGGGTCGTGCTCAGCAGCCCGGTGAGAATGACTGGCAGCATGGGCGCGCAGCCTACATCCATCTGCTCTCACTCTTGATCAGGGGAGTGAACTCCTGTTCAGTCCAACTGCCATGGTTCACCAAGCTCTGCAGGCCTGCCACCCCGCCGTCCGCGATTGGTTTCACGAGACGTTGGGAGAACCCACCGAGCCGCAGATCCGCGGCTGGCCGGTGATCCGCGCGGGCGGCGACGTGTTGATCGCGGCGCCCACGGGATCAGGCAAGACGCTCACGGCGTTCCTCGCGTGCCTCGATGAGCTCTATCGCGAGGCCGAGGCGGGCACGCTCGCCGACGAGACGCGCGTGCTCTACGTCTCGCCGCTCAAGGCGCTCGGCAACGACGTGCAGAAGAACCTGCTGCTCCCGCTCGAGCAGCTGAGGACCAGGGCGAAGGCGCAGGGCATTCATCTGCCCGACATTCGCGTGATGGTGCGCAGCGGAGACACCCCGGCGAGCGAGCGCACCGCGATGGTGAAGAAGCCGCCGCACATTCTGATCACCACGCCTGAGTCGCTCTACCTGTATCTCACCGCGGGCAAGAGCCGCGAGACGCTCAAGTCGGTGAAGACCGTGGTGGTCGATGAGATCCACGCGCTGGCTCGCGACAAGCGCGGCTCTCACTTCGCGCTCTCGCTGGAGAGGTTGAAGGCCCTCACCGGGAATTCGCCGCAGCTGATTGGTCTCTCTGCGACCACGCGTCCGCTCGATCGCCTCGCGCACTATCTGGTCGGTGAGCCGCGCGAGGGGCGGAAGCCCTGTGAGGTGGTGCAAGTCGGTCACGTGAGGCCGTGGGAGCTGTGGCTCGAGACTCCGGAAGACGAGCTCACCGCGACTGCCACGCACGAGATGTGGGGTCAGCTGTACGACCGTCTCATCGAGCTCTCGGCTGAGCACCGCACGATGCTGGTCTTCTCCAACACGCGCAGGCTGGCGGAGCGGGTGGCGCACGATCTCGGTGAGCGCATGGGCCATGAGAACGTGGCCTCGCATCACGGGAGCATGGCGAAGGAGCTCCGCCTCCGAGCGGAGCAGCGGCTCAAAGAGGGACAGCTCAAGGTGATGGTGGCCACCGCTTCGCTCGAGCTCGGTCTCGACGTCGGATCGATCGATCTCGTGGTGCAGCTGGGAAGTCCGCGCAGCATCGCGGTGATGTTGCAGCGGCTCGGCCGCAGTGGACACCACAAGTCGGCGATCTCGAAGGGCGTGCTCTTCGCGATGTCGCGCGACGAGTTGGTGGAGAGCACCGCGCTGCTCGCGGCGATCTCCCGGGGCAATCTCGATGCCGTGCGCATGCCGGACAAGCCGCTCGACGTGCTCGCGCAGCAGGTGGTGGCCGAGGTCGCTGCGAAGGAGTGGAAGGAAGACGAGCTCTTCGCCGTGCTCCGTCGCGCGATGCCGTACGAGTCACTCACGCGCGAGGAGTTCGACAAGGTGCTGCACCTCGCGAGCGAAGGTGTGTCGACCACCCGCGGCCGCTCGCGGGTGCATCTGCATCGCGATCGCGTGAATGGCGTGCTCCGTCCGCGTGCGGGCGCGCGCTTGATGGCGCTGCAGAATGGCGGCGCGATCCCGGATCTCTTCTCGTACGCGGTGAAGGCGGAGCCGGAAGACAAACAGGTCGGCACGCTCGACGAGGACTTCGCGATCGAATCGATGCCGGGTGACGTGTTCGTGCTCGGCAGTACGTCCTGGCGGATCCGCCGTGTCTTCGGGGGCGAAGTGCGAGTGGAGAATGCGCACGGCCAGTCGCCCACCGTTCCTTTCTGGAATGGCGAGGCGCCCGCGCGCACCGAGGAGCTGTCGGCCGAAGTCTCTCGCCTGCGTGACGAGGTGATGGCGCGCGACGACGCGCAGCAGTGGCTGGAGAAGGATCTCAAGTTGCCTGCGCACGCGGCCGAGTTCCTCATTCGCTACCTGAAGACTGGCGCGGCTGCGCTTACCGCGGTGCCCACGCAGCAGACCGTGATCGCCGAGCGGTTCTTCGACGAAGCGGGCGGCATGCAGTTGCTGATTCATGCTCCCTTCGGTGCGCGCATCAATCGCGCGTGGGGCATGGCGCTGCGGAAGTCGTTCTGCCGCACGTTCGATTTCGAGCTGCAGGCGGCTGCGAGTGACGACGGCATTCTGCTTTCGCTGAGCGAGCAGCACTCGTTCCCGTTGATGGACATCTTCGACTTCGTCTCTCCGAAGACGGCGGAGAAGACGCTCACGCAGGCGGTGCTGCAGGCGCCGATGTTCGGCACCCGGTTCCGCTGGGCGGCAGGACGCGCGCTCGCGCTCTCGCGGCTGCAGAGCGGGAAGAAGGTGCCTCCTCCGGTTCAGCGCGCGCGCGCGGAGGATCTGATCGCCGCGGTGTTCCCCGAGCAGGTCGGTTGCCAGGACAACCACGGTGGCGCGGAGATCGAGCCTCCCGATCATCCGTTGGTGAACGAGACGATGAAGGACTGCCTGCGCGACCTGATGGACGTCGACGGGCTGGTCGAGGTCTTGAAGAAGATGAGGGCAGGGGAGATCAAGAAGGTCGCGGTCGATCTTCCTGAGCCTTCAGTGTTCGCGCACCAGTTGCTGAACGCGGCGCCGTACACGTACCTCGATGATGCGCCGCTGGAGGAGCGCCGTGCGCGCATGGTGCAGTTGCGCCGCACGTTGCCTCCGTCAGACGCGGTGGCCTTCGGCGCGCTCGATCAAGCGGCGATCGATCAAGTGATCTCCGAAGCCGCCCCCGACTTCCGCGACGCCGAAGAGTTCCACGACTCCTTGTTACAGCTAGGGATCTTCCCTCTCCCTTCGGGAGAGGGTCAGGGTGAGGGCAGACATCTTCAGGCACTGATCGCCCAAAAGCGCGCCGCCGAACACGCCGGTCACGCCTACGCCGCAGAACGAGTGCCGCTGATGCAGGCGCTCTTTCCCGACGCAAAACTCACCCTCGAACCGCTCCCCGGAGATCTCCCCGTCGATCGCGAGACCGCCGCGCGCCAGGTCATCCGCGGCTGGATGGAGATCCTCGGGCCCACCACCGTGCCCGAGTTGATGCAGAAGCTCGGACTCTCCCGCTACGACTGCGACGCCGCGCTGGCGAAGCTCGAGTCACAAGGACAAGTCCTCCGCGGCACCTTCCGTCCCATCGCGACCGCGGAAGAGACGGAGTGGTGCGATCGCCGACTCCTGCAGCGAATCCACCGCCTCACCGTCGGCCGCCTGCGCAAAGAGATCGAGCCGCTCACGCAGCAAGACTTCATGCGCTTCCTCTTCCGTTGGCATCACGTCGACGGAGAGTCGCGCCTGCGCGGTCCTGCAGGTCTCGCCAAGCTCGTCTCGCTGCTGCAGGGTTGGGAAGCGCCCGCCGCCGCATGGGAACGAGAGATCTTCCCGACGCGCATGCGCCAGTACGTGGGTGAGTGGCTCGAGGCCGCGTGCTTCAACGGTGACGTCGCGTGGGGCCGACTGACGCTCAAGGAACAGAAGACGCTTCAACCCGGTCCGCGTCGAGGCACGGAAGTCACGCCGCCTCCGGTGCAGACGCCGAAGCGCACGGTGACGGGACGCGCTGCCTCGCTGACCTTCGCGCGCCGCGCCGATCTTGATTGGCTCCTTCAGGCGGCGCGACCGGGAGCCGTACTTTCCGACGGTCCTCGTCCCTGGCCCGGAGATCTCTCGCACGCCGCAGCTGACGTGCTGAAGGTCTTCGAGCGCCGCGGAGCGTCCTTCTTCAACGAGCTGCAGAGCGGCTCGCGTCGTCTCCCGGTGGAAGTGGAAGACGCGCTCTGGGAATTGTTGTCGCGCGGCTTCATCACCGCCGACGCCGTGCAGAACCTGCGAGTGCTGCAGTCGCCGAAGCTGCGGAAGCGTCAGCGCGCGCTGCAGAGAGGCGGACCTGGCCGGTGGTTCATTCTGCAGCCGCACGAGCAGGTCGATGGCCCGGTGCTCGAGGAGAAGCTCGCGTGGCAGTTCCTCCAGCGCTACGGCGTGGTGTTCCGCGATCTGGTGGTGCGTGAGCCGCTCGCTCCGCCGTGGCGTGAGCTCGTGCAGCTCTATCGTCGCTTCGAAGCGCGCGGAGAGGTCCGTGGTGGCCGCTTCCTCCACGGCTTCGCGGGTGAGCAGTTCGCTTTGCCCGAGGCGCTCGAGGTCGCGCGTGCTGTCCGTCGTGCTCCCAAGGAAGGCGAAACCTTGCGCATCGCCGCGGTCGATCCACTGAACCTCACGGGCATCGTGACTCCGGGAGCGCGCGTGGCGGCTCAGCTCGGTCACTACGTCGTCTACGTGGACGGTGTGCCGAGGGGCGAAGAAGAGATCGCCGAAGTCGAAGAGCCACTCTCGGACGCCTAGGTATCTCCCTCTCCCTTCGGGAGAGACTCCACCAGCTGCCGCTGACCACGAGTGACG
>CBIHPJ010000699.1:0-4792 GCA_966211295.1 uncultured Myxococcales bacterium | reverse complement strand
CCCCGCTCGCAGGGAGAGGTAGCAAGGCTTTGAGCGTCTCGTCGAACAAGCGCGGTGACTTCGCGAGCAGAGAGATCACTCTCCTCCGCAACATCGGCCGCTGAGAGATCCACACGAGCGCATTCGCCAACCGCGCGTACCGAGTGAACGCCGCCTCCGCTGCGAACTCGTAGGGAGCGAATGCTTCGATCGCTCCGTTCCGCGCGATCACCTCGGGCAGCACTCTCGACAACGCCTCCGCACCCTCGAGCGCCTGCGTGATTCCCTCGCCCGTAATCGCATCCACGTACCCCGCGGCGTCACCCACCAGCGCGAAACGCTCCGCCACCCTGCGATTCACGTGCTGCAACAACGGCCCCGCACCGCGCGGCGTGGAATCGAACGGCACTCCGCGCAACTTCTCTTCGAGCAGGGGGAAGTGAGAGAGCAGCGAACCGAAGTCCACGTCGCCTACGAGCGCAGAGCCCGCCACCCAGAGAAACGCGACGCCTACTCGCTGCGCACCCGCGGGAGTGACGTACGCCTCCACTCCCGGTGAGAAGTGCACCTCGACGCTCTTCGCCCACGGAGCGATCGCGAAGTGTCTCCGCAATCCGAAGCGGCGCAGTTCATCGGTCGGCCCTGCGAGTCCTTCACGCGTGCGGCTCTGCGAGTTGAGCCCGTCGGCGCCGATCAACACTCCCGCGGTGAACGTCTCCGCGTCGGTGACGACTTCGATTCCGGTCTTCGTGCGGGTGTGCGTGCGCACTCCGGTGTGCTCGTGAACCACCACTCCCACTTCGTCGGCGCGCTTTCTGAGCGCCCTCGAAAGCTCGAGTCTCCGCAATCCCAATCCACCAGGCGCAGGAAGCTTGCCAGTCGCCCGCTCTCCGGATTCCTGCACGTAGACGATCGACTCGAACGGCGCGCTCTCGTTGCGATCCACGTGCTTCAGCGCTCCGAGGCGATCGAGCGCGGAGAGCCCCGAGGGCATCAGGCCTTCACCGCACGCCTTGTCGACTGGACCGTTCTGCTTTTCGAAGACGTGAACTTTCAGGCCTTGAACCGCTGCTCCGATCGCGGTGGCGAGCCCTGCGGGCCCACCTCCGATGATCGCGACGTCGACGTTCATTTCGGATTGCTCAGGTGAAAAGCGGCCGCGTACTTCGGACCCAACGCTTCTTCTTCAACGCTGATCCGCACGCGCAAGAGAAACGCGTTCACCACCGAGAACACCAGCGCCGTCACCCACGCGCCGTGCACGAGCGGCAACACCAACAGCTCCAGCACCACCGCCACGTAGTTCGGGTGACGGAAGAACCGATACGGCCCTCCAGTCACCGGCTCGACCTCGGGCAGCACGATCACCCGCGTGTTCCACCGCGGACCCAGCGTGGTGATCGCCCAATACCTCAGCGCCATCGCAGCCAGCGCGAACGCGAGCGCGATGAAGCCCCACGGAGAAACGAAGGGCCTCGCGAACCACCACGGCTCCGCCACGCAGCTCACGAGGAACAGCGTGTGGAACACCGTCATGAAGCGGTAGTGCGGCTTGCCGTACTCCTTGCCGCCCCGCGCGAACGCCCACTCGGCGTTCTTCAGCGAGAGCCGCAGCTCGAGCAGCCGCTCCAAGCCGACCAGGGCGATGAGCGCCGTGTAGAGGGTGAGCGAGCTCACCGTTCCTCCTTACCAGCGCAGCAAGACCAGCTCAGCGCAGAAGCCCGGGCCCATCGCGAGCATCAGGCCGAGGTCACCAGGCTTCGCGATCTTCGACTCGAGCAAGTCCGACAGCACGTAGAGCACCGAGGCCGACGACAGGTTGCCTACCGCCGCGAGCGAATCCCAGCTCCGCTGCAGCGCCGAGCGCGGAACTTCGAGCGCCGCCTCGAAGGCCTCCAGCACCTTCGGCCCACCGGTGTGCGCGACCCAGTGCTTGATGTCGCTGCGCTTCAGGCCGTGCTTCGCGAGGAAGCCGTCGACGTTGCCGCGCACGTTCTCCACGACCATCTCGGGCACCTTGGTGGAGAGCACCACCTTGAAGCCCGTGTCGAGGAAGTCCCAGCCCATCACGTCTTCCGTCTGCGGATAGAAGACCGACTCGGTGGCGAGCACCTGAGGGCCATCGCCCTTCACCTCGCCACCGCGCATCACCATCGCCGCCGCGCCGTCGCCGAAGAGTCCCGCCGCGATGATGCTGCTCACCGCGATGTCGTCGCGCTGAATCGTGAGGCTGCAGAGCTCCACCGAGAGCAGCACCGCCGTCTGATTCGGAAATCCGCGGAGCAGATCGCTCACGCGCGCCGTCCCCGCCACGCCCGCCACGCAACCGAGCCCGAAGATGGGCACGCGCTTCACGTCGGGACGAAGCCCGAGCACGTTCACCAGGCGCGCATCGATGCTCGGCGTCGCCAGGCCCGTGATGCTGGTGAAGCAGATCACGTCGATGTCCTGCAGCTTGATCCCCGCCGCCTCCACCGCGCCGCGCACGGCCTGGGCCCCCAGCTTCACCGCCTCGCGGATCCACACCTCGTTGCGCTTGGTGAAGGTGTCGAGCGGCGGGTAGTCGGTGATCGGGATCGCGAGGTGGCGACCTTTCACCTGCACTGCCGAGTGCAGCGCGTTCACCCGCGCGGGGTTGAACGAGCGGAACTGGGACCAGAGCCCCTGCAGGCCCGCCGAGAGCTCTTCCTGCGAGTGGTAGTGCGCCGGGTTCGCGCGAACGACGCTAGCGATGAAGGGTGACGCCACGAGTGGCTTGGTAACACTGCCCCCGCCGATCGGCTCGATTGCAGTCATTGGTAACGTCCGATCTCGAGGGCCTTCATCACGGCGGCCGTCATGCGGTCGCACCGCGTACCCATGAAGGTGAAGAGCTCCTTCTCTTCAGCGCCCAGCTGCTGCTCGAGTGTCGTCTGGAGCGTACGACGCGCCCGGTGCAGACGAACTCGAACCGCTTCCTCCGAGACACCGAGCGCTTCGCTGGCTTCGGGTCCGCTCAGACCCTCGACGTCGCACAACACCAGCACCGTGCGGAGCTTGGGTGACAGCGCGTCGACGTTCCGGGCGAGCACTTCGCGTAGCTGGTGACGGTGAGTCTCTTCTTCGGGTCCCGGGAGCGTGGAGCTCGTCTCATCGGGATCGGCTTCCTCGGTGTAGTTCATGATCCCTCGCTGCTTCAGACAGGTGTGGATGACGATGGTGAGCGCCCAGCTCGAGAACGAGCCGCGCCCCGACCACTGACTCAACGCCCGGTAGATGGACATCCACGCCTGTTGGAGGACGTCTTCGGCGGTGGCGTCGTTGGCGAGCTGCGCACGAGCGGCGCGGTAGAACCGCTGGTTGTAGCGGCGCACCAGGCGCTCGAAGAGCGAGTGCTCACCCGCGAGGATTCGCGAGACGAGCGTGGCGTCATCCTCATGAGGCTGCGTGTCCATGACGAGGTGAGGCCCCCGGGCCCCGCTTCGTTACATCACTGGCGCTCCTCAGTTGCACATCGAGTATTCGACCCCGAGGCTGTTGATGATCGGGTAGCCGTTCGAATTGCGAGTGACGGAGAAGGGTTGCACCGGCTGAAGCGGCGCATTGCCGTAACTGCCCCAGAGTTGACCGTTCCGGACCTCCCACAGCCCTCCGTTGGTGTTGTTCGTCTGGCCTGACACCGTGCCGTTGGGTCCCGAGTTGTAGGTCTCGCGCTGCCCTCCTGCCGACCAGGTGCCGTTGGCGAAGTACTGCACGCGCGTCTGCGTCGTGGTGCCGCTGATCTTGTTGTAGCTGAAGCTGCACCAGGCCGAAGAGAGGAGCAGCTGCGAGAGCTGATCATTCCTCGCGCTCTTCTGCTGTGGGACCTGCGCCTGCTCGGCCTGGACGTTCTGCTTCTTCGACGCGGAGCCGGAGCGCGTGAGCGTCATCGGCATGCCGTTGAGGCTGACGGTGAGCACGTCTCCGTTCACCTGGAAGGTGACCTTGTCGGTTTCGCCTTCGTCGTCGGTGATGGTGAGCGTCGAGCCTTCGGTGCTCCACTTCACCTTTCCGTCTTCCATCGAGCCGGTGCCATTCGCAGCGAAGGTGATGAACGGCTCACCGCTCAGGAGCCAAGTTCCCACGAGCCGGGGCTCAGCCTTCGGTGCAGCAGCGAGCGCAACGGAGACGACGAGGGCGATCAGCATGTGAGCTCCTCAGACAGTGTCGTGCTGCGGGAGGCCGTCTTTGACTTCGTACCAGTCGGGCTTGCTGGCCACGAAGATGTGTCCGTTGCTGCGGAGCCCCGTGGGCGACTTGAGCGCACCCGCGCAGATCGAAATCTTGGCGTCGTTCGAGTCACTGAAGAACAGGCTCGAGCCGCACTGCTTGCAGAACCCGCGCTGCACCGTGGGAGAGGCGTTCCACCAGGCGAGGCCGTCCCTGCGTTCGAAGCGGAGCGCGCCGCGCGGCGCAGTGGTGTACGGGCCGGGCCCTCCGTGGAAGCGCTGGCACCTGGTGCAGTGACACCAGGTCACGGGGCTCATCGGTCCCACCACCGTGAACGTCACTGAGCCACAGCCGCATTCACCGTGGCGCTCGATGAGTCCCTTCGTCTTCGGCTTCACTTTCGTTGGCTTCTTCTGCTTGGTGGCCATCGCGTGAAGCTACCTTCTGGTCGCTCCGCCTCCGCGACCTTTTCGCTTCGCTTCAAGGCCGGTACTCCGGCTGCGCTCCGGCAAAACAAAACCGCCGGCTCCACGAGGGAACCGGCGGCCTGTCTTCCGGGGGGAAGGACTTCTTAGCTGCGGCGGCGGCGCGCGAGGGCGAGGAGACCCAGGCCCAGCGCGGCGAG
>CBIHPJ010000698.1:0-4806 GCA_966211295.1 uncultured Myxococcales bacterium | reverse complement strand
AACGCCGCTCCTGCGCACTGAAGCGCGAAGGCTGATGTTCCTCGACACCTCGCTCTATGGCGGGACTTGAGTTCTGTCGTTGAGCAGCTGCTTTCTGAAAGGGACGCGCGTTCTTAATTCGAGCGCGAGTCCGGTTGGTGAAAATCACGTCTTCGAGTGAGGCGGCGAAGCGCGCCACCTTCTCACCTGGGGCTCGGTAGCCTCACCGGCTCTCCCGAATTGAAGGCGTAGGCCTTCAGGGAGAAACTGCGTTTGCGCAGTTGTCTCAGCTCTCCCTGAAGGCCTACGCCTTCAATTCGAGGAGAGCCAAGAACAGGCTACCTAGCGGAGTGTGTTGGACCATTCCCCAGAGCGGCGCAACGCCGCTCCTGCGCACTGAAGCGCGAAGGCTGATGTTCCTCGACACCTCGCTCGTTGGCGGGAAGTGAGTTCGTTCGTTGTGAGTCCTTTCAACCAGCGTCGATGAAGCCGTCTTTGGTGAGTGAATCGAGGCGCGAGAAGTACGCGTCACGGGCCTGCGCATCGGTGTCGAACCAGGTGCGCTGTTGGCGAGGCTCTTCGCTGCGCGGGCCCCACATGACGCGGACGAGCTTGTCGTCGAGCGACACGCGGTAGACGAGCTCCTTGCCCGTCTCGCGGCGAACGAAGGTGCGGGTCTCGGCGCGGATGAGCGCGCGGCCTTCCGCGGTCTGACGGAGCTCCTCGTCGTGCAGCTGGCGGCGCTGGTGGAAGATCCGCAGCGCGAGCAGGTGCTCGCACGGACCTTCGCGCAACCCCGCGCGCTTGAAGTGCAGGCAGGTGCAGCTGGCGCCACGCACGCGGCCTTCGCTGTCCAGCGTGAAGCTCGGAGTGAACGTGCGGCGCGCCTCGAGATCTTCCACTTCGCCGGAGAGCTCGGTGCCTTCGCTGCCGAGGTCGTGCACCTTGGTGAGCCGCACCGCGCCCGCAGCCTGCGCGCCATCACCGAGCAGGCGGTGCGCGAGCTTCTCGCGATCGCCTCCGTACCGAATGAGCGCCACGTCGATGGGCGAGTCGAGCAGCTGGCGCGGGCGGTACACGCCCTTCACCAGGTCGAACAACGTGCGACCCTTGAGGCACTCGAGCTGCAGCGCGGCGCGCACTTCCTTCGGAGCCGCGCTGAGCGCCTTCACCAGATCGTCGAAGCTGGTGGGGCCGTGCTTCACCAGGTGCGCGTGCGCGCGCTCGGCGAGCAGCTCGGCGGTGGCAGGTGGCATCAACGCGTCGAAGGCCGACGCGCTCGACCAACCGGAGTCGGTCCAGCCGGTGAAGCCGACCGTGAGGCTGCCGCGATCTGCTCCGAAGTCGAGCGCCCAGAACACGGGGAGCCCCGCGCCCATCAGGTGCACCTTCGCGGTCTTCACGTGCGGCAGCGCGCGGGTGAGCGAGAGCAAGCGCTGGCGGCCGAAGATGCGCACCACGCGCGGCGTCTTCCCCTCGAAGGGAGCGCCGTGGCACTCGAGCACGATGTCGAAGGGCTCGACCACGATGCGCGGCTGCGCTCCGGGCACGAGCTCGAAGCGGATACCGCGAGGCGGCTTCCGCGCGGCGCGCGTACGGAGCACGAAGAGCAGGTTGTAGAGATCGATCGGCGCGAGCTCCGCGACGGCGGCGGGCAACGTGGCGGCCGACTGCACCTGCACGAAGTTCCGCAGCCACGCCCACGGCACCTGGCGCGTCTGCGCGGGACCGGCGGCGTTGCGATTGCCGGCGTCGAGGGACACGGGCTGCCAGCTGCGCATGCGCTCGAAGCGCGCGATGAAGGCCTCGTCGACCGAGAGCGTGCTGCTGCCGTGCGCGGCCTCACGTCCGTCGAACATCGCCGAGGGGAGAGAGAGGCGCGCGTAGCTCGACTCGTCACGCGAGAAGACCTCGAGCGACATCTCGTCGGGGCTGACGGTGAGCACGGGCTCGAGCACCTGCTGCGGCTTCTCTTCGTTCCCGAGCTGCTGCTCGAGGAAGGCCTTCTGGGCGTCCCAGATCTCCTTGTTGGCCTTCTTGCCCTGCTTGGTGAGGTACGCGAGGTAGACCGCGAGATCCTTGCGCTTGTAGCGAAGGTCGCTGCCGAGCACGTCGAACGCGGCCATCAGCGAGTCGCGGAACAACGCGGGCGCCTTGACGGTGCCACGCAGACCGACCGGGCCACGCGAGGCGTCGAGCGCCAGATTCACCTGCGCCTTGCCCTCCTGCGCGACCAGGGCGCTGGCTCCTGCGTACTGAACCTTCACGTCACGAACGGCACTCATGGTGTGCACCTTTCTCCCTCTCCCTTCGGGAGAGGGTCGGGGTGAGGGTGAGTCAACGAGAAGAGCTCACTCATCGTCGTCCTCGTAATCCTCATCCTCATCGCCACCGTCATCGTCATCACCCTCATCGTCGTCATCACGTGAAGCCTGAGCAGGCTTCACAGGAGCCGGCATCATCGAATCCGCGAGCTCAGGATTCGACGCGAGAGCAACCAACTGCTCCGCCGTAAACCACTTGGGAGCATTCGCCCTCCTCAAGTTGGTGCGCTGCGCACGGCGAAGAGCACGGAACGCCGCCTCACGCAGAGACGGAGTCCCCCACTCCACCTTCGCCTCCTTGGCGGGTTTCGGAGCGGCCGCCGGCTTCGGAGCAGCCACGGCCTTCGGCGCCGCGATGCCCTTCAGCTTCACCTCGGAGTAGCCCTTCCCGGTCTTCTCGCGGATGAGCTTCTCCATCTCCTTCTGCGCGGCCTCAGTCGACGCGAGCGCCTTCGGCTTCTTCTGACCCGCTGAGCCGATCTTCCCGAAGCGAACGATCACGCTCTTGTCCTGGACCATCACTTCCCAGAACTTCGAGCTGTCATCCTCTTCGAACTCGAAGCGACGCGAGCCGGGCATGGAGACGTCGGGGCTGGGACCCGAATCCTCGTCACCATCTTCATCTTCATCGCCGCCCTCGTCGTCATCCTCCGGCTCTTCCTCGTCCTCGTCGCCGCCGTCGTCGTCGTCCCCGTCCTCGCCACCACCCGCGCTGAACGCGAGCTTCGCGAGGAACTCGGCAACCGCCTCACCACCCATGCGCCCGAGCGCGAGCAACGCGGCACGCTGCACCACTTCACTCGAGCCCTTCTCCGCCTGAGACATCAGCACCGAAGGATCTCCGGCGCCGATGAGCTTGGGCAACATCACCGCGCGCGCCGCCTCGGTGGCGAGGTTCATCGCGTCGCCCTTCACCGCGTCGAACGCGAGCGCGTCGAGCGGCTTGCTGCTCTCGATGAGCGCGGTGGCCTGCGCAGGATTCGTGGCAACGATCGCGGAGACCGCCGCGCGACGCACGCCACCGTCGATGTCGGAAGCGCCCTTGAGCAACACCGGCACCGCGCCCGTGCCCGCCTTCTGCAGCACACGCGCAGACTCAGCGCGCACGCTCGCAGGCGCAGGAGAGCCACCGGAGAGGGACTTCGCGGCGAGCTCTTCCACCTCACGCGAGGCGTGGAGCGTGGCGGCCCAGAGAAGCCGCAGGAACGCGCTCTCTTCAGCCGCCTTGTCCGTGCCCACGCTCTTCGCCCAGCGTTGGGCCGTGCTGGTGGCAGAAGCGACCAGGCTCTTCGCGCGTTGCTCCTTCTCCGCCGCGGGAATGTTGCTGCCCGCGAGGGCGTGGCGCGCCATCAGCCACGCCATGTCATCGCGCACGCTCGCGAACTCAGACACCGCGTACTTCACGAGCGCATCGGTAGGCAGCGTGGGACGACGACCGAGTCCGTACTTCACCTTCGCGCGCAGGTCGGCGCGCAGGCGCGGATTCGCCAGACGCTCGAGCAGCGGCGCAGGCTCGGCCTCGGCCAGCAGGTACGCGAGCGCGGGACCGGAGATCGCCGGCAATTCGCTCGACGCCGCGTTCATCGCCACGCGGAGCGGATCGTTCGGGAAGCAGGCCTCCAACGCCTGGAGCGCGGTGTCCGCGAGCTGCCACTGGAAGAGCGCGCGGGTGAGCACCTTCTCGCTCGAGGGATCGGCGAGCACGGCGAGGGCGCGGATGGATTCCTTGCGCACTTCGACGTCGCGATCTTCTTCAGCCGCGACGATCTGTTGCAGACGACCGAGGGCACGATCGTCACCGATCCAGCGCAGACCGCGCACTCCCGCGAGCCGGAAGTTGCCTTCGAGTGCGTTGGCCTCGACCAGCTCGAGCACCCGCTTCTTCTGATCGACGTCGGTGATCGACTTGTAGAGCCGGCCGAGCGCCTCGATGGCAGCCGCGCGTACGAGCGGATCCGCCGGGGCTTCTTCGGTGCCGCCGGCCGCGAGCAACTCCATCTCTTCCAGCGCGCGCAGCTGGCCGCCGGTGCCGAGGGCGAGCACCGCGCGCACCTGCTCCTCGACCTCGCCTGCGCGGGTGAAGAGGAGCAACGGACGGAGCGAGGCCGCGTGCTGCTTCGCCGCCAGACCTTCAGCGGCGTTGAGCATGAGCTCACGCGCGCCCTGGGCGACCACCGCTTCGAGCGCAGCGAGCGGCGCATTGTGCTTCTCGACGCGCTGGGCGTAGCTGGCGACGGCCTGCACGCGGGTCGCGACGTCGCGATCACCGAAGAGCGAAATCAAAAGGGTGTCGTTCTCGGGCTCCGTGCCGATGTCGAGCTCACGTGCGGCAGCCGCACGCAGCGCCGGGTCCTTCGCCTTCACCGCGGCGCGCAGGGTCTGCAGCACGGCCGGCGCGTTACGCGGGTAGCGCTTCTCTTCCTTGAGGAAGTCGCGCGAGGGAGTTCCCTTCGCGGGCGGCCGACGGTGATTCGAGATCAACAGCGCACCGGAGAGCGCCGCG
>CBIHPJ010000697.1:0-4834 GCA_966211295.1 uncultured Myxococcales bacterium | reverse complement strand
CTTGGGTCTTCGATCCAGGTGTTGCCAGTGCGCAAGAGGACAGCCTCGTTCTGCGCGGCGTACGCGACGGTATCGGTGACGTAGAGGGCGCGGATGTCGTTGCCGCGAAGGGGGGCTGCCAGCGAGTTCGAGCCACCCGACTTGACCCTCGCGATCATGCCGTGGGCTCCGACCACCCAGGCCTCGCCGCCCGGAGCGGCCGTGGCGCCGAGCGCGTTGGTGGGCAGCGACATTCCGGTCAACGGCGTGGTCGCGTTGAAGACGTTGCCCTGGTCGCCAAAGATCCAGAACGAAGTGCCGCTCACGACCATCGAGGTCACAGCCGCGCCGCCGAAGGGCAGGGAAGGGCTGGCCGTGACCCAATCCATGCCGTCGAACTCGTGGAGCACCTTGCCGCCGACCAGCACGCCGCCGTCTGGAATTCGCGCGACGGGGCCGAGGAATTCGTTTGCTTGTTTGAGGAGGGGAACGCCGACGTCGACCGTGCCTCCACCGTCCTCGAGGGCGCTGAGGTCGAAGCGGAGGGCATGCTCTCCCGTGGTGACGTACGCGGTATCAGCGAGATCGAAGGCGAGTGAAGAGACGGGCTCCGTGTTGGCGAAGTTGAACTCGAGCGGCACGACCCCGCCGGTATCGAAACGCTGGAGCGTGCCGCGGGTTGCGCTCGAGACGCCGTAGAGGCGACCGCGCGAATCAGTGCCGAGCGCGTCCCACTGCCGGCCTCCGTTCGATCGAAACAACGCATCGGCCGGGCTCTTCTGCAGCAGGTCCATCCGCTGTCCCGCGAGGAACACCCCGTCATCGACGACCGCGACCGAGGTGACAGCCGCAGGCTCGGCATAGGGATCCGCCGAGTCATCGATCAACAGCAGGTGCGTCTTGTTCGTGATGTTGCCGTTCTCAAAATAGACGAGCGTGGGCCCCGCGCCCGCGGCCCACACGCCTCCCGCATCAGGAGTGGTGAACGCGACGTAGAGCTCGTTGCCTGGAATCTCTTTGGGAGATTCCCAGCACCACTCCCCTGCGCCGAAACAACCCGAGTCGGCACGCGAGCACGTCGCGCCGCCGCCACCGGTTCCTCCTCCTCCACTGCCTCCACCTGCACCGCCTCCGGCGCCTCCACCATCGGTACCACCGCCGCCACCCAGGGAGACGCCCTCACACTGCGTGGCGTCGGTGAAGCCTCCGTCTTCGCCCGCGAGCGTCTTCGCGCAGCGCTTGTTGAACTCGTCCTGAAAATGCCAGCAACTGCTCAGCACGAGCAGCGGTGTGAGCAAGCGAAGCGCGCGCATCAGAAGCGCCCTCCGACACCCAGCGAGCCGCCGCTCGGAGTGATCGCCACCTGCGGTTGCACCTCGGTGGAGCCGAGCGCCAACCAGAGGATCGAGCTCGTGATCGCGGCCGCTCCGATCCCCACGAAGATCCACCCCGCGGTCTGAGACGCTTCGCCGCGGAAGACCAAACCTTCACCGTCGGCGGACGAGGCTTGCTTCGTGGTGAGCTCCGACCAGGTGCCGGCAGCGACGCCAAGCAGCGCTCCTCCCAGCACGGCGGGAGCGAGGCCGATCGCACCGGGGAGCCACCAGAGCTTCGGAGCGATCTTCTTCACGGCCGGCTTCTCCACCCGGAGGGGTTGCTCCTGCGTCGCGCTCGCCCCGGTGCGGAACGGCTGCACCAATTCCTTCGCCGCGGCCTCGACACGATCGGCCAGCTGCGCCTCGCTCGTCGCTTCGATCTTCACTGAGGAGAGAATCGAGGCGTCCTTGCTGCTCATCAGCTTCGCCGTGCCGCGGAAGCCGCCACCCAGTCGCGCGAGGCTCACCGTGAGCGTCGCGTCGCAGCCCAGTGCGTTTGCGAGCTCAGCCATGCAGCTGCTGGTCGTGGTCGAGCAGCCGAGCAGCTCCTTCTGGCGCTCGGCACCGAGCAGCGTCGCGATGTCGTCGGCGGTGGTGACCGTGAAGCCTTCGGCGCGCAGCGCTTGCGCCATCTGCTCGGCGTAGAACGAGGCGAGCTCAGGCTTGATGTCGACCACGTTCCAGCCGGGGCTGGCGATCTTGAGGGGGCCAGCGGCGACGATCACCGCGAGGAGGGCGAACGGCATGATCGGAGGAGTTTACGCACGCCTCCAAGGCCGGCCCGCAAAGAAAAGTCCGCCTGGCAAAGTGACGCTTGTCGCTCTTTTCACAGCGGCAGGGCCGTCGGGGTTGGAGGGGCATGCCCTCGGGTGCGCGACGCTTTTTTCGCCAAGCCGGCCGACGCCGCGCGGCTGGCGGTCTGGGCCGACCTGCTGACCGAGCTCGGAGATCCGCGTGGCGAGTTCATTCAGCTCCACCTGCTCAATGTTCCTCAACCAGGCGCGGACGCGGTAACCGCCATCCATGAGCGATCTCTACAAGGTGGAGGTGTTGAAACGCGACCGACGCACCACGGAATTGCGTCTTGATCTGTCGCGGTGGCAGACCAGTGTCCCCGTCGGGCGCAGCTTCGCTTGCATGTTGATCGAGGACGAGAGCGCGCCTGGACATGCTGAGTGGGATCGCTGGCAGGACGCCACCTGGGCCCAGGATGAGAACTGGAATCTCAAGGACCACCTCGTTCGCGTCGAGGTCACAAGCGCCGAAGGCCTGCCGCGCGGCGACGACGGCAAGGCCCGCCCCGGCATGGACCTCGACGATCGCGGAAGCTGCGGTGTGGTCACGCTGGAGATCGAGGTCGACGTGGACGGCCCCCTCGACCACTTCGTCGTCGGGCACCGCTGGGGGACGACCGCCTATGGCAAGCTTGGCGAAGCCTTCTTTGCTGGCAACGCCGCCGACGTCCGCGTGTGGCGCCGGTGACGGTGAAGAAAGCAGCCCGCAAATGAAAAAGCCCCGGGGTTTCCGGGGCTTCGTCACTGCCTTATTCAGACTGACTGGAGCGGGAAAAGAGATTTGAACTCTCGACCCTCGCCTTGGCAAGGCGATGCTCTACCGCTGAGCTATTCCCGCGTATTCGGACTGTTGGCACCGCTTGAGACGACGGCGGAATTACGTGAGGCCTGACACACGGTCAAGCGCTTTTCTGCTCCTGCCCGCGTTGTCCGAGCCGATTCAGGAAAGCCTGGAAGTACGCCGCCGCGCTTTGCGCGCTGAAGAAGGTCGAGAGGTAGATGAGCACCTTGCCGACCACGTTGAAGTTCACGTCCCACCAACCGGCGATCAGGAAGACCGGATGCGTGTAGTGGATGCACAGGGCCACGATGCCCGCGAGCTGGAGCGCGGTCTTCCACTTGCCCTCCTGTCCGGCGGCGATCACCAGGCCTTCGCTCGCGGCGACCTGTCTCAAGCCGTTCACGATCAGCTCGCGTGACAGCAGGATGATCACGATCCACGCAGGCACGCGCCCCAGGCGCACCATCATGATCAGCGCGGCGGCGACGATCAGCTTGTCCGCCATCGGGTCGAGCAGCTTCCCGGTGACGGTGATCATGTTCCAACGACGCGCGAGGAAGCCGTCGATCACGTCGGTGACCGCCGCGATGGTGAACACCGAGGCCGCCATCGTCGAATACCAGGGGTCCCCGTCGTAGAGCAGCCACACGAAGAGCGGGATCATGAAGATCCGGCCCACGGTGAGCATGTTGGGGAGGTTCCAGAACTCCTCGAGCAGCACCGAGCGAGGGCGGTTCTTGCGGGCGAGCTTCTTCGCCTCCTTCTTCGCGAGCTTCTCGTCCTTGCGGCGCAGTTTCTCGTCGCGCTTCCGCTGCCGAGCCTCTTGTTTGAGGCGCTGTTGGGCCTCGCGCTCCGAGCTCATCAGCGGCCCTCGGCAGGCGTTCCCAGGAGAGCGTAGCCCTCGCCCGTGAGCTCGATCGCGCCGCGGCCACCAAAGCCCATCAAGCGAGGAGACACTCTTCCGAACCAGCCGACCACGCGGTGGAGCGGAACCACCATCGGTGCTCCGAGCGGAATCGGCATCGCGCGCAGGGTGCCGTCGAGCTGCAGCAACACGCGGCCATTGCCCTTCAAGTGCGCGAGATCGAGCGACTGGCCCTCGTTCGTGAGGCGTCCGTTCTCGAAGAAGATCGCTTCTTCGAAGGCGAACACCATCTCTTCACGCAGGTACGCGCCGTCATCGTCGATGCCCACGCCGTTCTGATCGGTGAGATCGACCGCGTGGAACTTCGAGCGGCCGGGCTCGAGGTAGAGCATTCCGTTGCCGCTCGCGCGCTGGAGCTGGGCGGGACCGGTGCCGAAGGGCTCCTGCGTGGAGCGGCCGCGTCGGCGACGATTCTCGGGCGCGACCTGCACGCTGCCGACGATCGCCACCAGGCCCAGCATGCGCACCATCATCTCGCCCGCGACCGTGACCGCGAGGCCGTCGCTGCTGATGTGGAAGGGACCCGCCGAAGGCTCCTGCACCCAGGCGCCCGACGCGCCGAGATCGACCAGGCGCTGCGGATTCATCGGCGTGTAGCCAGCAGGCGCGGCGAGCGGCGCGGGAGCCGGAGCCTCTTGGGGCTCTTCGACGGTGATGGGCAGCGGTGCCGAAGGCGCAGCCGACGGAAGATCGAGCGCGGGCTGCGGAGCCGCGGCGGAGATCGACTCCGCGGGAGGAGGCGCCGTCCACTGTTCTTCAGGAGGCATCTCGACCGGCATTTCTTCGACCGCGGCAGCGGAGGGCTCCGAGGTATTCCACTGCGGCTCAGGCAACGGCTCGACCGCGGGTGCGTTCGCGCCCGTCGCCCACGAGTCGTCGTCAGCCGTGGCGGGGAGCGGCTCTTCAGCGGCGGGCGCCGTCGCCCACGACGAATCATCCGCGGCGGGAGCGGGCTCCTCTGCAGCAGTTGCCGGAGCGG
>CBIHPJ010000696.1:0-4839 GCA_966211295.1 uncultured Myxococcales bacterium | reverse complement strand
CTTTACGACATCGAGTGGGTGGAGGGCGTGAAGTACCGCGAGATCTTCCACGAGAACGAAGTCGAGATGTCGAAGTACGCCATGCAGGAGGCCGACGCCGAACAACTCGAGATGCTCTTCAGGAGCTACGAGACCGAGTGCAAGCGGCTCATCGTCGAGAAGGAACTGCCTCTGCCCGCCTACGACTACGCGCTCAAGTGCAGCCACGCCTTCAACCTGCTCGACGCCCGCGGCGCGATCTCGGTCACCGATCGCGCGGGCTACATCAAGCGTGTGCGCGACAACGCCGCGCTCTGCGCTGAGGGCTACCTGAAGATGCGGCAGAAACTCGATTGGCCGCTCTGCAAGACGAAGTGGACGGTGGGCGAGCAGCTGCCGATCCTCGAGGGCAAGCCGGCGTCGGACATGTGGAAGACGGTCAGCTTCGAGAAGCCCGAGAAGAAGGACGAGAAGAAGGACGAGAAGAAGGACGAGAAGAAGGACGAGAAGAAGGAGGCCTCCCGTGGCTGAGCTCCTCTTCGAACTGGGCACCGAAGAGCTGCCCGCGCGTTTCGTGAACCCCGCGCTCGACGATCTCGAGCGCACCTTTAAGGAGCAGTGCGCCGCGCTCAACATCAAGCACGCCGCAGTTCGTCGCTTCGGCACCCCGCGCCGGCTCGCCCTGCTGGTCGCCGACCTCGCCGAGAAGACTGACGACGTGATGAAGGAAGTGCAGGGTCCCTCGGTGAAGGCGGCCTTCGAGGCCGACGGCAAGACGCCCAGGGTTCCGGCGATCAAGTTTGCCGAGAGCGTGAAGCTGCCGGTCGAACAGCTCAAGCGCGTCACCACGCCCAAAGGCGAGTACCTGGTGGCCAACGTCGAGGAGAAGGGCCGGCGCACCTTCGAGCTCCTCACCGACGTGCTCAACACCTGCACGCGGAAGATCAACTTCGCCAAGCAGATGCGCTGGGGCGACGTCGAGCAGAGCTTCGGCCGCCCCCTGCAATGGATCGTCGCGCTCCTCGGCACCGAGGTAGTGCCGGTGACCTTCGCCGATGTGAAGAGCGGTCGAATCACCCGCGGACACCGCTTCCTCGCCGGCGGCCCGATCACGCTCGAGAAGCCCGCTGACTACGAAGCGGCCCTCGAGAAGGCTCAGGTCTTCGCCGACATCGGCAAGCGCAAGGCTGTACTCGCCGAGCGTCTCTCCGCCGCTGCGAAGCGCTCGGGCGGGGCGGTGATCGAAGACGAGGCCCTGATGGATCAGGTGATCAACCTGGTCGAACTGCCGTGTCCCGTGGTGGGTACTTTCGAAGAACGTCACCTCACGCTTCCCACGGAAGTCCTCATCCAGGAGATGAAGAGCCACCAGCGCTACTTCAGCATCGTCGACAGCGCGGGGAAGCTGATGCCCCGCTTCATCGCCGTGTCGAACACGCCGGTGAAGGACGAGAAGCTCTCGGTGAAGGGCTATGAGCGCGGCCTGCGTTCGCGCCTGAGCGATGGCCGCTTCTTCTTCGACGAAGATCGCAAGCAGGCGCTGGTCGATCGGCTGCCCAAGCTCGCCCGCCGCTCGTGGATCGAGAAGCTCGGCAGCATGGCCGAGAAGACCGACCGCATTCGAGCGCTCGCGGTGCACCTCACGCACGCGGTGGGCCGGAGCGCCGAGCTCGCCACCGTGGAGCGGGCCTCCACCCTCTGCAAGGCCGACTTGAACACCCTGATGGTGGGCGAGTTCCCCGAGCTGCAGGGCGTGATGGGCCGCGAATACGCGCTCCACGACAAGGAGCCGCAGGAGGTCGCGACCGCGATCTTCGAGCACTACCTCCCGCGCGGCGCCGGTGACGGTCTGCCGACGCAGGACGCCGGTGCAATCGTCGGCCTCGCTGATCGTCTCGACTCGCTCTGCGGACTCTTCGGCATCGGCAAGAAGCCCACCGGGGCGAAGGACGACTTCGCGCTGCGGCGCGCGGCGATCACCTTCATTCGCATCGTCCTCGCGCGCGGCTACCGGTTCTCGCTCTCGGCGGCGATCGATCAGTCGATCTCGCTGCTCGGCGCGAAGCTCGTCGATCCCAAGCGGAAGCCCACCGATCCCGGCGTGAAGGAGCAGCTGATCGAGTTCTTCCGCGGCCGCCTCGAGTCGACGTGGAAAGAGAATCACCGCGCCGACGTGGTGGAGGCGGTTCTCTCTGCAGGCTTCGACGATCTCGTTGCTGCTCAGCTGCGCCTGGATGCGATCTCCGCGTACGTGAGCCAGAAGGACTTCGCGGCGCTCGCTGCGACCTTCAAGCGCGTGGCGAACATCGTGGAGAAGCAGGCGAAGGACGTGAGCAAGGCGCCAGTCGACGCCAGCAAGCTCACCGACGAGCAGGAGAAGACGCTCTACGCCGAGGTCTAGAAGGCGAGCGCGGCGTTCGTCGCGGCGACGAAGTCCGACGACTACGCCGGGGCGATGGCGAAGATCGTCCCGCTCAAGCCCTTCGTCGACGCGTTCTTCGACAAGGTGATGGTGATGGCCGAAGACAAGAGCCTGCGAGAGAACCGCGTACGCTTGCTGATGGAGATCGGTGGCCTGTTCGGAACGGTCGCCGATTTCTCGAAGATTCAGGCGGAGTCGTGAAGCGTTCAATTCTCCTCGCGCTGATCGTTCTCACGGGGTGCCAGAAGGCAGATACGAGTTCGGGCCCTCCTCGCGAGCGCCTGTATTTCCCGATGGCGGTCGCGCATGTCGACGTGTCCGGCAGCAAGAATGGCGTGCTCTTCGTCGCCAACGCCGATGCGGACAAGCGGGACCCGACGGGCTCGGTGGTGGCGCTCACGCTCGACACCCTCGGACTCCCGGAGTTGGGGGCCGACGCTTCGCCTGACGGTGGAGCGCCGACCGTCGCGCGCATTGACGCACTCAACGTCGAGCCGTCGCAGATGGTGCAGATCGCGGCGTTCTCGGGAGAGATGGCGCTGCACCCCATCGGCCCCCAGACCTATCGCCTCTACGTGCCCACGCGGTCCGAAGGCATGAACATCTACCAGGCCACCGCGACCATCGACGCCAGCGGCGTGCCCAGGCTCTCGTGCGTTGGCGATGAGTCGAGCCAGAACTGCTTCGCCAGCGGCGTCTCGATGACGCCGACGAAGTTCAGTGGCTACGACGCCGGCGTGCAGTGGCCGCTCACGCCGTACGGAATCGCCGCCGCCACGCGCGCGTGCAACGTCGACGCTGATTGTTGTCCGACGGACAACCCGATGTGCGGCCGAAGCTGCAACTCCAGCCAGCAGTGCCTGTCTGCCGACACCACGCCCTTCGCCGATGTGTGGGTCTCCTACGCGCCGCGCGCCGATTACCCTTCTCTCATCGGCGTCAGTCCGCTGCTTGGGTACCTGGCGAGGCTCGACTCCGACGACTTCGTGCTGAGGGACAGCAGCCTCATCCAGATCGGCGTGGGCGCGTCCAACTCGGTCGCGATCGCGGGCCCGTGGGTTTACGTCTCGGGTCGCATCCTCGCCCCGGCGCCAAACCTGCTGCGCGTCGTCAACCGTGATCCGGTGGTGCTCTCGAGCAACCTCGAGTCGTTCTTCCGCGTGTCCGACTCGCGCTCGCTCGCGCTCTCGTCCGATGGAAAGCGGCTGTTCATGGTGGGCCGCGTGCCCGACACGCTGCTGATCATCAACATCGACAACAGCTCGGGCGTGCCCTCGCTCAACTTCGTGCGCGGCATCACGCTGCCTGACGCTCCGAACGACGTGAAGATCATCTCCCGGCCGGGGAAGGGCGACCTGGTCGCGGTCAGCTGCACCGCCGCCGGCTCCGTCGTCTTCTATGACGACGACGTGGGCGATCTCGTCTCGTACGTGGGCGGGCTCGGGAATCAGCCCTTCGGCCTCGCAGTGGATCATCGCGGCACCGCCGCGCGGATCTACGTCTCTCTCCACGGTGATGGCCGCATCGCGGTGATCGACGTGCCCGATCTCAATCGACCGCAGGCCGCGAGGCTGGTCGCGCATCTGGGTGAGCAGCAGCTCTGCCTCACGCGCGGCAGCACCTCGCCCGGTTGCGTCGCCAGCAAGGAAGCCCAGTGAAGCTCCGTACGTTCAGTTTGCTCGCTCTTCTCTCTGCCGCCGCGCTCGTCGTGGCTGCGTGCAATCAGCAGAGCGGCACCCGCAGCGCTCGGCTCATCGGCACGCACGACCTGGTGCTCGTGAGTCAGAACGCGACTGATGAGAACGGCCAACCCATTTTCGGCACCAAGACCGTCGACAAGGACCCGGCATCACCAACGTTGGGAAACTGGCTCGTGGTCGGGATGCCCTCCAAGTTCACCTACGTCACCTCGGCCGACACCAACGAGCTTCGATTGCTCGTGAACTACACTGAGCTGGTCTTGGCCCGTAGCTTCGCCGCCGCCCCCAACCCACTCGAGACGCTCTCCATTCCTGTGCTCGATCGGCCCACTTTGCTCGCCGTCGACGAGGGACGAAACGCCGAAGGCAGCCGCGTCACCGGCAACTACGTCTACGCGGCGCGGCAGGGTGGGGCGGAGGTCAGCGTGGTGAGCGTGCTCCAGAATCGGCAGCTGAACGGCAAGCCGTTCTCCACGCCCGCTCCCGTGACCGCGATCAGCGCGTTCATGGAAGTCGATGCGACCGCGCCGATTCTGAGAACGCCGATGCCTGCGAACACGAACCTGTACCTCGCGACCTGGGACGGCGACTTCGCGGCGGTCTACCGCTCGACGTTGCCGACGACGCTGACGACCGAGCTGACGGAGCTCAAATACGACCGGCTCCTGTTGGTGCAGCAGTCGCCGATCACCGCGATGCTGGTGGTGCCTCCTCTCTCGACTCGCACTCTCGATGGCG
>CBIHPJ010000695.1:0-4845 GCA_966211295.1 uncultured Myxococcales bacterium | reverse complement strand
GTTCGAGAACCGCATCTATCCCTCGCCTGACGGTCTGGTGATCTTCTTTCAAGACGTGACCGAGCGGAAACACACCGAAGAACGAATTCGCCAGGAAGTGCGGGTGAGGACGAAGGCCGAAGAGATGGCGCACTTCGGCGCCTGGGAGTGGAACCCGGGCACCAACCACGTGCAGTGGTCAGATGAGCTTTATCGAATCTACGGCCTCAACCACGACACGTTCGGCGCGTCGTTCGAGGCCTATCTCGCCCGCGTGCACCCAGACGATCGGGGGCGAGTGCGTGCGACGATCGAACGCGCTCTGGGTGAGAACACCAACGTCACCTTCGACGAACGGATCGTGCGCGGCGACGGCACGACCCGCTACCTGCACTCGTGGGCTGGGGTGAGGACCGACGAGAAGGGAAAGCCGGGGCTCGTCGGCGCGTGCCTCGATACGACCGAGCTCTTCGAGGCGACCACCGAGCTGCGACGCAGCCAGGCGTGGCTGAGGGCGGCGCTCGAGGCGGCGGCGATAGGTCTGTGGGAATGGGACATTCTTCGCAACACCGTCACCTGGTCGAAGGACGTCGAGAAGCTCTTCGGCATCGAGCCCGGTTCCTTCTCGGGCACCTACGACGCCTATCTCGCGCTGATCCACCCTGATGATCGCGAACGTCTCGATTCGACCGTCCGTGCCTCGGTCGCCCGCGGCGGCGAATACGAGATCCTGCATCGGGTGGTGGCCAGCGACGGCTCGATTCGGTGGATGGAAGGACGTGGGCACGTGTTGACCGACGAGCAAGGCAGGCGCGTGCGCATGGCGGGCTCGGTGGCCGACGTCACCCATCGGCGGGCGCTCGAAGAAGGTGTGCGGCAGTCGCAGAAGATGGAAGCGATCGGCCGGCTCGCCGCGGGCGTGGCGCACGACTTCAACAACTTGCTCACCGTGATCCTCTCGGTGACCGAAGTGCTCGCGCACTCATCCGGCATCGACGAGAGCGCACGCCAGGGCGTCGATGAGATCGTCGGCGCGGCGAAGCGGGCCTCGGTACTCACCAGGCAGCTCCTCACGCTCTCCCGCCAGCAGTCGGCTGGAATCGGCCCCATCGATCTGAACGACATCATCGACTCGTCCGCGACGATGCTTCGCCGGCTCTTGCCTGAAAACGTGCGTCTCATCGTCGAGCTCGAATCGAAGCTCTGGTCCGTGCGCGGAGACGCGGGGCAGATCGAGCAGGTGCTGCTGAACCTGGTGGTCAACGCGCGCGACGCCATGCCTCGTGGCGGAGAGATTCGCATCACCACTCGCAATGACGGTGTCGCACCCGGGCCCGATTCTCGGGCGCACCTGGTGACGCTCTCGGTGCGCGACACCGGCACGGGCATGAGCCCCGAGACCCGGGCGCGCGTCTTCGAGCCATTCTTCACCACGAAGCCGGTCGGCGAAGGCACGGGGCTTGGCCTCACCATGGTCTACGGGATCGTCCGGCAGCTCGGAGGGAGCATCGACCTCGAGACCGCGCCTGGCCAGGGCACCACCTTCACCCTCAAGATCCCCGCGCAGCCCTCGGCGCTCGAGATCGCGGCGCCCGCTTCACCCGACAACCAGCCGAGCGGGGTGGGCGAGACGGTGCTGCTCGTCGACGATCAAGACGCCATTCGCCGCACGCTCAGCAGGTTGCTCGCGATGTTGGGTTACCGCGTGGTCGAGGCGGGCGACGCGGAGGCCGCGCTCCAGTTGGTCGACGCACCCGGCACCGGCCACGTCGACGTACTGCTCACCGATGTCGGCATGCCCTCGATGAACGGAGTCGAGCTCGCGAAGAAGATCCGCAGCACACACCCCGACATCGGCGTGGTCTTCATGTCGGGCTACGCCGAGAGCGCGCCGGGAGAGCTGACGGGGCCGCGCATGGCCTCGCTCGCGAAGCCCTTCAGCAGCAGCGAGATTTCGACGGCGCTGCGCGGGGTGATCGCCGCGCCGTCAGTCGATGCTCGGTGAGGTGGTGTTGTCGTCGCTGGTGCGATCCACCAACTTGTTGAGGGGATCGAGGCCCACGCGCGCGGGCTTCACCGGCACCGTGAAGGTGAGCTCGGATTCTCCCTTCGAGATCTTCCGCTTCTCGAGGAAGAGCCCGTTGCCGTCGTCATCGATCGCGCCGACCTCCATCACCTCGGTGAAGTCGAGCTCGGTCTGGTTGCCCTTGTCGTCGCTGCGGTACTTCACCGCCTTCACCTTCACCTTCACGTCCCAACCGCCCGCGGCGTTTTGCTTCATCGACGCCGACACCGCGCGGTTGTCGTAGACGGTGATCGTCTCGAAGAGATCGTCGAGCACGCCGTGGTACTCGGGCGGAATCTCAGCGCGCAGATACGAGATCAGCTGAGTGCTGTTCGTGTACGGCGGGCCCTTGAACTTCACGGCCTCGACGTACTTCTTGAGACCCCGGTTGATCACCTCTTCGCCCACGAGATCCTGCAGCCAGTACATGACCAGCGAACCCTTCTGGTAGTGGATGTACTGCTGGTTCTCCACGCGGGAGAGCGGGAGCTCCTTCTTCCGTTCCAGCGCGCGACCGATGAGGTAGCGGTCGAGCTCGAACTTGAGGAAGCGGCGCATCTTCTCGGGGCCGTACTTCTTCTTCATCACCATCAGCGCCGAGTACTGCGCCATCGACTCGCTGGTGACCGTCGCGCCCTGCACGTCGCCGCCCACGACTTGATGCGCCCACCACTGGTGCGCGATCTCGTGCGCGGTGACGTAGTACGGGTAGTCCTGATCGTCGGCCTTGTCGTCACGCACTCGCGCGATGAAGCCGATGCCCTCGGAGTAGGGGATGGTGTTCGGGAAGCTCTGCGCGAAGCTGGCGTAGCGCGGGAACTCGAGGATGCGCGCCTGGTGGTGCTGGTACGGCCCGAAGTTCTCGGTGCAGTAGGCGAGCGAGTCCTTCATGCCCTGCATCATGCGATCGAGGTTGTAGGGGTGCTTCTTCTCGTAAAAGATCTGCAGCTTCACGTCGTTCCACTGATCTTCTTTGAGCGTGTAGCGAGCGGAGAGCACCGAGAAGAAGTTCAAGATCGGCTGGTCCATCTCGTAGCGGAAATAGCGGCGGCCGTTCTCGCTCCACTCCTTGATCAGCGTGCCGGGCGCGACCGCGATCTGATCGGGGCTGGTGCTCACCGTGGTGCGGAAGCCGATGAAGTCGGAGTCCTGGCGGATGTAGTTGCGCTCGAGCCCTTTGGGATCGTCGCGGTCCAACATGCGCTCCTTGGGCGCGAGGCCGTACGACTTGCGATCTCCGTCTTCCACCAGCTCCACGTCGTCGAGGTAGCCGAGGCGCGGCAGGTTGAAGTTGTTCACGAAGGTGCCGTTGTTCACCACGTCCATGCGGCGCTGACCGTGCTTCAGGGGATCGCTCTGCAGCGTCATCGTGAAGGTGAGCGGGCGCTGCTCTCCGGGCTGCATCGGAGGCGAGAGCGCGAACACGCGAATGCCGAGCTCGTCGTCGCGCAGCTTCGGTTCCTTCGAATCGCCCACCGCGAGCACGTCGAACTTCGCGTCGTCGACCACGTTGAGGAGCACCTCCGAGATTGGCTCCTGGGTCTTGTTGGCGAGCAGGTAGGTGCCCTTCGCCACCAGGCGCGGCGGTGATTCGTATGGGTAGATGTCGAAGTTCACGTCGGCATCGACGATGCGCGGAGAGGGCTTCTTCTCCCAGCCCTTGAGCTCCTTCTCGTAGCGCGCCTGTGCTTTCTCCCCGTCCTTCGCGGTGCGGTACGCGTGGCGCACGTGCGTCTCGAGGAAGATCGTGCCTCCGAGGCCGAGCGCGCTCAGCACGCCGATCGCCGCAACACCGACCCACACCCCCTTGAAGCGGCTGACCGCGACTCGTTGGCGAACGCCGGGGCCTGCCTCGCGGCCGCGCACCAGGAGCAGGAAGGCGATCACCAGCATCACCAGGGCGATCGACCACCAGTAGCCGCGGAAGAGCAGGGCGCTGCCCACCCAGTGCCCGTAGCCGTTCATGTCGGAGTACGAGATGCGCTGCTCCGAGTTGAACTGCAGCAGCGGATCCTCCACGCCCAACGCGCCCAGCACCAGCTGCGCGACGTAGTAGAGGACCATCACTCCGTGACCGAGGTACTTCTGGTTCACGACGACCTGCACGACCAACGCGAGTGCGGCGATCAGCACGTCGCGAAGTACGCCGAAGACGATCAAGTTGATCGCGTAAAGACGCCACTCGATGTCGAAGAAGCCGCGGCCCACCTGCGCTGCGAGGGCGGCGAGACCGATCACCAGCTGCAGCGACGCGGTGACCAGGAAGAGCGCCATCAGCTTCGAGAGGAACGGCACCCAGGTGGGCACGCGCGAAGCGTCGATGATGTCGGCCGCCTGCGCGTCGCGCTCCTTCCACACCAACTCGCCCGCATAGAAGGTGAGGGTGATGACGACGAAGAGGCGGAACGTGCCGCCCGCCATCTCGAGCGTCTGCCAGGTCACCGGCAGCGTCGCGGTGCCGAAGATCTCTCCCGCGACGAGCACCCCGATGAGCACGAGCAGGAGGCCGGCTGAGATGAAGGACCAGTAGACCGGGCTCCGCGTGATGTCGCGGAAGTGCATCCACCCCGTGGAAAACACGGCACGCCACCATCCTGCTGCCGTCGGATTCGGGCGTGCGGTGGGTAGCGGCATCAAGGGCTGCGTCTTCTCGTCGTGGCCAGGACCACGGCCGCGCTGCTCATCGATCGTGGTGCGGAAGCGCACCACGGTGGCGCCGAGGAGGAACACGCCGACCGCGGTCCACAGCAGCTTGTTGAGGATCATGAAGCCGAAGAGCGGCACCAGCTCGGTGTTGCGCT
>CBIHPJ010000694.1:0-4866 GCA_966211295.1 uncultured Myxococcales bacterium | reverse complement strand
AGTGGATGGAGCGCTCGGTCTAGCCCTCACCGCGAGCGAAGTACGCCCCTCTCCCCTGCCCCTCTCCCCGCTGCCGCAGGGAGAGGGAGACGTCATCTGAGTCCCCACTCCGTGAGGAGCCACGCGAGCTCCTTCGACTCATCGCGCGCGACGTCGAGCAGCGCGGTTCTTCCTCCGTGGCCCGCGGGATCCATCGACATCCACAAGAGCAACGGTCGATCGTCGGTCTTCGTCGCGCGCAGTCGCTGAACCCACTTCGCCGGCTCGTGAAAGAGCACCTGCGTGTCGTTGTACGCGCTGCGCACCAGGATCGCGGGGTACGCCTGCGCCTTCACGTTGTCGTACGGGCTGTACGCGCGCATCCACGCGTACTCCTCGGGCTTGCTCGGATCGCCCCACTCCTCGAACTCGGCCACGGTGAGCGGCAGCGACGTATCGAGCATGGTGTTGATCGCATCCACGAACGGCACCTCGACGTACGCGTGGTGAAAGAGCTCGGGCCGCATGTTGAGCACGCCGCCCATCAACAATCCGCCCGCGCTCATGCCGGTGATCGCGAGCTTCTCGGGACTGGTGTGCTTCTCGGCGATCAGAAATTCCGCGCACGCGATGAAATCGGTGAACGAGTTGATCTTCGTCTTCAGTCTTCCGCCGTCGTGCCACGGATCTCCGAACTCACCACCTCCGCGGACGTGCGCGAACGCGAGCACCACGCCACGCTCGAGCAGCGCCGCTCCCCACGTGCTGAAGCCTGAGTCGTTCGGATCTCCGTACGCGCCGTAGCCATCGAGGAGCAGCGGCGCGTCAGGCCCCGTTCCCTTCTTGCGCGCGAGCGTGATCGGAATCTTCGTGCCGTCGGAGGCAGTCGCGAACAGTCGCAGCACCTCGAAGCGCGAAGAGTCGAAGCCGTTCACCGGATATTCCCAGCGCTTCTTCGTCTGTCCGCTGACGAGCTCTCGCTCGAAGATCGTGAGCGGCTGCGCAGGCGAATCGACGCCATAGAGAAACCGCGTGGACCGCGGAGTCTCCTGCACTTGAGGCGTGTAGCGACCAGAGACGCTTCCGAGGTCCTGAGACTTCTTCGTCGACCACTCGATCGCGCGCGGGCGGAGCTGACCTTCCACTCGCTCCCACACCACGAGGTGCCGCTGGGTGACCGTGAAGCCCTCGAGGGGCAAGCCTTCACGCCGTGGCACCCATTCGGTGCGCTTGCCCTTCTTTGCGTTCTTGATCGGCACCGTGAAGATGCGGCCCTCGACGCCCTGATCCTGAGACTGGATCACGAAGTCCTCACCGCGCTCGTCCACCAGGTAGCGCTGGTCCTGCACTCGCGGCAGCACCACGGTGAACGCGGCGTTCGGTGTCCGCGCATCGAGCGCGAGAGTCTCGGTGGTGGTGAGGCTGATCGATTCCGCGAGGAGGAACCGCCCGCCCTCTGAGCGCCTCACGGTGAGATCGAAGTGTTCGTCGATCTCGCCGAAGCACTCCACGCCCGCGTCATCGCCGGGCGCGAGACGATGGATCATGTGGCTGCGCTTGGCCTCGTTCTCCGTGCTGAAGAAGAGCGTCTTTCCATCGGCCGCCCAGGCGAACGAGGTGACGTGATTCCGCTCGAAGGGCCAGCGCGCTCCACCATCGAGCTCGCTGACATGGAGAGAGAAGTCGCGCGAACCACTGGTGTCGATCGCCCAGGCGAGGCGCGAGTCGTCATCGGTCACCTCGAAGTCGAGCAGGTCGACGTACGTCGCCCCCGGAGCGAGCGTATTGAGATCGAGCAGCACTTCCTCCGCGCCACCATCGAGCGGACGGCGGAGCAACTTGTTGAACGGCAGCTCCAGCTCAGTGCGCTCCCAATACTCGTAGCCGCGAATGCGATCGGGAAAGTCGTCGATCACCTTGGGAAGACGCGCGAGCAGTTCCTTCTGGAGCGCGCTCCTGAGCTCCGCCTGTGGAGCGAGCACGGCATCGGTGTACGCGTTCTCCGCGGCGAGGTGTGCCTCGAGCTCCGGAGTGCCCTTCTCTTTCATCCACGCGTACTCGTCGACGCGAGTCTCTCCGTGGAGCGTGAAGCTGACCGGCGTCCGCCTCGCCACCGGAGCAACCGGCGCGCGCAGTCCGGCATCCACCACCGTCGTCGGGGGCGCGGGCTTCTGGCACGCCGACACCAAGATCAAGAGACCGAGCGAGCCGCGCATTCCCCACTGCGTAGCTCGCTTCGGAATGCTTTGCTCAGCGCGAATGTGGCGATGGCTGCTGTTGATGCTCTGCGCGTGTGGAAGCTCTGCCTCGAGCGTGGGCGACATGCGCTGTGAGTCCGACGCGGAGTGTGTCGCGGTGCAGCGCTGCGTGCTCGTTGAGTCCGTGCGACTCAGCACTGGAGACTGCCTCGCGAGCTCAGGCGTGAACGTCTGCCGATCGATCTGCTCGGACTGCTCGAAGGTGACTCCGTGCGGCTGCCAGTGCCCCTGACTGGGGACTCAGTGGGCCGCGTTGAACTGAAACCAGAACTTGCAGTTGCAGGCGTCGGGCGTCCGCGCCTCGAAGCTGATCGACATCTGCCCTGAGAACGTGCTCGTGCTCTCGGTGTTGGTGTCCATGTGGAACTGCACGTTGTCGAGCAGGCACTCGCGTCCGTTGATCACGGTGGAAAAGTTCGAGATCGAACCGTCCATCGTGATCTCCTCGGTGTTGAAGCGGTACGTGCCCACCAGCCTCAGCGAGGGTTTCGAGAGCGTCAGGTAGACCAGGTTGCCCTCGGTGCGCAGCGCCGCCGGCCCGAGGAGATCACTTCCCGCGAGGTTGCACTCATCGCGAATGATCTCGCTCGGCGTGATCGTGTACTCCCCATCTTCGAGGGTGTGCAGGCGACACCCGGCGAGGAGCAACGAGAGCAGCAGGAGGGGCCAGGCGAGCTTCACGGGGAGCGCACTGTATCGGCCTCGGGAAGAATTGCAGCGACTCGACGCGACGCGTAAGACGAGCCCGCTCATGGCCCCTCAGTACAAGAACCCCACTCCGACGGTCGACTGCATCGTCCAGCTCTCTGGCGATCGCATCGTCCTCATCCGGCGGAGCAACGAGCCCATCGGTTGGGCGCTCCCCGGGGGCTTCGTGGACGAGGGCGAGCCGCTCCACGCCGCATGCATTCGCGAGGTGCGTGAGGAGACCGGCCTCGAGGTCGATCTGACCGAGCAGTTCTTCACCTACTCCGATCCCGCGCGCGATCCGCGCAAGCACACCATCAGCACGGTGTTCATCGGGTGGGCCCAGGGAGATCCCAAAGGGAGCGACGACGCCGCCGAGGCGAAGGCGTTTCCCATCGACGCGATCCCGCTCAACGAGCTCGTGTTCGATCACGCCACCATCGTGAGCGACTACCTCACCTACAAGCGCACCGGGAAGCGCCGGAAGATCTGAGAAGTACGCCGTGGAAAACGCGAACTCGAGACGTGCTGCCGCGCTGAAGCGGCTCGGTGAAGAAGACTTCGACCTCGTGGTGGTCGGCGGAGGCATCACGGGTGCCGGCATCGCGCGCGACGCGGCGCTGCGTGGCCTCAAGGTGGCCCTGGTCGAGAAGCTCGACTTCGGCGCGGGGACTTCTTCGAAGAGCTCGAAGTTGATCCACGGTGGCCTGCGCTACCTCGAGCAGGGCGAGCTCGGCCTGGTGTTCGAGTCGGTGAACGAGCGAAAGCGCCTGATGAAGTTGGCGCGGCACCTGGTGCGGCCGCTCCCGTTCCTGGTGACGAACTTCAAGGGCGATCGGCGCTGGCTCGCCACCCTCGCGCTCGGCCTGTGGATCTACGACGCGCTCTGCTTCTTCGGGAACTACCGGAACCACACCACCTTCGGAGCGAAGAAGACCCTCGCGCTCGAGCCTGGGCTCCGTTCGAACGGATTGGTGGGCGGCATTCTCTATTACGACTGCGTCACTGATGACGCGCGGCTCACCCTGGAGTGCGCGCTCGACGCCCAGTCACTCGGCGCGGTGGTGCTCAATCACGCGAAGGCCGGGAAGCTGCTGCGCGACGCGAGCGGGAAGATCAGCGGCGTGGTGGTGCACGACACCGAGGGTGGCAACACCATCGAGGCGAAGGCGCGCGTGGTGATCAACGCGACCGGCCCGTGGAGTGACGAAGTGCGGGCGCTCGCCAGTGAGCCGGGAATTCTGAAGCCCACCAAGGGCATTCACGTGGTGATCGACTCGGCGCGGTTGCCGGTGAAGCACGCGCTGATGATGGCCTCGCCTCGCGACAAGCGCGCGGTGTTCTGCATTCCGTGGGGGCTGGGGCGCACGGTGGTCGGCACCACCGACACGTTCTTCGATGGCTCGCCCGACAAGGTGCTGCCCACCAAGCAGGACGTGGATTACCTGCTCGAGACCGCGAACTCGTATTTCCCCACGGCCGAGCTGGTGCCCTCCGATGTGCTCGCCACCTGGTCTGGGCTGCGGCCGTTGCTCAAGCCCGAGGACGAGAGCGAAGGTGCATCCGCGGTTTCGCGCGAGCACGAGATCTACGACTCGCCCGGCTTCGTGACGATCGCGGGCGGCAAGCTGACGACCTTCCGTCGCATGGCGGCGGAGGTGGTGGACCACGCGATCAAGCAGCTGGGCGTGACCACGAAGTCGACGACCATCACGCGGCCCCTCCCGGGCGCGCAGGGGCTCGAGGATTCTGATTCGGCGCTCGATGCACTCGAGAAGTCGCTCGCGGCTCCGGAGCTGCCCGAGGGTGGCGCGCGGTATCTGGCCGGTGAGTACGGCACGCGAGCGCCCACGCTGATCGCTCGTGGCAAGGCGGATCCGACCGCGTTCGACCGATTGGATCCCGAGCTGCCTTCGATCTTCGCGCAGGTGGATGAGGCGGT
>CBIHPJ010000693.1:0-4879 GCA_966211295.1 uncultured Myxococcales bacterium | reverse complement strand
GGGTGACCGGATTCACTCCGTGGCCCGACGGTGCAACATGTCGAGGAAACCCTGCGCCGTGTAGTACGTGAGTTGCAGCGCGCCGATCCGCATCACGAGCCCGTTGGTGAGCTGATTGGGCGCTTTCGCCGCGATCTTCTTCCCGCCGAGCGTCGACCCATTGCGTGAACCGGCGTCGACCAGGATCCACTCGGCGTTCTGCTGCTCGATCCACGCGTGGAAGCGCGACACCGAGGTGTCGTCGAGCACGATGTCGTTGTTCGCGGTGCGCCCGATGGTGATGCGCTGCTTGAACGCGTTGTCCTTCGTCTTCTCGATCACCACGGCCATCGGATCGCCGCCGCCGATGGCGGGGACGCTCAAGCCCGACTGCGTGCGCAGCTGGTAGTCGTCGTCCTCGTCGGAGTCGGGGTCCAGCGTGTCCTCGGTGGGCGGCTCGTAGACCAGCACGGGGCGGCCAGCGAGGCGCGCACGCACCTTGGCGGGATCATCTGTGAAGCGGTTGAACCAGAGCAGCAACGTCTCGACCATCGAAGGCTCGGATTCTCAAACGGAACGGCGATCAGATGCCAGCATCAACTTGCGTAGGAGCCGACTCTGAGCGCTCCAACGCTTCCTGACACGCACGTACCAACGCCGGCCGGACGTCTTCCACGAAAGACATCTGGGTCACGGCCTGCAGATAAAAGGGACTCTGCTTCGAGAAGTAGACGGCCCGCGCCAGGTCATCGAGGACCGCCTGGGTGAAGCCGAGCAGAGAGCTCGCCCGCGCCCGAATGAAATAGAGCGAGGCCTGATCGCCGAAGCGCTGGAGCGCCAGGTTGATGCGCCGCTTGGCCGAGAAGGTCATCAGCTCGAGGTTGAGCGGAGTGACGAGGTGCTCGAGCGAGAGCCACTCCCGCAGGTACGCCTCGGCGGCGGTCGCCACCACGGGCGTCGCCTCCAGTTCCTCCAGCACGACGCGAGGCTCTTCGCGCACGCGGGAGAGGAGGCCCAGCCAGCGCGCCTCGCCTCCGCTGAAGGAGGCCTCTTGAAAGGCCTCGAGCTGAAGCGGAATGCCCTTCACCACGCCCTCGAGCAGCTCCACTTCGCGGGTCTTCTCCCGCGCCAGCGCCTGCGGAGGTGGACCACCCTCGATGGGTGAGGGCAGCGGCCGATCGACCTTCGCTCCCTCAGGCAGCACGCCCGCGAAGAGCGAGCTCCAATCGAGCCAGCGCAAGGTTGGATAGCCGTGCGCCAGGCGACGTCGTCGCGCGATCGACACACGGTGCACGGTCACCACGCCGGCGGCGTAGGCCAGGGCCACTCCGCCGGTGAGGTAGTAGCTCATGCGTCGTGAGGCGGGAGATCGCCGTCTTCGTCTTCTTCGGGCTTCGCAGGAATGCGGTACTCGCCGCCGAGCCACTTGCCGAGATCGATCGCGCGGCAACGCTCACTGCAAAAGGGGAAACACGGGTTCTCGGACCGGCTCATCACCGCCCGCTTACAGGAAGGGCACTCTGGAGCCTTCGGCTTCATCGAAAGAACTCGTAGCATGCCCCACGTGCGCCGCGCCCTGCCCTTGCTGTTGATACTCGTTGGCTACGCAGGCTGTCGCGATCCGAACACCCGCCGAGTCGACGATCCGCCCCCGCCACCGCCGCCCAGCTGTGGGGACGGGATCATTCAAGAGGGCGAAGATTGCGACGCGTCGGACATGGGCACGGGGACCTGCCAGTCGCTCGGCTTCGACACCGGCCGGCTCGTGTGCGGCACCACCTGCAAGTACGACACGAACCTCTGCGTGAAGCGCTGCGGGAACGGCGTGCTCGATCTCGGAGAGGCCTGCGACGGCACGCTCGGCGTGATGGCCTGCACCACCTGGGGCTTCAACGCGTGCACGGACACCTGCACCATCGATACGCGACGCTGCGTGGTGCAGCCGTTCGAGAACGGCCCGGAGATGGACATCGGCAAGGGCGGCCCCGCGGTGCTCGGCGATCTCGCTCCGAAGGGTCCTGGTGATCTGGTGATGACGGTGCCCGCCTTCACGCGCGTGGAGATCGTCCCCTGGAGCATGACCCAGGGCTTCGAAGCGACCGCGAGCCGGAAGCTCTCGTTCCTTCGTTCTCCCGTGCGCTCCGAGATCATCGACGTGAACGCGGATGGAAATACCGACGTGGTGAGCATCAACGCCGACGGCACGGTCGACTTCGTGGTGTACGGCGGCGCGACGTATTCGCTGCAGAGCCTCGATGGTGGCTGCCCTGGAGCGACCTTCCTCCCCAGCAACGGCACGGCTCGGAACGACGCGGTGATGGTCGGCTGCGGCGGCTATGCGGTGCTGGCGGCGAGCGGGGGAAGCATCACGGCCACTCCTGCCGCGACCGCGGTCACGCGTGGTCCCTTCGGAGTGATCTGGTCCGACGCGACCGACGTGCACTTGAACGACGGCGGCACCAGCATGCTCCCCTCGGCGGTCACGCAGCTCGGCAGCGCGGATCTCGATGGAGATGGTGACGAAGACCTCGTCGCGGTGACCGCCGCGGGCATCGAGCTCTTCGAGAACAGCGGCGCCGGATTCGCTGCGCGCGCGACCTTCACCGCCACCTCACCCACGGGGCTCCGCACGTTGGATCTGGATGGAGACGGGCTCTTCGATCTCTTCTGGGCGACCGGAGATGATCTCGTGGTGCGGAGGAACCGTTCGAACTGGGTCTTCACCGAGCAGCGAATCCCCGCGGGCACTGGAACTCGCGTCTCCACCGCGATCGGAGATGCCGATGGCGATCAGGACCTCGACTTCGCAGTGACCATCTCCACGGGCACCGACAGCACGAAGACTCGACTGTTCATGAACCGTGTTCGATGACGGTGTCCGTTGACGTGGCGAAGTGTTGTTGGTACTCGCGCGTCCGGTTTCGCCGACCTAGCTCAGTTGGCAGAGCAACTGATTCGTAATCAGTAGGTCGCCGGTTCAATTCCGGCGGTCGGCTCAAAGCGGAATCCCGAAATACGAGGCCCCGGATCGCGAGATCCGGGGCTTCTTTTTTGGGGCAGCTGCTGCCTCGGCACCGCTGCGTGGCGCCGCGAGACGGCTCGCTGTTTCGTTCCATCACCGGGGCTCATCTACCCACCAGAAATCACTGGTGACTGTGACGCGCCGCGCCGCGCCTTTTTGCTTGGCCGAAAGAGTTCGGTGCGTATGGTGCGCCCGATCTTCGCGACCTTTTCGTCGTGAACCACTCATCGGAGAAACCATGTCTGAAGAGACTTTCATGAGGGCGCCGGCCACCGACAAGGCGCGCAAGACCGTCTACACCGAGGCGATGGAGATCTTTCATCGCGCCGCTGACGCGATGAACCTGGACAGCCGCGTTCGCCTCGAGCTCGAGGAGCCCGACTACGAGCACATCTTCCACGTCACCACGAAGCTGAAGGACCGCCTTGTGCCGGTGTCCCCTGAGGAGGCGAAGAACTTCGGCGACCTCGGCGTCACCAAGGTTCGCGACTCGCACGGCCTCGAGCGTCTGTTCGACGGCAAGATCATCTTGAACGGCAAGGCGCTGCTCGGCTCCGACGTTCAGATCAAGGGCGGCCACCTCCGCCTCGACGACAACCAGGTCTACAAGCTGGTGCCCGGCGACATCCGCCGCTTCAAGGCGTACCGCGTGCAGCACAACCAGGCGCGCGGCCCGTACAAGGGCGGTATCCGCTACCACCGCGACGTCTCGCTCGACTTGTTCAAGGCGCTCGCCGCCGAGATGACCTGGAAGACCGCGATCGCCGACGTTCCGTTCGGCGGCGGCAAGGGCGGCATCCAGCTCGACCCGCGCCAGTACGGCAAGGAAGAGCTCCAGACGATCTCGCTGCGCTTCATGTACAAGCTCAAGCAGCTGGTCGGCCCGAACATCGACATCCCGGCGCCGGACGTCGGCACCAACTCCGAGATCATGGCGCTCTTCCTCCGTCAGTTCTCCGACGGCGAGCGCGAGCGTCACAACCAGCGCGGCGTGATCACCGGCAAGGACGTGCGCATCGGCGGCTCCGAGGGCCGCACCAAGGCCACCGGCCAGGGCGTCGCGTACACGATCGAGGACTACTTCGCGGAGAAGAACGAGACGCTGAAGGGCAAGACCTTCATCGTGCAGGGCTTCGGCAACGTGGGCAGCTGGGGCTCGCTCATTCTCCAGAACATGGGCGCCAAGCTCGTGGCGGTGAACGACGCTGATGGCACCATCATGAACATGAACGGCATCGATGCCGGCGAGCTCATGAAGTACGTCAACGAGAACCCGAAGAACCTGAAGCGCTCGGTGCTCGGGTTCCCCGGCGCGCAGGTCATCTCGAAGGCCGACTTCTGGGAAGTGCCGGCCGACATCGCGATGCCCGCCGCGCTCGGTGGCGAGATCACCGCGGAGATCGCCGAGAAGGTGAAGGTGAAGCTGATCGCCGAGGGCGCCAACGGCCCCACGACGCCTGACGCCGACCGCGTGCTCGAGCGCCGGAAGATCGACATCATCCCGGACATCATCTGCAACGCCGGCGGTGTGACGGTCAGCTACTACGAGTGGATCCAGAACAAGCGCATGGAGTCGTGGACGGAGAAGGACGTCGACGCCAAGCTCGAGTTCGCGCTCAAGAAGAACTACCGCATCATCCGCGACATCTCGCGCAACACCCCGCGCCGCACGGACATGCACGACTCGCGGCACTACACGATCGGCAAGACGGTCGACACGCGCTGCGCGGCGATGGTGCTCGCGCTCAAGCGCATCGAGGCGATGTACATGCTCGAAGGCTTCTCCCAGTAACTCCCCCTTCTCCCTCTCCCTGCGACAGCGGGGAGAGGGTCGGGGTGAGGGGCGAGCGTCAAAACAAACGGCCCGCTGACACACAG
>CBIHPJ010000692.1:0-4881 GCA_966211295.1 uncultured Myxococcales bacterium | reverse complement strand
TTTGCCAGAGGCGTCTTTGCCAGCTGCCTCTTTGCCAGCTGCTTTCTCGACGGACTTGAGCGCCTCTTCGAGAACGTCCTGCCCGATGTTGGTACTGAAGCTTCCTTTGTCGCTGGGGTGTTTCACGGGGGCCCGAGTCAACCACAGTCAGGCCAGACTCCGATCAGAAACTCACCCGGTAACCCGAGAGATTCCTTGGCTTGATGGGCTCGCTCAACCCCCACTGGACTTCTTGCCGATGGTCTTCTTGGCGGCGGGCTTCCTGGCGGGGGACTTCTTCTTGGCGGCGGCCTTGCCCACGGTCTTCTTCGGGCGGGGAGGCGCTGCTTCCTTCTCTTCGGTCTCGTCCTCCTCCTCGTCCATCACGGGAGGGGCAGAAGGGGGCGTGGGTGCAGGAGGCTGCGCGGTCGAAGCGGCGGTCTTCACGTCTTCCACCGGCTTGCTCACGAAGTCGTTCACCTTGTCGCCCGCCTTGTTGAGCGAGGCTTCGGCCTTCTTCACCCCCGTCTCGACGAGGGTGGCGACCTCTTCGGCGGTCTTCTTTGCCCACACGCCGACGTCCTTGAGGCCCTCGCGCAGCTTCTCCTGACGTTTGGGGTCCTGAACTTCGGTGAGGAGCTTGTTGGCTTCCTCCTTCACGTCGGTACCGAACCGCTTGAAGTCATCGCCCGTCTTCTTGAGGAAGGCCTTGAGCTTCGCGTCCCACTGGGAGTCGTTCATGGTGCTCTCTTGTACTCATGAGCAGCGTTTCGATTCCATGAGATCGGAGCGCAGCGCCCCATCAGACCGGCCCCAGAAAGATCGGCTTGTGGAACCCCCACCCTCCGGATGACAACATGGCCGCGTGGCCCGCCTCGTGCGCCATTTCATCGAAGAACCCCGTGCGTGCAGCTACCTGCACTCGGTGAAAGCCTCGCTCGAGTACCGCCTGATGGTCGACGTCACGCCGCAGGAGCTCGAGGAGCTCTTGATCCGCGGGTGGCGCCGCTTCGGCCCCGCGTACTTCAGGCCGGCGTGCTCTCCGTGCGGTGAGTGCCACTCCATTCGGCTCGACGTGCATCGCTTCGAGCCCACCACCTCGCAGCGGCGTGCCCTCAAGCGCAGCGCGCGGTTTCGCATCGAGATGGGGCGGCCGAGGATCGACGCCGATCGCCTCACGCTCCATCAGCACTGGCACGGCACGAGAGAAGATGCTCGCGGCTGGGAGCCCACGCAGCTGACCGAAGACGAGTACGCCACGCAGTTCGCCTTCCCCTCCTCCACCGGGCGCGAGATGGCCTGGTACGACGGCCAGCGGTTGGTGGCGTTGGGGTTGGTCGACGTGACCGCGAACTGCTTCAGCGCGGCCTACTTCTTCTACCACCCCGACATCGCGCGCCTCTCACCGGGCATCGGCAACGTGATGCGCTGCGTGGAGATGGCCCGCGAGCTCGGCTGCCAGCACATGTACCTGGGCTACCGAGTGCAGGAGTGTCCGAGCCTCACGTACAAGGGCTTCTTCCAACCGCACGAGGTGCTGGTGGGCCGGCCCGCGATGCACGAGCCGGCGATCTGGAAAGAAGCGCCGGTGATCCCTCACCTGCAGAAGGCGATCGACGCTCAGAAAGACGCTCGAACGCTGGCTCAGAAGGGCGCGTCGTCGTCACCCGGCGGGGGCGGCTCATCACCGAATCCGCCCGACGAAGACGACGAAGACGACGAAGACGGCTCTTCACCGCGCTGACGGGCGATCTCCGCTTCGATGGCAGAGAGGAGCTGGCGCTCCTTGTCGTGCCAGCGCGACTTCGACGGATCAGCGAGCGAGCGGCGCGCGCCGTTCGCGTAGAACTCGAGGTCCTGCAGCGAGGCGCCCGCGACCGGCATGCCCTTGCTGCGGCCGTAGTTGGGAAGAAGCATTCCGTCTCCACCACCGGCAGGAGCACGGCTCGGTGCGCTCGCCTGCTGGCGCGAGGCCGCCGCGGCCCGAGGAGCGGCGCTCATCGGACTCGAGCCGATGGTCATGGTGTCGAACGCGATGGTGAAGCCGTCGCCGGTCTTGAGGGCGGAACCGACGCGCACCTGCTCGGTGCGGCCGTCGTCGCGGGTCACGGAAACAAACACTGGAAATCGATCGCTCATGCGGGCGCACCTTATCTCCTGAGCACCCGCGGGGCTGATCAAACGAAGTCCGTTCAGACTCCGATCAGCACGGTGCCGTAACACTGGAAGGTCGCGTCCGGGCTGGACCCACACGGGCAGTCGAAGCACACTTCGCGGCCGTGGATCCCGACTCAGTCCTCGTAGTCGACGACGAAGCGATCGTTCTCGACGTGCTGAAGGTCGCCTTGAAGAAGGCGGGGTTCGCCGTGTTCACCGCGGGGCGCGTGGTGGAAGCGACCGCCGCGGTTCATGGGCAGAAATTCAGCTGCGCGCTGATCGACAAGAACCTGCCTGATGGATCCGGCCTCGATCTCATTCGCCTCATTCGCCAGCGGCAGCCCGACTGCACCTGCCTGGTGATGACCGCGTACCCGAACGCCGACTCGATCCTCGAGGCGCTGAAGTTGGGCGCGGTGGACTACCTCGAGAAGCCCTTCCCTCACGTCAGCATCATTCAGGAGAAGGTGAAGGCCGCGGTCGATCGCCAGCGCCGCCTCGCTTCGCTCTCTTCGCGCGTGGCCGAGATGAACGCGCTCAAGGCCGCGGCTGACGCGGTGGTGGCCGAGGAACCAGGGCTGCAGAGCAAGTACGACGCGCTCAACTTCCGTCATCAACGGGTGCTGGCGCTGATGAAGGAAGTGAAGGCGACGCTGGAAACGAACAAGCCCGAGACGATCAAGGGGCTCCTCATTCGAGTGAGCGCGCTGCTCGACGACTTGAAGTGATCGCGAAGCACCCCTCGGGGATCACTGCTTCACGATGTTGAACTCGACGCGCCGGTTGGCCTCTTTGCCAGCCGCGGTGTCGTTGCTCTGCGTGGGCTTTTCCTGCCCGAAGCCCACCGCGCGCACGCGGTTCTCGGCGACGCCCTTCTTGATCAGATAGCCGCGCACGGCCTCGGCGCGATCCTGGCTGAGCTTCTTGTTCTTCTCGGGCACGCCCACGTTGTCGGTGTGACCTTCGATCTGCACGAGGCTGATCTCGGGGTGCACCACCAGCACCTGCGCGATGTTGTCGAGGAGCGCGTTGCTCTTCTTCTGAATCGTCGCCTTGCCGGTATCGAAGAAGACCTTGTCGAGGATCTTGAGGGCCTCCTTGGTGATGATCACCAGCTGCTTCTGCGACTCGGGGCAGCCGGCGTTTTCCTTCGTGCCCTTCTCCTGCGGGCAGTTGTCTTCGTGATCGAAGACGAGATCGCCGTCGGTGTCTTTCGCGGGGCAACCCTTCTCCTGCGCGATGCCGGCGTTGAGCGGGCACGCGTCGAGCGCGTCGGTGATGCCATCGTTGTCGTTGTCGGCCTCGGGGCAACCGTCGCTGTCTTCGAAGTCGTCCTTGTCCTCGGGCTGCTTGGGGCACTTGTCGAGACGATCGGGGACTCCGTCCTGATCTTCGTCGTGGTCCGGGCAGCCCTGATTCGCGGCCACGCCCATCACGTCGGGGCACTCGTCGAGCTCGTCGATGGTGCCATCGCCATCGTTGTCGGGATCAGGAGCGCCGTCGTCGTCCTGGTAGCCGTCGCGATCTTCGGGACGAATCGGATCAGCGTCGACGCCGTTGAGAATTCCGTCTTCGTCGCGATCGAGATCGGGGCACTCGGCGATCACGTACTGGCGACCCTCGGCACAGGTGGGCTGCGTCATCTCGACGTTGCCGAGCGCGACCCCGAAGTAGCCGCGCACCGCGGGCGTGGTGGTCTGGCCGCCGAAGCCGGGACCCGCAGAGGCGATCAGCTCGATGGGGCCGAGCTGCCAGCGAAAGCCGAGCTGGCCTTCGACGCCGGGGTTTCCTCCCGCGAGCGGCACGAAACCGCGGAAGGTGGCTTCACCGCGCGGACCCTCGGGGTTCACCGTGGTGATCATCGCGCCGACGTAGATCTGCCCGCCCACGCGATCTTCGTTGCTGCTGGTGATGCGCGCGAAGTCGACCACCTGGCGCTGGAGCCAGCCGAGCTCGATGCCGAACTGCCACCTGTCGTAAACGCGGCCGATCTGGAAGCGCGGTGCGAAGTCGAGCGAGCCGCTGCCGCCCTGCGCCGCCAGGGTGCCGATGGGAATGCCGATGCCGAGCACGATGGAGAGGGAGATCGGCTGGTGTGCGCCGAGCAGGTTCGCCTTCGCGGTGAGCCATGGGTTACCGAGACCGCCCGAGGCCAGGTTCAGCGTCGTCTTGCCTGCCTGGTACACGTAGATGGGGAAGTTCACTCCGAGCTCGAACCAGTCGGTGATGCCGAGCGCGCCAGTGACCTGGAAGCCGAAGCGGTTCTGCAGGAGATCCGAGAACGTGCCGGCCTGTGAGCTGCGCAGCCCACCGTGCGTGTAATACGCCGCGACCGACGCGCGGAACTTCGCGGCCTCGAGGTTGCGACCGTTGCCGATGAACAGAGAGCCGCGAGCGGAAGGATCGAGCCAGAGCTGCTCGGGGTCGACGCTCGGAGCGGGCTGCGCGGCGGCGACGGACGCGACCAGGAGCGCGCCGGCGATGTACGTCTTCATGGCGTGCGGCGTAGTCAGGGCGCGGGTGGGGGTGAAGACAAATTTTTCTGAAGGCGATGATGTCGAATCACTGCAGCTGCGCTTCGAGCGTCGCGATCAGCTCAGCCAGCGCCTTCTCACCACCGACCTCCGGCCAACTCGCAGCAAACTTCCGAGCCGCGGCTTCACCCTGCCCTGGTCCGCGAGCCACTCGCTCCAGCCCGCGATGGAGCCGTCCCGCGGGCCAGCCCACTTCCTTCATGTGACCGCG
>CBIHPJ010000691.1:0-4895 GCA_966211295.1 uncultured Myxococcales bacterium | reverse complement strand
GTGCAGAAGTTCGCCACGCCCGAGTTGCTGTTCGGATCTCCGTTGCAGCAGGCCTGGTTGGTGTCGCCGCAACTGTCGGTCATGCAGCCGTTGTTTCTGCAGTTGCCGAGCGAGGTGCTCCCGCAGGTCGAGTTGTTGCTGACGCAGATGGACTGCACGCAGCACGCGTTGCCCGTGCCCGAGCAGTCGTTGTTCTGGCAGCGGGGTGCGCCTGAACTACCGCACGCCACGACCGTTCCGTTCGAGCACACCGTCGCGGACGCATTGGCCTGACCCGAGGCGAGACACGTTCCTCCCACGCAGCAGCCACCGCCGCTGCAGGTGTTGCCCGCGCAACACGCCTGGCCCGCGAGGCCGCAGCTCGGGAAGCCGCCCGCGTCGACACCTGCATCGGTGCCCGCGTCCACGCCTGCGTCGGTGCCCGCGTCCACACCCGCGTCGGTTCCTGCATCCACGCCTGCATCGACACCAGCGTCGACGCCCGCATCCATTCCGGCATCCATCGGAGGCGTGAGGATGCACAGCCCGAAGCCGTTGCACGTGCCGCCATCACACGGCGCCCCGTTGTTCGCGGTCATGAACTGGCAGGTGCCGTTCGCCGCGCAATCGCCCGCCGTGTACGTGAAGCACTCGGCCGGGGTGCACTGCGTGAGCGTTCCCGAAGCGCAGCCACCGTCAGCCGCGCAGAGGTCGCCCACTGTGCACTGATTTCCGTCGCTGCACACGGTGCCGGTCATCACGTTGAAGACGCACGTGCCCGCCTGGCAAACACCCGCGGCGAAGCAGGGGCCCGGAGGCGCGCCGCACACCACCGCAGTGCCCACGCACGCGCCGGCGCCATCACAGTGATCCATCGTCGTGCACGCATCACTGTCGGAGCAGCTCGCGGTGTTCGCGAGTGGCGTGTAGCTGCACATGCCGGTCGCAGGAGCGCAGGTGCCCGCGGCGGCGAAGCACGTCGTCGGCGGCGTGTTGCAAGGCGTCGTCGTTCCGCCGGTGCACGCGTTGCCGGCGCACATCTCTCCAGTGGTGCACAGGCTGCCGTCGTCGCACGCGTTCCCCGCGCAGTCGGAATCGGCGCAGTCGATCTGTTGATCTCCATCATTGTCCGCGCCATCGCCGCAGAGCGTCTCGTTCGGCTCGCGGCACATTCCGTCGGATCCACCATCAGCCGCGGTCACGCAGGCGCCGCCGGTGCCGCAGCTCGCGGCGAGACAATCGGAGTCGCGGCAATCAGCGCGCCCGTCTTGATCGTCGTCCGAGTTGTTGTTGCAGCTCTCCTCCTTGCAGGTGGTGCCCATGCAGTGCGCGCCCGTGCCCGTGCCCGCTCCACACGCCTTCGTCGCGCAGTCGGAGTCCGCGCAATCCGTGAGGCCATCGCGATCACCGTCGGTGCGATCGCCGCATGAAGTCTCGACGCACTGCTGCCCCATGCAGAGCGCGCCGGTGCCACACATCTGCAGATCGCAGCTCGCCTGGGCACAGTCGGTGACGTTGTCGCAGTCGTTGTCGAGTTGATCGCCGCACTTCTCCATCGCACCCGGCTTCACCAGCGGGTTCGCGTCGTTGCAGTCAGCGGGAGGCGAGAAGCCGTCACCGTCGGCATCGATGCTCTGCGCGCGCACGAGGATCAGCGTGACCTTCGCGGGCGGAGTGGCGAAGCCCGCGCGCTCCACCGCCGACTCTTCCGAAGGAAAGCTGGGCGTCGTGCACTCGGCGTCGGAGTAACCGACCGCCTTGAGCTGCACCGCGACCGGCAAGTTCTCCTGGTGCACCATCACGTTGATGTCTTCGCCTCCGTTCGCGGGGAGCGGCGCAGTCTCTTTGGTGATGCCGCCACCCGTGGTGGTGACCTTCACGCAGATCGAAGCGAGTGACGCCGGATGCTTCACGGCCACGTCGAACCACGTCTGCTCGACCTTCGCTGGAGGACAGGAAGCGAACACCAGTGCCAACAGGAACAACGAGTGGCGACGCAAAGCCATGTGGGGAGCCCCTCCGACGAGAGGGACGCAGTAGAGCATGACTCGTTGCGGGAGTCGGACTCGAACCGACGGCGACTGGGGTATGAGCCCAGCGATCTAGCCGCTGATCTATCCCGCATGAAGAACGACATGAGTCAGGGAGACAGGACTCGAACCTGCGATCTCTCGCTTCCGACGCGAGCGCGATACCGCCTTCGCTACTCCCTGGTGCTTCGATGAAGTGAGGTCCACCTCGGGATCGAACCGAGCTGACCGCTTTTGCAGAGCGGCGCCTTCGCCTTGAGGGCCAGTGGACCAATGAGTGTGCTGGGACGGAAGGACTCGAACCTTCAACCTCCCGCTTCAAAGGCGGTGGCTCTGCCAATTGAGCTACGCCCCAGAACGAGGAAAGAGCCTCAGGTCGGGCTTGAACCGACGACCTCCGGTTTACGAAACCGGCGCTACTGCCAACTGAGCTACTGAGGCGTGGGGTCAGCGTTGGGGCGTCGAGGAAGGAGGCCGCGACGTGTTCGGACAGCGTCCCTCGCGCGGCATTGGCGAGCTGTCCTGCCAGTTCCGGTTGTGAGGGAAGAAGTTCATCGAAAGCGGGCCTCTTGGTGAACGAAGACGAACGGGCAGAAAGACTCCTGACGAGTTCGTTAGTTCTTTGTCGGAGGTAGTCCCATGGACTCGACGAAGATCGGAATCATCGGGAAAGGCAACGTGGGCGGAGCGCTCTCTCGTGCGCTCAAGCGTTCGGGCAACGAGGTGAAAGCGACGGGCCGCGATCGCACCGCGATTCACGAAGCGGTCGAGTGGTCCGATGTGATCGTTCTCGCGCTTCCCTACGGGGCTCTTGGTGAGTTGGTGAAGGACGTCGGCACGATGATGGATGGGAAGATCGTGGTCGACGCGACCAATGCGCTCACACCGAAGATGGAGCTCGCGCTCGGCTTCACCACCAGCGGCGCGGAAGAGCTGCAGAAGAAGCTGCCGAAGGCGCGCGTGGTGAAAGCGTTCAACACCGTTTTCGCGCAGCACATGGAGACCGGGCGTCTCGGCGATCGCGCGCTCACCGCCTTCGTGGCTTCGGATGATGAAGAGGCGAGGAAGGTGGTCCTCGAGCTCGCGAGAGGAGTCGGCTTCGACGCGATCGATTCAGGGCCGCTGAAGAACGCGCGCTTGCTCGAACCCATCGGGTTCTTCAACATCCAGCTCGGGTACGCGCTGGGGCGCGGACCGAAGATTGGGTTCAAGCTGCTGCAGGCGTGAAGAGGAGAACTGATGTCGCTGATCTCGCTGAAGCTGTTCGCGAAGCCCGCGCAGGTGGGTGACTTTCCCGTGCGTCGCGCGTTGCCTCAGCGCGAGCATCGACTCGTGGGTCCCTTCTGTTTCCTCGATCACATGGGCCCGCACACCGCGACCGGAGTGGAGAACGGCGGAGTCGGCCCTCATCCCCACATCGGTCTCGCCACCGTCACGTATCTCTTCGAGGGCGAAGCGCTGCATCGCGACAGCCTGGGATCCGAGCAGCTCATCACTCCGGGCGACGTGAACTGGATGTCCGCGGGGCGGGGAATCGCGCACAGCGAACGCACTCCGAAGAACCGGGTGGGAACTGCGATTCCCTTCCATGGACTGCAGGTGTGGGTCGCGCTTCCCGCTGCGCTCGAGGAGTCCGCTCCGTCGTTCCAGCACGTGGGCAAAGCCGAGCTGCCCTTCTCTGAAGACAACGGTTGCTCACTGCGCGTCGTGCTCGGAGATTGGCAGGGCGCGCGTTCGCCGGTTCGGCTCGCGTCACCGACTGCGTACGTGGTGGCTGAGCTCGAGCCGCGAGGTCAGCTCGAATTGCCGGCGCAGTATCCCGATCGCGCGATCTACGTGGTGGAAGGTGAAGTGGAGCTCGACGGCACGCCCTTCGTCGCCGGAGAGATCGGTTTCCTCACCAGCGGCCAGGCGGGCTGTCTCACTGCGTTCACCAACGCGCGCGTCGCGGTGTTCGCCGGAGAGCCGCTCGAGGGACCGCGGTACATGTGGTGGAACTTCGTCTCCAGTCGGCGAGAGCGCCTCGAGCAGGCGCGCGAAGACTGGAAGCACCGCCGCTTCGCGTTGATCCCTGGCGACAGCGAAGACCGCATCCCGGGTCCGGGAGAGTGATCGTCAGAGCGATTCGTGCCGATGCGCGTGCTCGATCGCTTCGCGCACGAGCCTGTCGATCTTGTTGCAGTCGAAGGTCACCGTCGCGCTCTCGACGTCCTTCACCGCGCTCATCGGAATGGTGAAGTCGCCCGCGTTCGCGACGTTCACGATCACCTCGCGCTTGTTCTTCGGAGTCGAGCGCACGGAGCCGAACGGATCGGGTGAATCAGAAAGGAAGGTCTCGTATCCGGGAAAGATGGGAGCCATGCCCACCAGCTAACTCGCTCACCCGCAGCCGCCCGGCTTCAGCACGAGCCCATTGGCCGGGGCGCTCCCGGGCAGCCACGAGTAAGCCTGCGCGAGCGCTTCATGTGCCCCGGAGAACAGCGGGGCTCCGAAACAATGAGGGCCCTCTGGGAGTCGAACCCAGCTGGTGTCGCTTAACAGGCGACCGCAATCCCGGACATGCCAAGGACCCGTGCTTCGAAATGCAGGGGAGGAAGGACTCGAACCTTCAACCTTCGGTTTCAGAAACCGCTGCGCCACGCGATTGCGCCACTCCCCTCAGAGACAAACGAGTCGGACCGGAGGGAGTCGAACCCTCAACCTCGCGCTTAAGAGGCGCTTGCTCATCCAGTTGAGCTACGGACCGTTGAGAGCGGATGTTGGGAATCGAACCCAAACTCTCCAGGACGGCGCCCTGGTGCCCGACCACTGGGCCACACCCGCGTATTGCTGAAATCGAAAGCACGGCAGGAAGGAGTCGAACCTTCAGCAGCGGGTTTTGGAGGC
>CBIHPJ010000690.1:0-4898 GCA_966211295.1 uncultured Myxococcales bacterium | reverse complement strand
CCAGCCCTCTCCCAGAGGGAGAGGGAGACAGTTCGCTCAGCGCCCGTCGCTTGATCTTCCCGCTCGTGGTTCGAGGCAACGAACCGGCGGGCACGTACACGACCGAATCCGCCCGCACCCCGAGCGCTCTCAACAACTCACCCTTGATCTTCAGCGGATCAATCGCGCCCGATTGCCGCCGCAACTCGACGACGACCACCAGCGCTTCACTCCCGAGCTCAGGATCAGGCCGCGACACGGCCGCGACCCCATTCGGAGTGGTATCGACCATCGCGCTCACCACGCGCTCGATGTCGTACGGATGGAACTTGCGGCCCGCTTGAATGACGAGCTCCTTCTCGCGCCCGGTGACGTAGACGGCGCCATTGCGCACCACGCCGAGATCGCCCGTGCGCAGCCAGCCGCCCTGCAACGCGCTCTCGGGATGATCGAAGTAGCCATTCATCACCATCGGCCCCCGCACGCAGAGCTCGCCCTCTTCACCGACCGCCACCACCTCTCCGTTGCGATCGACGACGGAGAGCTCGACGCCCGCGAGCACGGGGCCGACGGAGGGAACGGCACGTCCATCGACCTCGAGATCCGCGAGCGTCGAGTCAGGCCGCGAGAACGCCACCCCCAGCGTCGCCTCAGCGAGGCCGTACACGCAGAGCAACGCGCTCCTCGCTAGCCCCGCGGGTCCGAAGCGTTGGGCGACGTGCTCCAGCGTGGAGCGGTGAATCGGTTCGCTCCCGTTGAGCGCGCAGCGCAGCGACGAGAGATCGAGTCCTTCCGCGCTGACGCGCCGAGCGAGCAACTCCCACGCGAAGTTGGGACCCACGGTGAGCGTCGCGCGCACAGAGCTCACGAGCTCGAGCCAGCGGCGCGGCCGCATGAGGAAGTCGCCAGGCCTCATCACGTGCACGGGGAATTGGCCGACGAGGGACGTGAGCAGCACTCCGACCAGTCCCATGTCGTGGAAGAACGGCAACCACGAGACGCCGACATCCTTCGGTCCGAGGCCGAGCGCATCGACCATCGAGGCAGCGGAGGACACGGCCGCTCGCTGAGAGATCATCGCGCCGCGCGGATCAGCCGTGGAGCCCGAGGTGAACTGGAGGAAGGCGACTCCCTCTCTCGGCGCTGGCCTCATCCCACTCGAAGCGAGCGGTGCCGTGACGACGCGCGTTCCCCACTCGACCGTTGCGCACGACGGAGTGGTGATCAGCGCATCGAGCCGAGCGCTGCGAAGAATCGGTTGAAGCGACTCGTGCAGTCGTTCAGGCGCGCCATCGACCACAGGCCAGGGCATCGGCACCGCGATCGCTCCGAGCGCCTGAGCAGCAAAGAACGCGGCGACGAAGTCAGTACTGTTGGGAAGGAGAACGCCGATGCGGCTCTCGGGACCGAGCGGCCGAAGCGCCGCTGCCCAACCCAACGCTCGATCGATCACATCGGCGCGAGTGACCGTCTCGTGGGTCTTCCCCGTGTGAAACACGAGCCACGGAGCGTGGAGGTCTCCCTCCTCGAGCGCCGCCCACAGCGTCGCGGGCAGATTCGCGCGCAGCGGAGGACCGCACAGGTAGGACTGAGCGCCGTCGCAGGAAGGCATGGGCGCGCTTGAACACCCGCGCGCTGATCACTGCATTGATCAGCGTCAGCACTTTCCCAACAGGGCGATTCCCGGCGTCTTCATCGCGCTCCCTGCCTGTTCGAAGTGACCCTGCCCGCACGTCTTGCGCGGGCGCGGATGTTGAACACACAAGTGAAGTGGACGGCATCTCGGCAGAACCACAACTTTGGACTACGCGGCGCCGTGATGTGCTGCTCGCCGCGGTGCTCGGCACGAGCGTGCACGTGCTGGCCTACTTCTTCGCGAATCACTTTCCCCGGGGCGAAGCGACCGAGTTGGCGATGACCGCGATCGACCGCGCGGTTCCCTTCGTCCCGTGGACGGTCTTTTTCTACGTCTCGGACTACGTGCTGGTGATCCTCGCGTTCCTGCTCTGTCGAACCAGGGACAGCGCACTTCGCTTCTTCTTCGCGCAGATGAGCGTGATTCTCTTCGCCAGCTTCACGCATTGGGCGGTGCCCATCGCGTTTCCGCGCGAGCTCTACCCACTGCCGCCAGGCGTCTCGACCCTTCCTCATCTTGCGCTGAACTTCGTGCGCGGAGTGGACGCGCCGACGAGCTGCGTGCCGAGCCTGCACGTCGCGGACTCCATGCTCGCGGCCTTCCTCATGCGCCGCGAGCGAGCGAAGTTGTTTCCCTGGCTGATGGCGTGGGCGGTGGCGATCGCGATCTCCACGCTCACCACCAAGCAGCACTACCTCGTCGACGTGATCACCGGGACCGCGCTCGCGCTGGTGGCCGCGCTCACTTTCCAGCCGCGGCCACGAACTCGTCGAGCGGTTGATCGAGCGATGACATCGAGGTCTTCACATTCCCATCGGGCCCGATGAGGAACACCGCGTTGTCGTGAAGGATCACGCCCGACTCAGGATTCGTCGTGTACTTGAAGTTGAGCAGCATGGTGAGCGTGCGCACCTGCGTGTCATCACCCACGAGGATGTGCCAGCGCTTCGCCTGCTCGAGCTGATACCGCTTGCGATACGCGACCAACGCGTCGGCATTGTCGTGAGCGGGATCGAGGCTCACCACCACGAGATCGAGTGGGCGCCCTGCCTTCTCCAGCGCCGCGTCGAGGCGCTTCAGCTTGCGAGTGGTGAGCGGGCAAGTCCCAGCGCATGAGGTGTACACGAAGGTCAACGCGTACGAGCGACCCTTCCACGCCTCGAGCGTGACCTTCTTGCCCGACTCGTCACGCCACTTCGTCTCGAGCGCGAGCACGTTCTTCGGCTCGTCCTCGGCGAACGCGACACAGGCCATCAGTGACAGACAGAGAGTGAAGATCTTCACGGCTTCGCCTCCTTCACCGCGCCGGCACAGCGGAATCCCAAATTCGGCAGCGCAGTGCGAGGAGTCAGGCTCGAGCGCAGCGCGTACCGCATGAACGCGGCGTAGTCCTCGCGGCGCGCGCTCCCGGTGGAAGCGCTGCCACACATGTACTTCGCGTTCTTGTCTCCATCTTGCCGGTTGTCGCCCGAGACGAAGACCGCGTTGAAGTCATCGGTCCATTCCCAGACGAGGCCGTGCAGTGCTTCGACTCCGTAGACGTTGCGAGGGCTGCCGGGCTGCTTGAGATCATCGGGACGGGAAGGCTTCGAGTACCAATCGAGGATCCGCTGCGCGAACTGCGGGTCTCTCGAAGCGTCACGCCGAGTCTCGTCCGCAGCGGCGGCGTACTCCCACTCGAGGGTGGTTGGCAGGCGGCCACCTTTCCACTCGCAGAACGCTTTCGCGGCGAACCACGACACTTCGACGACGGGCGCGCTTTCCGAGCGCTTCACGTTCCATGACACGAGGTAGCGATCGTCGATGAGCGCCTTCATCGGCTTCTTCCAGACCGGATTCGCCTCGAGGAATTTCGCGAAGTCCGCGTGCGACACGGGACGGACGTCGAGCTTGAACGCGCCGACCGGGAAGTCGTTCTGGCCTACGTCGAGACCGAAGAGCGGCGCGAAGCGTCCAGCAGGCAGACTGACTGAAGTGGGCCCCTCACCCCGACCCTCTTCCCGCTGCTGCAGGGAGAGGGAGACCAGGAGGATGAGGAGCCCGGTGCTCATTCGTGGCCGCCCACGGGAGCCGCGGGAGGCGGGAGCGCCTCGCGGAGCTTCTTCACTTCTTCGGCAGTGAACGGCTTCGCCTGGTTGCCCCAGGCATTGCTCACGAAGCTGAGCACCGAGGCGAGCTTCGCGTCGTCGAGACCCGCGACCGGAGTCATCACGCCGTTGTACTCGACGCCATTCACGGTGACCTTGCCGGTCTTGCCGCGCAGCACCAGCTCCACCAGCTCAGCGCGGTTCTCGTTCGAGATGCGCTTCAAGAAGTCGCTCTTCGCCAGCGGAGGAAACGCGCCGGGAATGCCCTGGCCTTCGGCTTGGTGACACATCGAGCAGTTCTGCATGAAGAGCGTCTTTCCGTCGGCGCTCACCGGCTCGGAGGGCGGCTTCGGAGTGGCCTTGATCGACGACGCGACCGACTCGTCGCCGAGGTAGACCTGATCGAGCTGCTTGCCCGAGTACACGTCTTTGTTCCCGGCGCCTTCGACCTTCATCATGCCGAGCGCGCCCTTGTTGAACGCGCGGAAGATCGAGTGGTCTACGAGCACGTAGGTGCCGTCGGTGTCGAGCTTGAACTCGACGATCGCGGTGCCGCCGGCGGGGATCACGGTGGTCTGCACGTTGGTTTGAGCGTTGCTGCCACCCTCCGAGTAGACGCGGTCGAAGATCTCTCCGATCACGTGGAAGCTCGAGACCAGGTTGGGGCCGCCATTGCCGACGTAGAGCCGCACCGTCTCGCCCACCTTGCCCTTGAGGGCGCGGTCACCAACCAGCGAGAGCGCGCTGCCGTTGAACACCACGTACGAGGGCCTCTCGTCGATCGCGCGCTTCATCGAGAACGGCTGCAGCCCCTTCGCGCCGAACTCCGCGTCCGTATAGAAGTCGCCCTGCACCACGTAGTACTCGCGGTCCACCTTCGGGAGCGCCTTCTTCGGCTGCACGAAGATCAGCCCGTACATGCCGTTACCAATGTGCATGCCGACCGGCGCGGTGGCGCAGTGGTAGATGTAGAGGCCCGGGTTGAGCGCCTGGAAGGTGAACTTGCTCTTGTGGCCGGGCGCCGTGAACGTGCTCGCCGCGCCGCCACCGGGTCCCGTCACCGCGTGCAGGTCGATGTTGTGCGGCAGCTTGTTGTTCGGGTGATTCGCGAGCCAGAACTCCACGGTGTCGCCTTCACGAATGCGAATGAAGCGACCCGGCACCGTGCCGCCGAAGGTCCAGAACGTGTAGTCGAC
>CBIHPJ010000689.1:0-4914 GCA_966211295.1 uncultured Myxococcales bacterium | reverse complement strand
TGTTGCAGGGCTGGCCGTTGCCCTGCATCGGGGTGGCCGTCCACGTGATGCACTGGTCGGCCGGCCCGCACACGCCGCCCTCGACGCACCCGTGCCGAGCCGCGTTGCCGCCCGTCGGCGCGCACGACTGGCCCAGTGCGATGAGGGGGACGCAGACGCCGCCGTACGGCTCGGCGTCGGCGACGCAGAACTGGGTGTCGGTGACCGGCTGCCCCACTGCCACCCGGGCGATGCAGCGCCCCGGACAGGTGGTCGAGAGCTCGCAGTACAGCGCACTGGTGCACTCGCTCGTGTCGTAACAAAGGCCGTTGGCACCCACGATGCCACGGAAGACCCGGGTGCAGTCATAGTAGCCCGGGGGATTGCTGAGGGTGCAGGTGGCGTTGCGAAGCGCGGCGAGGCAGCTGGCTGCAAAGGTGGCGTCGAAGGTGGCGCGCCCGTCGGCGTAGGCCGGCGAGATGCTGCTCGTCGCGCAGCGCGCCTCCTGCTCGGCGCGCATCTCCGCCAAGCCGGCGGCGGAGAAGGTGCCGCACATCCCGTAGAACCCGGCCTGGAGCGCCACGGCATCGAGGCAGAACTGCGTGGAAGAGGAGCTGCTCCCACCGCCGCCTCCCGTGCCGCCGCCCGTGCCGCCACCGCTCGCGGCGCCGCCCCCACCGCCCACTCCAGCGCTGCCGCACGCGCCGAAGGTGCACTGCGCGCCCTGGCACACCGAGCACAGGTTGCCCGCGATGCCACAGGCGAGATTGCTGTTGCCGGGCTGACAGGCGCCGCTCGCATCACAGCAGCCGCTGCAGTTCGAGGGCGTGCACGCAGGGGTGGTGGGGCCACAGGCGGGCGCCGAGAGGCAGAGCACTGCGCCCATGGTCAACGTCAGGAGGAAAGTTCGCACGCTCGCCACTAAGCAGCCCGACGGGGCGGCGGCAACTCATCCTCACGAAATCTCAGGCTGCTGGATTGACGCTACGAGCCCATGCGGGCTGCGCGCGCCATGAAGAACTTCTGCAGCGCCAGCGCGTACTCCTCGTGCGCACGCAGCTCGACCGAGTCCAGCTGCAGCCGCTTGAAGATCTTGTTCCGATTTTCGCGCTGCGCCGTCATGAACTTCTGAAACCGCCCGCGCACGCGCGGATCCGAAGTGTCCACCGTCATGCGCTCGCCGGTCTCGGGATCCTCGAGATCCACCACGCCGAGCGCCGGGAACTTCTCCTCGAACGGATCGTTCACCACCACCGGCACCAGGTCGTGCTTGCGGCCGACGATGCGCAGCCCCTTCTCGTAGTCCTGCGCGATGAAGTCCGAGACGAGGAAGGTCACCGTCTTCCGCTTCGCCACGTGCGAGAGATACGTGAGCGCCTCGTTGAGGTTGGTCCCGTGGCCCTTCGGCTTCGTGGTGAGGATGTCGGTGATCAGCCGCAGCACGTGGCTCTTGCCCTTGCGCGGCGGCACCACCTTCTCGATGCGATCCGAGAACAGCACCAGCCCCACGCGATCGTTGTTCGCGATCGCCGAGAACGCGATCTGCGCGGCCACTTCAGCGCTCAGCTCGGCCTTGCTGCGCTCGCCACTCCCGAAACTTCCCGAGGCCGAGACATCGACGAGCAGCATCACCGTGAGCTCGCGCTCCTCGGTGAACACCTTCACGTAGGTGTCGTTCATGCGCGCGGTGACGTTCCAGTCGATCGTGCGCACTTCGTCTCCGGGCTGGTACTGCCGCACCTCGGAGAACGCCATGCCTCGGCCCTTGAAGACCGAGTGGTACTGACCAGACAGCACCGACGAGACCACCTTGCGCGTGGTGATCTCCAACCGTCGGATGCGTTTGATCAGCTCCCGGGGAAGCATTCAGGGAACTTCGACTCGCTCGAACACGCGCTGAATGATCCGCTCGGTCGTGAGCTCTTCGGCCTCGGCTTCGTACGTGAGCGAGATGCGGTGCCGCAGCACATCGAGACCGATCGCCTTCACGTCTTCCGGAGTGACGAAGCCGCGGTGCCGCAAGAACGCGTGCGCCTTGGCGGCTTGAGTGAGCGAGATCGTCGCGCGAGGAGAAGCGCCGTACTGGATGAAGTCGGGCAGATCCTTGAGGCCGTACTTGAGCGGCTCACGCGTCGCGAACACCAGCGAGAGGATGTAGTCCTTCACCTTCTCGTCGACGTAGATGCCGTGCATCACCGCGCGCGAGCTCGCGATCTGCTCGGGCGAGATCACCTTGTTCGCCTTCGGCATCGCCTCGCCCGTCATCTTGTTGAGGATCTCCTTCTCCTCTTCACGAGTCGGGTAGCCGACCTTCACCTTCAGCATGAAGCGGTCGACCTGCGCCTCGGGCAGCGGGTACGTGCCTTCCTGCTCGATGGGGTTCTGCGTGGCGAGCACCAGGAACGGCGAGGGCAGCGGGAAGGTCGTGTTGCCGATGGTGACCTGGCGCTCCTGCATCGACTCCAGCAACGCCGACTGCACCTTCGCAGGCGCGCGGTTGATTTCGTCGGCGAGCACCACGTTCGCGAAGATGGGGCCCTTGCGCACCGCGAAGCTCGCGGTCTGCTGGTTGTAGATCACGGTGCCGACCACGTCGGCCGGCAGCAGGTCAGGCGTGAACTGAATGCGCTGGAACTGCGCCGCGATCGCATCGGCGAACGTGCGCACCGTCAGCGTCTTCGCCAGGCCGGGCACGCCTTCCAGCAGCACGTGGCCGTTGCAGAGGAGGCCGATGAGCAACCGCTCCAGCATCGGCTTCTGGCCGACGATGACCTTCGAGGTCTCCTGGAACAACGGCTCGATGAAGGCGGATTCGCGCTGCACCGCCTCGGTGATCGCCTTGATGTCTGTATTCATGAATTGGCCTCCCTCTCCCTGCGACGCGGGGAGAGGGTCGGGGTGAGGGGCATTGCTGTCAACGGAGCTGGTCCAACTTGTTGCGCGCGTCGCTCTGCAGCTCGGGGCGCACGTCAGGCGCGTTCGACGCCACGTAGCGCTGGTAGTACGCGCGCGCGTCGTCGATGCGATTCATGCCGCGGTACGACTCGGCGAGGCCGTAGAGCGCGTCAGAGCGCGCGGGATCGAGCTTGAGCGCGTACTGATAATCGACCGCGGCCTCGGCGAAGCGGCGCAGACCGATCAGCGTCGAACCACGCGCGACGTAACCGACGGTGAGCGCGGGCTCGAGCTTGAGGCTCTCGTTCAGGTAGTTGAGCGCCTCTCCGTAGCGGCGCTGATTGATCAGCTGCACGCCGCCTTCGTAGTACTGGCGCGCCTGCGTCCGGGTCGACTCGGCGACGGGGCCGGTGCCGGGCGCCTTGTTCGCCTCCTGAGGGGAACCGCCGCCGGTCTGCATCATCTTGGCCTGCGCGCGCGCGATGTTGTCGGCCGCGCTCTTGCGCACGGTCGGATCCTGCGAGACCTGCTGCACAGTGTTCCAGCGATCGATCGCCTGCGAGTAGTAGCCGAGCACTGCGTAGCTGTTGCCGAGCTTGAAGAGCGCCTCGACGTCGTTCGGGTTGCCGTTGACCGCGTCCTGATACGCGAAGCTCGCCTCGCGGTACTTCTTCTCGGCCCAGAGCTTGTCGCCTTCAGCGACCTTCTTCTGCGCCACCGCGCCCAGGTTCGTACCCGGCGGAGGAGCGGTGTTGGTGTTCGCCGGCGGCGGCGCGGTGTTGGTGTTCGGAGCCGGGTTGGTGTTCGTCGCCACCGGAGCAGGCGCGGGAGCGGCGGCCTTGAGCGCAGCGATCGACTCCTTCGCCTTGTCGATCCACTTCTGCTCGGTCGGGCGCGTCTCCTTCTTCAGGTACGTCTCGTACGCGGCGATCGCCTTGTCGTTCTGACCGGCGCCCTTGTACGACTCCGCGAGGCCGTAGAAGCCGTCGGGGTCAGCCGCGTCGAGGGCGGTGTAGCGCTCGTACGCCTGCGCCGCGGTCGGGAAGTCAGACGACTTGCGCGCGGCGTAGCCGAGGTTGAACCACGCGAGCTTGAACGCGGGATCCGCTTCGGTCGCAGCGCGGAACTGCGCGATCGCCTCGGGTGCCTTCTTTTGCTTGAAGAGCACGCTCCCGAGTCCGTTCAGCGCCGGCGCGTAGCCGGGAGTGGCCTTGATGGCCTCTTGATACGCAGCCGCGGCCGCGTCGAGATTGCCCGCCGCGAGGCCAGCCTCGCCCTTCTCAAAAGCAGCCTTGGCAGCAGGGGACGGAGTCACGGCGAAGCTCGCCGCCGACATCATCGTCATCCCAATCACCAGAAAAACCAGCGTCTTGCGCATGTCACAACCTCCAGCGGGGGGTCGGCCTCCCGTTGCCCACATCAAACGCCGGAAGGGTTAGCAAAGTTCATATCCGGGTGCGAACAGTAGTGGCCGTAACGCCTCAACTTGATCCCTGAAGGGGAGGCTTCGGGCTCACACGGCGTCAGGCGGGGACCTTCTTCTTCAGGAGCGAAGGAAGGCTGAGGACCACGATGGCGGCGATGACGAGGCCCGCGCCGATCGCCTCCCTCCAATCGAGGACCTTTCCGACACCGAGTGCCCAAAGCGTGAGGGTGGCGACCACTCCGGCGAGCATCGAGGACGCACGATTCACCGGCACCGAGAAGGTGTTCTCGCGCTTATCGAGGAGCACCAGCGCTCCAAAGATCCCGGTGCCCTGACTGAGCACACCGATCACCACGGCCCAGAGTGCCTGCGAGGTGAACGGAAGGTCCGTGAAGCCGCGGCGGATGTTGTCGAACTCGCCGCCTCCGATGATCGCGAGAATCGCCAGTCCCACGAACGCGGCCGGAGTGGAGACGAGCTGCTCTTCCACGAAGTAGCGCCGGGTGACCTCGAGCGAGTCGCTCTTAGCGAGCTTAGACAAGAAGCGCAGGCGAATGAAGTACGCGACGAGGTAGGCGGTGACGTCGAGGATCGCCACCCGCGGCAAGGTGAAC
>CBIHPJ010000688.1:0-4915 GCA_966211295.1 uncultured Myxococcales bacterium | reverse complement strand
TGAGTAGTCTCGCCGCCCATGGCGGAAGTGAAGTACCAGGGCAAACGCTACGACTGGACCGAGGGTGAATCGCTCCTCGAGTGTCTCGAGCGAAACGGTGAAGACATCCCGAACGCGTGCCGCTCGGGTGCGTGTCACTCGTGCCTGGTGCGAGTGACCGACGGACCGATCTCTCCCATCGCGCAGCTCGGCCTCAAGGAAGTCTGGAAGGAACAGCGCCTCGGCCTGTCGTGCGTGAGCACCGAGCCCGCGGACGTGAGCGTCGCGCCGAGCGATCTCTCGGTGCAGGTCTCGGCGAAGGTCAGCAAGAAGCAGTCACTGGGCAGAGACGTGGTGCGTCTGCAGCTCGAGCCGCTCGCGCCCTTCCCCTTCCGCGCGGGCCAGTTCGTCAACATCACGCGGCACGATGGACTGACTCGCTCCTACTCCATCGCCAGCATCGAATCGGACGGACACGTCGAGCTGCATGTGCGCGTCGTCGAAGGCGGTCGCATGAGCACGTGGGTGCGCGACACGCTGCAGGTCGGCGAAGTGCTCTCCATTCGCGGGCCCACCGGAGACTGTCTCTACGTCGACGGCCGCCCCGATTCTCCGCTCCTGCTGATGGGCACCGGCACCGGACTCGCGCCGCTGGTGGGCATCGCGCGCGATGCGATCTCGAAGAAGCACCGTGGATCGATCACGCTCGTGCACGGAGGACGCGCGCCGGAAGATCTGTATCTGGACATCGAGCTCCGCGCCCTCGCGAAGAAGCACCCGAACTTCCGCTATCTCCCCACGCTCTCGCAGAAGGAGCCCGTGCCCGGCACCTCGAACGGCCGCGTGGACAAGGTCGTCGCTGATCAGTTCAAGAGCTTGAACGGCTTCCGCGTCTTCCTCTGCGGCAGCCCTCCGATGGTGAAGGACGCGCGGGCGCTCGCTTACAAACTGGGAGCGTCGCTCGACGACATCCACGCCGACGCGTTCATTCCTGCGCCTCCGCCGAAGCCCGCGTCGAAGGAAGTGAACGCGGTGAAGCGGAAGGTGCCGCTCGCTGTTCTTCCTTCAACCCCTGCTCCCGCGCCCGCGAAGAAGCCCTTCCAGGTGAAGCAGGGCACGCCGAAGCTGCAGAAGCTCCGCTTTGGAATTCAGGCCGCGATCTTCGCGGGCTTCATCACGCAGGGACTCCTCTTCTACGTCGCGAAGCTCAAGCCGGTCGGCTCGATGTTGCCGTTCATGGCGTACGACTCGCTCGGGCACCTCGTCGTGTCCTCGACGCTGGTGATCTGGGCCACGCTCTTCGCCGCGGTCTTCGTCTTTGGCCGCTTCGCGTGCGGTTGGCTCTGCCCCATCGGCTTCGTGCAGGACCTCGGAGAGAAGACCCTCAAGTTCTTCAAGGTGCCCGTGCGCCGCCCGATGCAGCAGAGCAACACGGTGCGCTTCGCGATGTCCGCGCTGATCCTCGGGCACTTCGTGGTGATGCCGGTGCTCGCGATGCCGGTGAAGCTCTGGCAGTTCGATTGGCTGTTCCGCGAGCCGTGGCTGCTCGGCTTCCCGTTCCGCGCGGGGCTCTTCGTGCTCGACCTGGCGTTGGTGTTCGTCGTGCTCGGGCTGGTGCTCCCGTATTTCTTCGGCCCGCGGCCGTACTGCAAGTTGGTCTGCGAGACCGGGTACCTGTTCGACTTGACCTCGCGGTACAGCTTCGGCCGCGTGCGCCGCAACGAGGGCTTCGAGCGCGACACGTGCTTGAGCTGTCAGCGCTGCACCAACATCTGCCCGCAGGCGATCAACGTGTTCGAGGAGGTGCACCTCTTCGATCGTGTCGTGAACTCGAACTGCATCAGCTGCATGCAGTGCGTGAGCACGTGCCCGAATGAGACGATCGTCTATTCGCTGAAGAAGAAGGCGGCGGATACCAGTCGCGTGCAGGGTTACCTCGCGGCGCTGCAGACGAGAGCGGAAGATCTTCCGCGCTACGTGCTCACGGGCGCCGGAGTGATCGGCGGTGGCTACTTCGGCTTTTCAGTGCTGCCTCCGTCGTACTTCCACACGTACGCGATGTTCTCCGCGCTCGGTGGACTGTGCGGCTTCCTCGTGTATCGCGGCGCGACGATCCTCTTTCCTGCGACCTTCGAGCGATGGTTCCCGAGCGGGAGGCTCGCGTCGCAGGTGGAGAAGGAGCGCGCTGAGCGCATCGTCCCGCTCACGAGCGAAGAGCGGCTCTCGGGCGGAGCCCCGAAGACTCCGCAGTCTCGCGGGAAGGTGCTCGTTGCCGCGGCTGCACTGATCACCGGAGCGGCTGCGTTGCTCATCGGAGTGTGGATGCACGTGCCCGCGCGCATCGGCACGTTGGAAGACATGCCGGCCGGGCTCGACACCACGGAGGAACGTGAAGCCCTCGATGCCTTCGTGCTCGGAGTTCCCACGGAGACCTCCGCTGAACGCACGCAACAGACCTACGCGGGACTGAGCGAAGTTCTCCGCGACGGCTACTCACACGATTCGCACATCTTCCGCGCGGAGTCGTACGGCGCGCTCGCGCTCGCGGTGGAGAACGGGAAAGTGGATGCCGCGTTCCTCCCCGGTGCTTCCACGTACGCGTTGCTCAAGCGCACCAAGCTCGGAGTCGACGTGCTCGCGCAGGCGCAATTCCACGGAGAGACGACCTACTCAGGCGTGCTCGTGGCGCGCGAAGGACTGAAGCAGCGTCCCCTGCCCTCGAAGCGCGCAGTTCCCGGCGCAATCGTCGAAGCAGGCGCGCTGACTGAAGTGGAGAGCAACACGGAAGCCGAACGGCTCTTCGGCACGCGCATCGCGTTCGTGCAGATGGATTCGCTGTCGGGCTACCTGGCGCCGGTGAGCTGGCTCGGCCAGCACGGAGTGCGCATGACTGATCTCGGCGAAGTCGTCTTCGCGCAGACGCACACCCGCGCGCTCTCTCTGCTGCGCTCGGGACGCGTGGACATCGCGGCCACGTTCGATCGCGTGCTCCTCGAGGCGCAGGCGGAAGATCCGACCTTCAAGCCCGAGATCCTCGCGCGCTTCGACGGACTGCCGAACGCGCTGCTCGTCACTCGGCCCGGGATGCCTGAAGAGCGCAGAGAGAAACTGCTTCAGGTGCTGACCTCGGTCTTCAAGGACGACACGCAGACGAAGCAGGCGCTCGAGAGCGGTGCGGCGATGGACGGACTCGTTCCTGCGTCGGTCGATGCAGTGCGCGAAGTCGGTAAGTGGCTCGAGTAGCCGCCATGGAATGTCCCAGCCAACTCGCGTCGGGAGTCTGAACGCGATGCGATTCCTGTGCGTGGCTCTCCTGGTCTCCTGCAGCACAGGCCCCGCCCGAGATGCAGGCTCCATCGGCCTCCCGGAATGTTCGCCGCCCGCGATGGGTGTGCAGACCTGCGTCCCACCCTCGACGTTCTCCAGCTGCGCTTCTGGTGAAGCGACCGTGCGGCAGAACACCTGCTTCAGTCAGCGCCCCATCAGAACCAGCTGGGTTTGCAACGAGGGGATTCAGTGGCGAATTTCGGGCTCGACCGAAGAGATCTGTTCGTTCGTCGACGGCCAATTCGTCGGCGCCAGTCTCACGTCTCCGACCGATTCGTTGATCACTGGGTCGTGGCAGATGACCGGCTGCGTGCAGACCGACCTCTGTCCTGAACGCGACGCAGGGACGTGTCGGCCGGCCGCCATCAGCGTGGAATGCGATGACGACCGAACTCACTTCAGCTTCTGCGCATCCACCGAAGCAGAAGAGCGCACCCAGTTGTGTTCCGACGCTGGCGTTCAGTCGTACGGGCGACTCTTTTCAGTCTGCGACGGCGGCGTGCAGCTGGTGACGGTCATCAGCGGCACCGGCCCGACCGAGACATGCGTCTACGTCGACGGAGGCTTTGCCGGCGGCAGCAACATCGACGACACCAACCGGGGCGCAGTGTACGGCTCATGGGAGCTGCAGGGCTGCGAAGCCCTCGCTCCTCTCTGCCCTTGAGCCCACGAACGCGTGGGACAGCCTTCAGGGATGGGGGTCCAAACGTCCCCTTCAATTTCGGTCAGCAAGACTCAGCGCTTCACTGAGCGTCCGACGACGTCCTTCGCGTCCGCGGCCTTCACCTGTTTCACGGTCGTCGCGATCATCTTCTCGAGGACCTTCATGTCCACGTCTTCGAGCGACTGCAGGTACAGGCAGCCCATGCCGCGCTTGTGCGGGCCGAGCCTGGAGAGGTTCGCCTCGCTCATCGAGTCCTGAGAGATGCCCATGTAGAGCGTGAGCGCGGTCTTTCGCGGCGAGAAGCCCACGAGGAACCACGGCACCTCGCGGCTCTTCCCCTGAATCACCACGTCACCGAAGCCGACGATGCTGGTGCCCCACATCGCACCCGCCTTGCCCGTCGCCTTCTTCATCATCTTGGACACCGTGAGGCAGTCCTTGCGCCGCTCGGGATCCGTCACGGTCTCGAGAAAGCTCGCGACGCTCGCCTTGGTCTTCTGGGTCTTGTTCTCAGCCATCTGATCTCTCCAGTCAGTGCGCGATTCGCTTCGCCAGGTGCTGCCCGGTGACCGAAGCAGCATGCTTCACCAACTTCGCGGGCACACCCTCGAAGATCACCTTGCCGCCCTCGCTGCCTGCGCCCGGGCCGATGTCGATCACCCAGTCCGCGCGAGAGACGATGTCGAGGTTGTGCTCGATCACGATCACCGTGGAGCCGTTGTCGACCATGCGATCGAGCAGCGAGATCAGTCCCGCGACGTCGGCCATGTGAAGACCGGTCGTCGGCTCGTCGAGGATCACCACCTCGGAAGGCTTGCCGAGCTCTTCGGCCAACTTGAGGCGTTGACGCTCTCCTCCAGACAACGTGTTCAGCCGCTGACCGAGCGCGAGATAGCCGAGCCCGACTTCAGAGAGCGTGCGGAGCGTCGCGAGCACGGGCTTCTC
>CBIHPJ010000687.1:0-4919 GCA_966211295.1 uncultured Myxococcales bacterium | reverse complement strand
CGCGAACTGCGCCCCTCTCCCCGACCCTCTCCCCGCATTCGCAGGGAGAGGGAGCCGGTGGTTTGAGGCAGACTGGCGAGCATGCAGCTCGCTCGAAAGATCACTCTTCCGCTCGCGCTCTCAGCGTTTCTCGCTCTGGGATTTTCCGCGTGGTTGTCGGTGCGTGAGGCCGTGGAGCTTCACCACGCCGACATCGAACGCGACCAGAGCATCGCTGGACGCGTGCTCGCCGCCGCACTCGAACGCGAACGCACTCGAGGCACCGGCCCCGAAGGAGCACAGGCGCTCCTCGCGGCCGCCAACACCGATCCCCAGACGCGCATGCGCCTGGTCGCGGTGGATCAAGCAGACTTAAGCCCCGCGCAACGCGAGTCGCTCGGCAAAGGCGAGCCGCTCTTCGTGCTCGACGTGTGGCGCACCGCCGAGACCGTGCTCCCCGCGACGATGCCTGATGGCTCGAAGGGACTCCTGTGGATCGAAGAGTCGCTCGACGCCGAACGCAGCACCGTCGGCACCATCGTCAAGAGCCACGTCTTCAACTTCGTCACCCTCGGCGTGCTCTGGGCCGTGGTCGCGATCGGACTGGGCGCCGTCGTCATCGGCCGGCCCATGGGCCAGCTCGCAGACAAGGCCCGCAGAGTCAGCCGCGGTGACTACACCAGTCCAGTCGAGCTCCCGCAGCGCGACGAGATCGGCATGCTCGCCACCGAGATGAATCACATGTGCGACGAGCTCCTGCTCTCCAGTCAAAGACTGCAAGAGGAGATCGCCGCGCGTTCTCGGGTGCAGGAAGCGCTCCGCCATGCGGATCGACTCAAGACCGTGGGTCTGCTCGCCGCCGGCATCGCCCACGAGCTCGGCACGCCACTCAACGTCGTCAGCATGCGCGCGCGGATGATTTCCACCGGTGAAGTGTTGGGCGATGACGTGAAGGGCAACGCAGACATCATTCACCAGCAAGCTGCGCAGATGACTCGCATCATCCGCGGGCTGCTCGACTTCGGCCGTCGCGAGACTCCGAAGATGACGCCCTTCTTCCTCGATCGAGTCGCGCGCGACTCCGCCACCATGCTTCATCCCCTGGTGGAGAAGGGAAAGTGCACCATCTCCCTCGCGCACTCGGAGCCCATCGAGGTGAACGGCGACCCCAATCAGCTGCAGCAGGTGATCGCCAACCTCGTGATCAATGGAGTGCAGGCGATGCCCGAGGGCGGACCCGTCACTCTTTCGGTCAGCAAGGTGGTCGCCAAGCCCCCGCCTGATCTCGGAGGAGAGGAGGGGCAATACGCCCGACTCGATGTTCGAGATGAAGGGTCCGGAATTGCCCCGGAGGTGCTGCCACGAATCTACGAGCCCTTCTTCACAACGAAGCCCGTCGGTGATGGAAATGGCCTCGGCCTGCCTGTCGCCTGGGGCATTCTAAAAGATCATCGCGGTTGGATTGCCGTCGACACACAGCCCGGTAAGGGCACCACGTTTTCTCTCTTCCTGCCTTTGGAGCGCGCTTCATGAACAACCAACTTCTCATCGTCGAAGACGACCAGGCCATGGCGCAGCTGCTCGTGGAGGGTCTCACGCGCCGCGGCTATCAGCCCAAGGCGGTGCACAGCGGTGAGGCGGCGCTCGCGGCGTTGCAGACGAATGACGTCGAAGCAGTCGTCACCGACGTGAACATGAAGGGCCTCGACGGACTCTCGCTGTGCGAGCGCATCGTCTCGGGTCACCCGGGCTTGCCCGTGCTGGTGATCACCGCGTTCGGCAGCATGGACACCGCGATCAAGGCGATCCGCGTGGGCGCGTACGACTTCCTCACCAAGCCCTTCGAGCTCGAGACGCTCACCCTCGCGCTCGGCCGCGCGGTGCAGCACAAGCAGCTGCGTGAAGAGGTGAAGCGGCTCCGTGAAGAAGTGGGCGCGCGCAAGGCGTCGCCGCTCATCGGCGAGAGCGAAGGCATTCGCGAATTGATGAGCCTGGTGAACCGCGTGGCCGACACCGACTCGGCCGTGCTCGTCACCGGCGTGCGCGGCACTCGCAAGGAGACCGTGGCGCAGGCGATTCACGAGGCGAGCCGTCGCAAGACCGGTCCCTTCGTGACGGTGAGCTGCAGCGCGGTGCCCGAGACGATGCTCGAGGGCGAGCTCTTCGGAGTGGCGAAGGGCGCAGCCCCCGCGAAGCCCGGCGCCTTCGTGCGCGCCCAGGGCGGCACCATCTTCCTCGACGACATCGGCGAGCTCTCGCTCGAGCTGCAGCAGAAGGTGCTGCGCGCGATCAACCAGAAGAGCGTGCTCCCCGTGGGCGGCGAGCGTGAGGTGCCGTTCGACGCGCGCCTGGTGACCGCGAGCCACCGCGATCTCGAGACCGCCGTGGAAGAGAAGCGCTTCCGCGAAGATCTCTTCTTCAAGGTGAACGTGGTGAACCTGCACGTGCCGCCGCTGCGCATGCGCGGCAACGACGTGCTGGTGCTCGCGCAGCACTACGTCCAGGCCTTCGCCTCGAAGAGCAAGAAGGAGGTCACCGGTATCTCCACGTCGGCCGCCGAGAAGCTGGTGGCGTACTCGTGGCCCGGCGACGTGCGCGAGCTCGAGAACGTGATCGAGCGCGCGGTGGCGCTCACCCGCTACGCGCAGCTCACCGCGGAAGATCTGCCGGAGAAGGTGCTCAACCCGAGCGCCTCTCACAAGGCGGACGATGACGACACCGTGCTGCTCCCGATGGAGGACATCGAGCGTCAGCACATTCTCCGCGTGCTTCGCGCGGTCGGCGGTCACCGCACGCAGGCGGCGAAGCTGCTCGGGCTCGATCGCAAGACGCTGTACCGCAAGCTCGAGAGCTACGGCCCCGAGGAAGTCGACGCGGCGCTGCGCGATGCGCCTCCGCGGCAGATCGGTTCGTCGGAGAACTGAGCGGCGTTTCTGACCGCGATGATCTTTTGACAGTGGGGCTGCGCGGCCCCACGCTCCGTGCCCTCACCCCACGGAGAACCACACCATGCGCAAGTCTTCCCTCATCCTCGCCCTGATGCTCACCGGCTGCGGTGGCACCTCACCCGAGGTGTACCAGCTGCTCGTCGACTACTTCACGCTGCCGGACAGCTGCTACACGAGCATGATGCAGCCGAACTCGGTGACCACCACCGCGCCCCCGACTGCGCTCTCGATTCAGGTCTGGGACGGCCCCGAGAACACCGCCTTCCTCCAGGTCGAGTCAGCGGCCCTCACCGTGGACATGGGCGCGGCGCCGAACGTGACCGTGGGCGGCATCTTCACCGGCAAGAAGGTCGACAAGGGTTGGACCTTCACCAGCGACACCGTCTCGAAGAACACCGTCGGTATCGGCACCAACAACGTGATCACCGCTACCACGCACGCGGAGATCACCTTCGAGCGCTCCACCACCTTCAAGGGCAACGCGGTGCTCAGCTCGTCGTCGACCTGCGCGGGAACCCAGTGCTCGGGCAGCAACCCGAGCTGCTCGGTGAGCGGCATCGTGGTGACCGGCACGCGCGTCGCCGTGAACTACGAGCGCGCGCCCTGACTGTCCCTCACACTCGCAAAATCACCGCGCGTCCGGGCAATCCAGTCGCGCGGCCAATCGCCTGCACGTAGGCCTGAGCCTGAGCCTCATGCTGCAGGCGATTTTCTTCGATGTTCAGATCGGTCTTGAACTCGACGAGCTGCCACACGCCGCCGTCGAGATACGCGAGATCGATCACGCCCTCGATCACCGTGCCGTCCGCGAGGTGGTCGACGATCGACACTTCGCGCCGCACGTCACTCGAGTTGCGAGCCGCGCTGATGAGCGGATGATTCAAGGCCGCTGACACCGCCTGCGCCGCCGCCCTCACCTCGCGCTCGGGAGCCTTGAGCAAGCGGCCCAGCTCCTCCGCGGTCCGCTGAATCTCCGCATCCGTCGCCGTGAGCGGAATCACCGCCAGGCATGAGTGCACGAGATCGCCGAACCTCACGCCACCGACGGTGCGCCGCTGCCCGGTGTCTTCGACCTGAAGAGTGCCTGCGACGAGCACCGGTGGCAGTTCTCGCGGCGTCACCACGATCTCGCCCGGAACCCGTCCTGTATCGAGCGCGATCGATCGCGAATCACGCCACGCATCGAACGCCGCGATGCTCTTCGGTGCCTCGACGGGATCATCCTGAAGCGCGTCGGCTGCTTCCAACCCGCTCCGCTCTTCGCGGCTGAGATCGAGCGTCTTCGGATCCCACCACACGACGCCGTTCTTCATCGTCGAGGCCCTGTGCAAACCGGGCGCGGGAGACGAAGCCGGCACCATTCCATCGCGATCGAGGATCGGATCGCGGCCGAAGGGAGGACACCCCGGAGCGACCTTCGGCTCATGCTCGAACCCGAGCTGCGGATAGATCGCCGGGTACAGCACCTCGATCCACGCGCCCTTCCACTGCTTCTCACTGCACGCCGGAATCACGAGCACGTCGCGCGCGCGAGTGGCCGCGACGTACGTGAGCCGCAGCGCCTCTTCCTGATCGCGCGCCAACACCTCGTGTTCGTGATCGCGCAGCTCGGCGGGCAAACAGTTCGCGAGCGCATGCACCCAGAGCCCTCGATCGGGATCGACCCAGTGCGAAGGATCCTGCCGAGTGGAGTTGGCCGTCGGCTCCGCGAGGATCACCACGGGGAACTCGAGCCCCTTCGCCGCGTGCACGGTCATCATGCGCACGCCCTCGGTGCCCTCCTCCACCAGCGGAGCTTCAGGCGCTTCCCCTTCGTCAGCTTCTTCCTGCAGCGCCTCCACCACGTCGCGGAACGAGCTCGCGCGCCGCTCGTGACGGCGTGACACCTCGGCCAGCTGCAACACGTTGGCGAGCGCCTGCGCACCCGCGGTCCAGAAAGCGACTCCAGCGTGCGCGCGCGTGAGCTCGAGTAGCTCGTGCACCGTCGCCGAG
>CBIHPJ010000686.1:0-4960 GCA_966211295.1 uncultured Myxococcales bacterium | reverse complement strand
ACCGCAGGCACGACCGCTTCCTTGCCCAGCCCGTCCTTGATGCCCGTCTTGATCATCAGCGGCGCGGGCACATCGAGGAACTTCGGAGGACTCGAGCCAGGCACCACGGTCTTCAAGTTCGAGAAGTTCGCGATGCGCTGCTCGAACGACACGTTCACCTCGTACCCGTCGGCCTTCAGCTGCCTGGTGAAGTCGTCGAGGTTGGTGAACTCCTTGCCGTTGTGGGTGACGGAGAACTTCTCTCCATCCGCCTTGCCCGCGTTGTTCGAGAGGCGGCCGAAGACCTCGGCGAGCACGCGGTTGTTCTTGAGCTGCGCGTCAGACGTGGTGCTCGGCAGATCGCCCTGGAAGAGACCGGGCGCGAGCTCCTTCATCTCGGGCTTCGGCCGCGGCGCGTTCACGTCGTCCAGCTTCGAGAGATCGAAGTGCTGCGGGAGCAGGTTGGGCGCGGGCTCTCCCTTCTTCATCTTCCCCGTCTGGTACGCGGCGTTGAGCGCGACGATGCCGCCGCTGAGCTGGCCGGGAGTGAGCTCCATCGCTTTGGTGAGCGCTGCGGGGTTCGAGAGCACGGCGGCGCGCGTGTCGCTCGGAATCTCCACACCGGTCTTCGCCTTCAGATCATCGAGCACCTTGCCGAGCGCAACCTGGCCCTGTGGCGACTGGCCGATCGAGTTGAGCACCGTGGTGAGCGGCACTGCATCGGGATAGCGGCCGGGGATCATCTCGAAGCTCGAAGGCCCCGCGTTGCGCAGCGTGTTCGCCACCACGTTGTTGAACGCGTCGCGCGGAGCGGGGCCGGTGGGGCCGCTCCAGTTCGCGGGCTTCGCAGGCGCAGCGGGCGTCGTGGGAGCAGCGGGCGTCGTCGTCGGAGTCGTGCTGGGAGTCGCGACGCCGGGGAGATTCGAGCGAATGGGCATGAACGGCTCCTGCTGCTGCGATCAGAGAGAGACTTCGTACGGGAAGCGTACGTGAAACTGCAAGAAGGCGAAGGCCGAGAGCCACATGTTCTCGCTCATCGGGCCGATGCCGAAGGAGCCGAGCTGTTGCGGAATGTAGAGCTGCGCTCCGCCTCCGAGACCGATCAGGAACCGATCAGTCACGTTGAGGAGGATCGTGGTGCGCAGCTGAATGCCGGGGCGGAGGAAGTGTGTGGTGGGGATCGCGTAGCCGCCGGTGTTGAAGACGAAGATGTACGTGAGCAGCAGGTGGCCATCGATGATGAAGCGGCCGCGGCTCTTGTTCCATTCGTGCCGGCTCTTCTGTCCCGTGCTGACCAGGGTGAGACCGATCGGAGTCCACGTCGCGCCGAACATGCCGGTGCTGCCCAGCGCGTCGAAGGGCGGCGAGATGTAGAGCGTCGAGGGGATGAAGAGCGAAGGACCGATCTTCACCTCGTTCACGCGATCGGCCATCGAGCGGTACTGCGAAGGGATCGAGTCGCGGTTCTCTTCGATCCAGTCCTTGTCGATGATCGCGGCGAGATCGAAGGCGAGGCCGAAGTGAGGGACTGCGCCGCGGTTGTTCGTGAGCGGACCGAAGAACCAGAAGCCGGCAGGGCCGATGCCGACGTCGCCAGGCACGGTCACCTTCGCGGCGAACGCGGGCAACGAAACGAGCGTGATCAGGAGCAGCAACCGCATGGGGCAAAATGAAACTCCCGGGGGCGTGACTGCGCAAATGAAACGCGAGTATGAGCGCTCGCCATGCGCCTCCTCCCCCTCGCGCTGTTCGTCGTTCTGACCGCGTGCCAGCCGCCTGGGCCCACGTACCACCAGGACATCAAGCCGATCCTCGATGGGCGCTGCGCGAACTGCCACGTCGCGGGAGGCATCGCTCCCTTTGCGCTCGACTCGTTTGCCTCGAGCTCAGCGATGGCCGCGGCTGTCGCAGACGCGGTGCAGTCGGGTCGCATGCCGCCGTGGAAGGCCGCGCCCGCCGACGTGTACTACTTGAAGAACCCGTCGCTCACCGACGAGCAGAAGGCGGCGATCGCGGCGTGGGCGAAGAATCCGGTCGAGGGTGACAAGGCGAAGCCGGGTGCGCCGCTGGCTCCGGTCGGCGGTGGAATCGAGCGCGTCGATCGCACCCTGACGATGCCGACTCCGTACACGCCGAGCGTGCGACCCGATGACTACCGCTGCTTCGTGCTCGAGTGGCCCGAGACGACCACGAAGTACGTGACCGGCGTGAACGCGCTCCCTGGTGTCATCTCCCAGGCGCATCACGTCGCGCTCTATTTGGTGAACCCGTCCGACGCGATGTACCCGCGCATGTGGGACGCGGAAGACGCGACGCCCGGCTACGAGTGCTTCGGAGGACCGTTCGGCAGCCGACCGCAGCAGTTCGCGGTCAACCTGCTCGCGGCGTGGATCCCCGGCTACAGCGGCACCACCTTCCCGCGCGGCGGCGGGATCAAGATCGAGCCGGGGGCCACGGTGGTGATGCAGATGCACTACAACCTGGCCGGCGCGGCGCAGGCTGATCAGACGGCGATGCAGTTCTCACTCGCCGACACCGTCGATCACGAGCTCGCGTACCAGCCGATGCTCGACGTGAGTTGGGTGGCGGGCGCGATGAAGATTCCTGCGGGAGATCCCGCGGTGCTGCATCAGTACCTGGCGGATCCGCGCGCGTTCTTCACGGGCGTGCTCGGGTCGCCGCTCGACAACACGAACGGCTTCAACATCGAGGCAGTGATGTTCCACATGCACTCGCTCGGAAAACACGGCGAGCTGTGGCTCGAGAAGGCGGACCGTCGACGCATCAAGGTGATCGACATTCCCGCGTGGGATTTTCACTGGCAGATCGAATACCAGCTGGCCGAGCCGTTGCGCTTCGAGCCCGGAGACAAGCTCCGGGTGAAGTGCACGTTCGACAACGACAAGCCGGGCGCGATCGAGACGAACTGGGGCGAGAGCTCGAGCGAGGAGATGTGTGTTGCGAACATCCTCTCCTCAGAAGTTCGCTGAGCGTTCCCTCCTCAGCGCTTGTACGTCCAGTGCCAGGGCTCACCGCGCACGTCGTTCACGAAGCCGTAAGCGCGAGCGTGCGCCTGCAGCCAGCGATAGGTGCGGCTGCCGTAGCCACCGGGGACCGTGAGGTCCGCCGCGGTGCCGCCCTGGTGATTGCTGTAGCCGGGACGCGCCGCGAGGTTGCCGCGGCCCGCGCGGTACGCCGCGTAGAGCGAGCGCTGCTGGGCCATGGTGCGGAAGCCTGAGACCACGCCGAGGCTGATGCCGGCGCGGCGGGCAGCCGCCTTCATCTTGTTGAAGCTCGCGGCCGCGTCGCTGCGCATCGACTTGCCGTTGCCCACCGAGGAGATCGTGATGCGGCGAGGAGAACCGTTCACGTAACCGGTCACCGAGGTGCCCCGCGGCTGCGAAGGAGTCACGGGCCGGGCGCCAGAGGCACCGCCGGGCTTGTGACCGTCCGTCATCAGCTTGTTCCACGTGCGGGGGCCAACCACGCCATCGGTCGCGAGGTGGTACTTCGACTGGTAGCGCTTGACCGCCGCGAGGGTGCCGCGGCCGAAGACGCCGTCGATCTTCCCGGGGTTGATACCAGCGGCCTTCAGTTCAGACTGGAGCTGACGAACCTGCGCACCACGGCTGTTGATTCGAAGGGTCATGCGGCCATTGTCGGGCCGTGTGCGTTTCTCGATTTCGGGACGAAGTGTTCGCGGGAATTACGTTTCGCGGGAATTGCTCGGGCATTTTTCCGGAGATTTCTGCCCTCACCCCGACCGTCTTCGCTGGGACGATGCTGCCTCGGCACCGCTTCGCGGCGCCGCGAGACGGCTCGCGCTCCCGACGGGAGAGGGAGGTACTAGGCCGCTCTCTTCACTGAGAAGCCCACGCGCGCTCCGCCACCATCGCGACTCACCGCCCAGACCGCTCCGCCGTGCGCTTCTGCGATGCGCTTCACCAGCGCGAGTCCGAGGCCGAGACCATCGGGGCCTTCGCCGTTCTGACCGCGATTGAACTTCTTGAAGAGGCCCTGCCCGTCGCCGCTGATCCCGGGACCGCGATCCAGCACGTCGAACTTCACCTCGGCCTCGTTCACGGTCACTTCCAGCGCGTCCGCTCCATTGCCGTGCTTCTTCGCGTTGTCGAAGAGGTTCGCGAGCGCGCGCTGCAGCAGCGTGGGATCGGCGGAGAGCGTGTCGGCCTCTCCGTTCACTGAGAGCGCAGTCGCAGGCAGCCCCGCGCGCTCCGCTCCACGAGTGCCGATGTCGCGAACGGAGAGCTCGCGCTTGGCGACCTGGCCGAACTCGAGTCGCGAGCTGGCGAGCAGCTCACCCACCAGCGAGTCCATCTCTTCCACTTCGCGATCGAGCTCGTCGAAGGTCTTCTCGGAAGAACCGGTGTCGCGCGCGATCTCATTGATGATGCGCATGCGCGCGAGCGGAGTGCGCAGCTCGTGCGAGACGGTCGCGAGCAGCTCACGCTGATCCTCGACCTGCTTCTCGATGCGCGTGGCCATGTCGTTCACCGCGTCGGCCACCACTCCGATTTCGTCGGGCTCGTAGCAGCCGAGATCGGTGCGGGCCTTCAAGTCTCCCGACCCGATCCTCTTCACCACTTCCGCCAGGTCATCGAGCGGGCGCGCAAGACGACGCGCGATCATCCCGGAGATCTTCCAGACCGCGCCGAGCCCGAGGAAGAGCAGCAACAAGGTGCGCCAGGGAGCGAAGTGCGGGCGCGCCATGCACAGCTGCACGCTGCCCACGAGCACGTCGCCCTGCTTCACGGGCGCTTCGATCATCGCGTGCTCGCACGGCACTCCCGTGGAGAGCAGCGGAGCGCCAGAGGCGTCGAAGAGATCGACGCGTGCATCGAGGTCAGCGGCGGTCTCCCGGGCGTAACGCTCACGGGCGACCGGGTCGCGCCACTCCTTCGCGAACTGCTTGCCCACCCAACCGCGGCTGCGTTCCCAGCTGCGGGCCCACTCGGGCTCCTGG
>CBIHPJ010000685.1:0-4977 GCA_966211295.1 uncultured Myxococcales bacterium | reverse complement strand
GTGTACGAGGGGAGCGAGATCGAGCCAGAGCCACCGTCGCCCAGCGAGTACTGCAGCGTGTAGCCCAGGAGGTTCACCGGCGCGGAGCCACCGTTGTAGAGCTCGATGGTGCTGTTGCCGGGAACGACCTCGGAGAAGACGAGGCCATTCACCGAGGTGTTGGTGCAGGTGCCGAGCTGACAGGTCTGGCCCGCGCTGCACGCGTTGCCGCAGAGGTTGCAGTTCGCCGCGTCGACGCGCACGTCCACGCAGCGTCCGTTGCAGAGCGTGGTGCCGGTCGAGCATCCGCCCGCGCCACCACCGAGTCCGCCGCCCGTCATCCCGCCGCCGGTGCCGCCGCCCGTGCCGCCCCCCATTCCGCCGCCGGTCATGCCGCCGCCGCTGCCACCACCGATTCCGCCGCCCGTCGCGCCACCGCCAGTGCCGCCGCCCGTCACGCCGCCGCCGGTGCCGCCTCCGATTCCGCCGCCGCTCGCGCCTCCGCCGGTGCCGCCACCGGCTCCGCCGCCGATGTCACCGCCGCCACCGCCGATGCCGCCGCCCGTCGCGCCTCCGCCGGTGCCGCCACCAGCGCCGCCGCCGATGTCGCCGCCACCACCGCTTCCACCGCCCGTGGTGCCACCACCGGATCCGCCAGTGCCGCCACCGGAGCCGCCGCCAGCTCCACCGCCGGTGCTGATCGACACGCAGAGACCCTGCATGCAGGTCTGAGCGGCCGAGCACACGGCGCAGGTTTGTCCGCCGAGACCGCAGGCCGCCGCGCTGGAGGCCGAGGCGAGCGCGGTGACGCAGCTGCCGTTCGAAATACAGCCGTCACACATCGGCTTCGGCTTCGGCGTCGGGGTGCCGCACGCCACGAGCGTGGAGAAGGCGAAGGCGCTGATGAGCAGCGCGAAAGAGCGGTTCAGCATGAGTTCTCCAGGAGAAGGTCGCGGCCGTCTGCACGAGTTCGGAGCGGGGTTCAACTCTACGCCATGACCCTGTGAAACCGCTCGGGTGCGATCGGGCCGCGGGGTGGAAATCCGGTACAAGCAAAGGCGTGAAGCACAGCACTCTTTGGATCATTCGCCACGGCGAGACCGATTGGAACGTCGCGGGAAGACTGCAGGGACAGCTCGAAGTCCCTCTCAACGCGAATGGGAAAGCGCAGGCCGCGCGCCTCGCGACCCGACTGGCTGCCGAACATCAGCGAGCACCATTCGCGGCGATCTACGCGAGCGATCTGGGTCGGGCGATGGAGACGGCGAGCGCGGCGGGGAGTGCGTTGAAGCTCTCGGTGACTCCGCGAGTGGAGCTGCGCGAGCGTCACTTCGGAGTGCTCGCTGAGCTCACGATGGCGGAGATGGAGGTGAAGCATCCCGAGTTCTTCGCGCAGCTGCGCGCGAGGGATCCGCACTTCGTGCCGAGCGGCGGAGAGAGTCTGACGCAGACGTTCGAGCGGTCAGTGGCTGCGATGACGAAGATCGCTGGTGAGTGGCCTCGAGCGAACGTGCTCGTGGTCACTCACGGCGGCGTCCTCGACAGCGTGTGGCGTCACGCGAAGCAGTTGCCGATCAGCGTGCGGAGAGATCACGACATTCACAACACGAGCGTGAACGTGGTGCGTGTGACGGGTGATCAGTTCGAGCTGACGACGTGGAACGACGTCGCGCATCTCCGAACAGCGATGAACTGATCAGGAGATCAAGTCGAGGAGTCGCGCGGCTGACGAGTCCACCGACTCTTCAGGACCCACGACCAGGTCAGCATCGGTCGGCGGCTCGAACGGACTATCGATGCCCGTCACGTCACCGGCGAGTCCGGCACGCGCTCTCGCGTAGAGCCCCTTGGCGTCTCGCCCCTCGGCGATCTTCAGCGACGCGGACATGAAGACCTCGAAGAAGCGCTGACCATGTTCGTGATGATGCGCCTTCACCTCTGCACGGGCCGAAGCTTGCGGGCTCACCAGCGCCACCACCGCGAATACTCCGGAGCGGGTGATCAACTCGGCCACCGCCCCCACTCGCCGCACGTTCTCGCGGCGCGCCTCCATTCCGAAACCGAGATCCCTGGAGAGCGTCTTCCGCACTTCGTCGCCGTCGAGGATCACCACCGCCTCGTCACGCGCACGCAATCGCTCGGCGAGCGCGTTCGCGAGCGACGTCTTGCCGGAGCTCGGCAGCCCCGTGATCCAGATGGTGGCAGCCTTCATGTGAAGCGTGCTCCTGCAACGGTTTGACCGTCGCCATCCACGAAGAGACAACTGGCTGTCGCCGGCGACTCTTCCCAGCCGTCGAACCAGGTCGCGCGCTCGAGGGCGACGTGCACCACGCCCACGTCACCCGCGTTCAGCCGGGCCGCGGGCTCGAGCAAGCCGGACTCTCGCGAGCGGACTTCGATGGCCCCGGTGATCTGGCAGCCGGTCTTTCGGCCGTGCTGGAGCATCGTGAGTGAGAGCCCCTGGGCGCCTTCGCGTGGGCCGAGCCAGGTGACGATCAGCTTCGCCTCACTGGCGACCCGAGGAGGTGCGGCGGTCGAAGTGAGCAACGTGCCGCGCGGGAGCGAACGATCGAGCCTCACCCGTCCGGCTCCAAGCGGGCTTCTCTCGAGCACGAGACACGGTTCGCCCGAGGGCCATGCGATCAGTTCTCCCTCTCCCTGCGCCAGGGGAGAGGGGCGCACTTCGTGCAACGAGGTCCAACCGTGTGAGTCGCTGTCGAGCTGAACGATCGCGCGCAGATGTTGAGACTCCGCACGAGGCGCAAGCGACTCGAGCCGCTCAGCCACCGTGGGCCCGGAGTACCAGGACATGCGCTCGCTGCGCTTCACCACGTTGTCTCCCTCGAGCGCGGAGATCGGAATCACCTCGAGAGCGACGCCAAGCGGACGAGCAAGCGCGCGCAGCTCGTTGATCAATTTCGCGGTCAGCTCTTCCGAGAAGTTCATCGCGTCGAGCTTGTTGATGCAGATGATCACCTGCTTCACGCCGAGGCCGCTGAGCATCACGAGGTGACGGCGCGTCTGAAGTTGAACTCCACGCTCGGCGTCCACGAGGAGGATCGCGGCGTCAGCGGTGGAGGCGCCGGTCGCCATGTTGCGAACGAGTTCCACGTGTCCCGGGACGTCGGCCAGCAGGAGCCGGCGATTGCCGAGAGTCAGATGTCTCCACGCCACGTCGAGCGTGATTCCCTCTCTTCGTTCCAGCATCAGACCGTCGGTGAAGAATGCGAGGTTTGGTTCAACCCTCACCCCGATCCTCTCCCGAAGGGAGACACCATTGCCTCCCTCTCCTTTCGGGAGAGGGTTGGGGTGAGGGTTAGACGCTTTTCGTACCGCTTCGAGCTCGTCACGAAAGACACGCTCCGAGTCGAGCATGAGCCGGCCAAGCAACGTGCTCTTGCCGTCGTCGACTGAGCCAGCTACCGCTACGCGCACCGGACGCGAGACTTCTGCCCTCACCCCGACCCTCTCCCGAGGGGAGAGGGAGACATAGGTCGCACTCATCAGAAGTAGCCCTCGAGCTTGCGACGCTCCATCGCAGCTTCACTGGCGCGATCATCGGCGCGCGTGGCGCCACGTTCACTCACGGTGCTGATCAGCAATTCTTCGATCACCTCCGCCGGAGTCGACGCGTTGGACTCCACCGCTGCCGTGCAGCTCGCATCACCCACGGTGCGAAAGCGCACGCGCTTCGTCACACACGTCTCACCAGCCTCACGCTCGATGAACGGAGTCTCCGCGTACCAGAGACCATCGCGCTGAAAGACACTGCGCTCGTGCGAGTAGTAGAGCGAAGGCAACGCCATCTTCTCCCGCTCGATGAAGCGCCACACGTCGAGCTCGGTCCAGTTGGAGATCGGGAACACTCGAAAGTGCGCCCCCGCATCGAGGTGCGGATTGATCAGTCCGAACAGCTCCGGCCGCTGCCTCGAGGGATCCCACTTGCCGCCGACCCGCACCGAAAAGAGCCGCTCCTTCGCGCGCGAGCGCTCTTCATCACGTCGCGCTCCGCCGAACACCGCATCGAACTGCTGCGCGGCGATCGCATCGAGCAGCGTCACGGTCTGCAGCGGGTTCCGGCTCGCCCGCGGCCCCTTGCTCTCGATCACCCTGCCCTCGTCGATGGAGCGCTGCACCGAGGCAATGATCAGCTCGCACTTCAACTCGGCCACGCGCTCGTCGCGAAACGAGATCGCCTCGGGGAAGTTGTGCCCGGTATCCACGTGCATCACGGGGAACGGCAGCTTCCCCGGCCAGAACGCCTTCTCCGCGAGGCGCAACATCACCGCGGAGTCCTTCCCGCCCGAGAACAAGAGGACGGGCTTCCGGCAAGCGGCAACCGCTTCCCGAATGAGAAAGATCGCCTCCGCTTCCAGCCAGTCCAACGCCATGAGGGGAATCTGTCACGAACTCGCTGGTCCGCACGCGCGACCTGCGCCACGCTCCGCGCCCCACTCAGGAGGGCACATGTCGAAGCGCTATTTCGAGTTCTCTGAAGGCACGTCCAACAAGTTCTGGGAAGTCTGGGTCGAGGGCACCAAGGTCCTCACGCGCTACGGGAAGATCGGCGCGTCGGGCCAGACCACCGTGAAGGACGAGGGATCTCCGGCTGGCGCGCAGAAGCTCCACGACAAGCTCGTCGGAGAGAAGACGAAGAAGGGTTACGAGGAGAAGGGCGGCGGTGGCGCGGCTCCCGCTCCGGCGGCGGCTGCTCCCGCGAAGGTCGCCGTGAAGAAGGCAGCCGCTCCTGCCGCTTCGCCTCCGCCCGCGCCCGCCGCGAAGAAGGCGCCGGTGCAGGTGGAAGAAGGTTTCCGCCGCTTCGAGTTCGTCGAAGGTGGCTCGAGCAAGTTCTGGGAAGTGAAGGTCGAGGACTCCGAGCAGACGATCCGCTTCGGAAAGATCGGCACCGCGGGCCAGGAGAAGGTGAAGGATTTCGACAGCCCCGGCCAGGCGAAGGCCGACACCAAGACACTGATCGCCGAGAAGACGGGCAAGGGC
>CBIHPJ010000684.1:0-4979 GCA_966211295.1 uncultured Myxococcales bacterium | reverse complement strand
TGATCGACACGCATTGCCACCTCGACGTGCCGCGCTTCGACGCGGATCGGAGCGAGGTGCTCGCGCGCGCCTGGTCCGCCGGCGTCACCGGGCTCGTGATTCCCGCGATTGGTCCTGACGCGTGGGAACCGCTCCTGGAGTGGCCTGGGCGTGAGCCACGCGTGCAAGTCGGCCTCGGCATTCATCCGCAGCTCCTCCCCTCGCTTCCTGAAGCTGACGACGCTCGGCATCTCGCGCGGCTCGATTCGTTACTCGCCGCACACGCTGGGAAGGCGATCGCCGTCGGTGAGTGTGGGCTCGATGGGCCGAGTGAAGCGGGCGCTCCGATCGAGAGGCAGCTGCGGGTGTTGCACGCGCACTTCGAATTGGCGCACAAACATCGACTCCCGTTGCTGGTGCATTGCTATCGAGCGCACCCACACCTTCAGCGGTACCTGAAAGCCCACCCGGTGCCCGAAGCCGGTCTGCTGATGCACAGCTACTCAGGCTCGGCGGATCTCACCGGTTTCTACGTGAAGGCGGGCTGCCATTTTTCCTTCGCGGGCCCCGTGAGTTTTCCCGAGGCGCGGCGGCCCCTGGAGGCGCTGAAGAAGATCCCGCTCGAGCGCTTGATGGGCGAGACCGACGCCCCCGATCAAGCGCCCCACCCTCACCGCGGGGAGCGAAGTGAGCCGCAGTATCTCCCGCTGATCCTCGACTCGATGGCGACGTACCTCGAGGTCGACCGGGATGAGCTGAGAGAACGGACCACCCAGAATGCCCGGCGGTTCTTCCGGTGCGGGTTTGGGGTGGGATAGAGGGCTGCGCATGACTGCTGTAGCCGTCGAAGCGCCTTCCCCCGAGGTCGTGGTTCCTGAGAAGCCCTATCGCCTGCACAGGCGGTTCGATCGCTCCGCCCGTTTGATTGGTGACCAGGGCATGCGGCGTCTGCACGACGCGCACGTGGTGGTCTTCGGTCTGGGCGGCGTCGGGAGCTACACGGTCGAAGGTCTCGTTCGCAGCGGCGTGGGCAAGCTCACGCTCGTCGACTTCGACGTGGTCTGCGTGACGAACTCGAACCGCCAGCTGCACGCGACGGTGAGCACGGTCGGCAAGCCCAAGGCCGAGCTGATGGCGCAGCGATGCAAGAGCATCAACCCTGACTGCAACGTGACGGCGATCGTCGACTTCTATCGTGAGGATCGATCGGAGGAATTGCTGGCGGGGAAGATCGACTACGTCGTCGACGCGATCGACAACATCAAGGCGAAGCTGCACCTCTTGAATGAGTGCGTGAAGCGGCAGATCCCGGTGGTGAGCTCGATGGGCGCGGCGGGCCGGCTCGATCCCACGTACATCCGCGTGGACGATCTGTGCGAGACGCACATGGATCCGTTCGCGAAGGACGTGCGCAAGCTGCTCAAGCGCAAGCACGGCATCGATACCAACAAGCCCACGGGCATCACCGCGGTGTTCTCCATCGAGCCGCGGCGCGATCCGTTCGACCTCAAGTACGACGAGGCGTCGGGCGGGTTCATGTGCGTGTGTCCGCACGGCGAGAACGAGTTCCACTCGTGCGAGCACCGCAATCAGATCGATGGATCGCTCGCGTACGTGACGTCGATCTTCGGCATGCACATCGCCGGCGTCGCCATTCGCCGCATCGCCCAGGGACGCTGAGAATGAACATCGTGTTGTGGATCGTGCAGGGGATTCTGGCGTTCTTCTGCCTCTCGGGTGGTGGCTTCAAGCTGGCGAAGCCGGCGGACGTCGCGAAGCAGGCTCCGACGATTCCCGAAGCGGGCTGGCGGGTGATCGGCGTGATCGAGGTGGTCGGCGCGCTGCTCGTGATTCTTCCGTGGGCGACGGGCTGGATGCCGCAGCTCACTCCGATCGCCGCGATGGTGGTCGCGATCGAGAACCTGGTGCTCTCCGTGATCTACGCGCGGATCTCGACGCGCATGACTGCGGCCAATCCGCTCGTGTACTCGGCGCTGATCACGGTGCTGGCTGCGGTCGTGGCGTTCGGCCGGATGTGAATCGTGTCTCCCTCTCCCTTCGGGGTGAGCGTCAACCAAGCTTCGGCAGCACCGCGGCGAGATCGATCCTCGTCGTCAGCACGGGCGCCATCACGTCACCGATCTTCTGAAGTCGCTCGATCGCATTCTTCAACGTGAAAGTGCGCGCAGTGAGTCCAGGCTGCAGCTCGATCCACTCGAGGGGCATCGACACCGGAGCTCCGGGCAGTGCTCTTACGCAGAACGGTGCCGCGATCAGCTTTCCTTGCCCGTTCTGCAGCGCGTCCACGTAGACCCTGCCCTGACGCTTCGGGATCGATCGTTCCAGCGTCGAGATCTTCGGGTGCTCGGCGACGAGCAACTGCGCGAGCAACTCGGAGAGCTGTCTCGCCCCCTCGTGATCCAATTGGCCCGCGAGCGGAATGAGCACGTGCATGCCGTTCGCTCCGCTGGTCTTGGCGAAGGCCGGAAGTCCCGCTCGCTCGCAGCGCTCATGGAGCGACTTCGCGAGCGTCATCACGTCTTCGAACGGAGCGCCTTTGGGATCGAAGTCGATCACCGCCCAGTCAGCGCGTTCCAGGGAACCGACACGCGAGGCAGGAATGTGGAGCGGAAGCGTCGCGAGATTCGCACACCACTCGAGCGTGCGGAGATCGTCGCAGACGATCTGATCGATATCGCGCTGCTCTTCCTCGTTGCGCACGCGAATGGTGCGCACGAAGTCGGGTGACTTCAGCGGCGCGCCCTTCTGGAAGAAGCTCTTCCCGCGAATTCCATCGGGGTACCGCGTCAGCATCAGCGGACGGTTTTCCAGGTACGGAAGGAGCCACTTCGAGACCTGGCGGTAGTACTCGACGAGCTCTCCCTTGGTGATCCCGTCATCGGGGAAGAGCACTTTGTTGGTGTTGGAGACCTTCGGGTACGACCCAGATCCCGACGCCGACGACGGAGCGGGCGCTGGCGAGGGCGCGTGACCGAAGTTCGGAGTCGGACACTCGGTGGGCAGCTTGTCCTCGCGGAAGCGCAGGAAGGCGGGCTCGCGAATGCTCAGACCTTCAGGCCAATTCTTGAAGCGCACCTCGACGACGATCTGCGGAGTGCACCAGCGCGCCTCGGCCTCGACCGGAATGTTGTCTCCGATGCACGGCGGGTGTTTCACGGTGGTGGCTTCGAAGAGAGGCCGCACCATCTCTCCGATCTTCGGCGTGATGCCCGAGCCGACCTTGCCGGCGAAGACGAACTGCAAGCCGTCCCACGTCGCCAGGTAGAAGGCGTTGAAGTCATCGGCGTAACCAACCACCGCGAAGTCAGCGACGTGCTTGAGCGCGATCTTCTGCCAGGAGGGACCGCGGCCACCGCGATAGGGCGCGGAGAGATCCTTGGCGACGATGCCCTCGAGTTCCTGGCCACGCACCGCCTCGAGAAGCGCCTCCCCTTCCCGCTCGATGTATTCGACAGGCAGCACGCGCTCGAGCTTTGGCACTCTCGCGAGCAGCTTCGCCTTGCGCTGGCGCAGCGGCAGGTTCCGAAGGTCCGATCCTTCGTCCATCAAGAGATCGAAGCCGAAGAACACGGCGGGATTCGCGCGCATGCCCGCTTCGATCTCGCGCTGCCCCGTGAGCGTCCCGCGGGTGAGCAGGCGCTGGAAAATCGGGCGGCCATGCTCGTCTTGAATGACCAGCTCCCCATCGATGATGAAGTCGCCGCCGGGAACCTGCTCGAGCGCGGTGACGATCTCGGGGAACTGGCGAGTGGCCTCACGACCTCTCCGGAGCACGAGGCGAACCTTGCCCCCGATGCGCTCCGCGAGAAGACGAAAGCCGTCGAACTTCAGCTCGAAACCCCACCCGTCCTTCGTGAACGCCGTGGGGCGGGCTTCCGCGAGTTGAAGAACGACGTCGTCCGCTTTCATCTGGGTCACTTCGGCAACTTGGCGCTACGGTTACACCATGGCCGCTCGCGCGATGGGTACTGGAACGATCAGCTTCGGGCTGGTCAATATCCCGGTGAAGGTGTTCTCGGCGAACAACACCACCGAGAAGATCTCGTTCAACCAGCTTCACGCGGACAAGAAGACCCGCCTGAAGCAGCAGATGTTCGACCCGGAGACGGGCGAGATCGTGCCCCGCGAGAAGATCGTGAAGGGCTACGAGTACGCGAAGGACCAGTACATCATCGTGAATGAAGAGGAGCTCGACGCGCTCGAGCTCGCCACCTCTCGCTCGATGGACATCACCGAGTTCGTCCCGCTCGACAGCGTCGACCCGCTCTACTTCGAGAACGGCTACTACCTCGGGCCCGACAAGGGCGCTGAGCGTGCGTACAAGTTGCTCGCGGCGGCGTTGACCGATGCGAAGTACGCCGCGGTCGCGAAGTACATCGCGCGCGGCAAGCAGCAGCTGGTCGTGTTCCGTCCTTTGAAGGGCGCGATCGTGATGCAGCAGCTGCGTTACGGCGAAGAGGTGAAGACGCTCGGTGAGATTCCGATTCCCGACGCGACGGTGACCGACGCGGAGCTGGGCCTCGCGAAGCAGTTCATCACCGCGATGGCGAAGCCGCAGTTCGACATCGGCCAGTACAGGGACGAGTACCGCGAGCGGCTGCGCGAGATGCTCGACAAGAAGATCAAGGGCGAGGCAGTGGATCTCACGCCGCAGCCCGCTCCGGTCGCGAAGGTCGTCGACCTCATGGAGGCGCTGAAGGCTTCGCTCGCGCGCGGTGGAGCTCCGGCTCCGGCGGCTCCTGCTGTTGCTCCGGCGCCCGCGGAAGATCGAAAGCCGCCCAAGCGCGCCGCTGGATCTGAAGAGGCCGCAGAGGGCGGGAAGAAGAAGAAGGCCAAGGGCTGATCTTTGGGCCTTGTCGTCTTCCTGCTGACCTACGTCTTCCTCGCAGGCTTCAAACTCCCGTTCGTGAAGTTGGATCGCACTGGCGCGGCGCTCGCGGGCGCTGCGGCCATGGTCGGCCTCGGAGTCATTCCGCCCG
>CBIHPJ010000683.1:0-4985 GCA_966211295.1 uncultured Myxococcales bacterium | reverse complement strand
TTGAAGGCGCTCACCGTCCCCGCGGCCGCGCCGTACGTGAAGCCTGAGACGTTCACGCAAGACGATGTGACCGTCGGCCAGAAGCCCTTCGAGCTGCCAGGCACGCTCACGATTCCGAAGGGGAAAGGTCCGTTCCCCGCGGTGGTGCTGGTGCACGGCTCGGGACCGAACGATCGCGATGAGCACATCGCGGCGAATCGACCGTTCAAGGATCTCGCCGAGGGACTCTCGTCACGCGGCGTGATCGTGCTGCGGTACGACAAGCGCACGCTCACGCATGGCAAGGACCTCGTCGGAAAGATCATCACGATGGATGACGAGGTGATCACCGACGCGCTGCTTGCGGTGGAGCTGCTCGCGGCTCGCAAGGACGTCGGGAAGATCTTCGTGGTGGGGCACAGTCTGGGCGCGTTGCTCGCTCCAGAGATCGCTCAGCGTTCGAAGCGTGTGGCCGGTGCGGTGCTGCTCGCCCCGCCCGCTCGCAAGCCGAAGGACATCATCCTGCAGCAGCTTCGTTACGTCGGCGCTCCTGCGGAGAAGATCGCGGAGACCGAGAAGGAGTTCGCGAAGCTCGAGGCAGGAGATCCCAAGGCCGTCGTGCTGGGCGCCGCCGGTTCGTACTGGAAGGAATGGGAGAAGAAGGACGGAATCGCCGTCGCGAAGAAGCTCAAGAAGCCGGTCCTCGTGCTGCGCGGCACGCGCGACTACCAGGTGAACGAAGACGACTTCGCTGCGTGGAAGACCGGTCTCGAGGGTGTTCCGAATACGGCGGTGCTCGGCGTGGAGAAGGCGAATCACCTCTTCATCGTCGGCGAAGGAAAGTCGATGCCTGCTGAGTACGGCGTGCCTGGGTACGTCGCCGCGGAGGTGATCGATCGGATCGCGGCGTTCGTTGCGGTGAAATGAGCGCCGCCCCTCTCCCCTGCCCCTCTCCCCGCTTGCGCAGGGAGAGGGAGAACGGCGCAGTCACTGCGCGTCGGCCCAGAGCGACACCGTGCCCGAGAGCGTCATGCCGGCGTAGCGCGCGAAGATGTTCCTCATGTCGATGATGGTGCGGGTGAAGCGACAGTTCTCCACACCTGGCTGCATCAAGAACGCGTCGAACTGACGGACTCGGCGACGCGCGCTCTCCAGAGAAGAGGGCTCGGACCTGAATTGCGGATGCTCCTCTACCCGGAGCCACGAAGAGTTCCGCTGAACCCAGTCGGCGAAGACCTCGCGCGTGAGCCGCTGCTGCGCCATCAGCTCACACAGCTCGTCCATCGCCTCGGTGGTGATCACCGGGCGACGGAATTCACTCCGCGTGCCGGAGCTTCAGAACGCGACGTTGGCCGCCGGGACCCAGTCACGGCACGGCTGACCGCGCAGCGACGGGCACGGCGGAGCCGCAGTGGGAATCGTCACTCCGTTCAACTTCGGGAGCACGATCTTCGAGGGGTGCGCGGCGTCGTGAGCGATGCCGTAGCGCACCATCTCGGGGAACTTCTTGAGCGCGAACTTCCAGTCAGCGCGCACGCCTCCGGGAGTGTCGACTGAGACGCGAATCCGCGAGCCCGCGCGCATCGCGTGAGCGAAACCCGCGGTGCCGACGCGCACCGGAGTCCACGTGTTGATCGGCAGCGGCTCCCAGGCGTCCTCTCGAAGCGTCTGCGCCGGCCACAGCCGCGTCGCGTTCGGACCCGGCTTGCGGTGTCCTGCGCGCAGCCAACCTGACTGGATGTACATCTCCTTCCCGTCGGGCCGCACCTCGGACAGCGTGACCTCGAGATCCGCGTCGTCCACCGGCGAGTTGAGCCAGAGATCGAAGCTCGCGGTGCCCATCATCACCATGTCGGCGGCGATCGGCTCGCTCTCGAACACCACCTCGTCACCCGCCATGCCGAGATCCCACTCGTACTGCGGCAGACGATCCCACACGTCGCCGCGAGGCGTGACGCTCACCTGTCCCGCCGCGGGCTCGAGGGTGAAGGTCGAGGCCGCGCTCGGCACGGTCGGAGCGGTCGCAAGGAGCGCCCCACCCGGCTGGAAGTAGTACTCGATCGGCTCCGTCTGCTCAGGCGGCCACTGGTTGAAGCCCTTCTGGAAGGTCTCCGCGGGCGCGCCCAGCGAGCTCATGTTTCCCGCGCCACTCTCGAAGAGCACGGTGAGCTTGGGCTCGGCATTCCATGCAGCGAGCGCCTCTTCGAAGGTGTCGTAGGTGGAGAAGCGCGCGGGCGGTAGCACGAGCGGCGAGTCGAAGAAGTTCGTGTAGAGCAGCGCCGAGATGTTGCGCACCTGGGGAATGTCCTTCGGCTTGCGCTTGGCGACGAACAGCTCGAGGAACTGCTGCCACTCCATCGAGATGTGCGGGCCGAAGCCGTCGATGTGCACGCCGTTGATCGCGGTCATGCGCAGCGAGGGCACGTTCTTGAACTTGTCGAAGAGCAGGAAGAAGTACGGGCCGGTCTGCTCGTCCTGCCACGAGCCCGTGATGAACACCGGCACGTTGATCTTGTCGACGAAGGTGCTCGGGTTGAAGCGGTCGTGCTCCTCCGGCACGTAGTAGGTGATCTGCCGGGCCTGGGCGACGTTGTCGATCAGCTGGCTGTGCAGCAGCTGGTTCTCAGCGCAGACGGTGTCGCCGTTGTCGACTCGCTTCTGTTCCCAGCCCTGGCCGAAGGGGACCGCCTTCGCGAGCACGTTGGTCACCCAGCTCACCGCGAAGCCGTCGTTCAGAATTCCGCCGGGGAGCAGCGTGCTGTCCGTGCTGCCGATCACCGACATCGGAGCGATCGCCGCGAGCCCCGGAGGCTGCGCGCTCGCCACGAAGAGCTGCGTGATGCCCGGGTACGAGAGGCCGACCATTCCCACCTGGTGGTGCATGGTCCACTCCTGCGCGGCGACGATCTCGATCACGTCGTAACCGTCGAGCACCTGCAGGGTCTCGAAGTAGTCATACGCACCGCCGGAGCAGCCGGTGCCGCGCACGTTCACGCTTACCGTGGCGTAGCCCATCATCGACGCCAGCAGCGAGGAGGGATCCGTCGGCGGCGTGCACATGCTGGGGAAGTCGGTGCAGAGGAAGGTGAGATCGGGGTTCGGATCCTGCGGGCGCGAGGCGTCGTAGCCCGAGTAGTTCACCACCGTGGGGAACGGGCCCTTGCCGCGCGGCAACGTCACCCACGCCGACAGCGTCGTGCCGTCGCGCATGGTGATGTAGTTGAAGCCCGCGACCAGCTTCTGATCGCCGTACTTCTTCGGATCGGGCCTGCTGCCCTCGACCGACATCACGGCGAGCGGTTTGCTCACCTCGGCGGTCTCGCCCTTCGCGACCACGGTCTTCACCAGGTAGTCCTTCCCTGGAGGCAGACGGCGGAAGACCAGGCTGCCCTGCATGTCGACCGTGCCCGTGGCGACTTGCTTACCGGTCGCGTCGACGACCTCGAGCGTCGCGCCGGGCGCGGCGTGAGTGACGTGGAGCTGCTCCACGCTCTCGCGCACCTGGAACGTCGCCGGCTTGCCGCAACCGAGCACCAGAACAACCGAAACTGCCGCCAAAAAATGTAGTGACCGCATGGTCCCCCTTTGGTTGGGCGCGGTGTATTCGCCTGACGTGGGTCAACGCAAGAGGGGCAGTAGATCCTGGGGACGATCCAGGAGGATTGCTGCCCCGGCTTCACTCAGCTCCGTCCGGCTCCGGAAGCCCCAGAGTACTCCGATGGGCACCATGCCGGCGTGACGCGCTGTGCCCATGTCGATGGGCGTGTCGCCGACGAAGGCGATCTCCGCGGGAGGAGTTCCGATGATCTTCGCGATCTCGAGGGCGGCGGTGGGATCGGGTTTGCGAGGCACTCCGTCGCGCTCGCCGCGCACTTCTACGAAGGGCCACTTGCCGAAGGCCTGTTCCACGAGGTGCCTGGTGAACTCGTCGCGCTTGTTCGAGAGCACGGCCATCTTGCGGCCCGCGGCGACGATGCCGTCGAGCATCACGTCGATGCCTTCGTAGGGCGCGGAGTTCGCGTGCTCGAGCCTGGCGTAGTGCACGCGGTACGACTCGGTGAGCTCGGCGAGCGGGCGCGGCAGTCCATCGGCGCTGGGATCGCGCCAGTCGCGGCCTTGAGCTGCTTTCACGGATCTGCGGGCGAGGTTCTCAGCTCCTTCGCCGACGAAGGCCTTGTAGGCCTCCATCGAGTGCGGCGGGAGCGAGAGCTCGGCGAGGACGGCGTTCATCGCCTCGCCGATGTCTCCAATCGAATCAGCGAGCGTGCCGTCGAGATCGAAGATGAGCGCTGAAATCGTCACAAGTTCTCCCTCTCCCTGCGAACGCGGGGAGAGGGTCGGGGAGAGGGGCTAATTCACGCCTGAACGGTGATGGGCGTGGACAGGTTCAGCATCACGGCCTCGCGCACGATCTTGCGGAGCACGTTCTCCTTCAGCTCCTCGACCGAGGTCAGCGAGATCGAGCGGGTCTCGCCCTCACCCGTCAGCTCGCCCGCCGACGGCAGCTCGCCACCGCGGAGGAACTTCACGAGCACCTCACGCTCAGAGGGGACGATGCGGGCGAACACGCCGTTCGCGAAGTACGCGGGCGAGCCGTCATCCAACAATTCAGAAGCCTCGGGCGCGGCCTCGAGCACCAGCCTGCGGAGCGTCTTCACCACCGGCTGCACCGGAGGCGGCAGGCGGCTGATCAGCCCCTCGACGTCGGCCTGGGCGAGCGCGCGATCGACCGCGGCCGGAAGCGGCTGCTTCGGAGCCGGAGTGGCCTTCGGCGCGGGCGGGCGAGGAGCCGTCGCCTTCGCGGCGACCTTCTTCGGGGCCGGCTTCTTCGCAGCGGCCTTCTTCGGAGCGGCGGCCTTCTGCTTCTTCGGGGCAGGCTTCTTCGCGGCTTTCTTCGCCGAGGTCTTGCCCTTCGCCTTCAGCGCCGGCTTTCTCGCCGTCTTCTTCGCGCTGGTGGTCTTCTTCGCCTTGCTGCCGGACTTCGCCTTTTTCTTCGAGCGGGCCTT
>CBIHPJ010000682.1:0-4998 GCA_966211295.1 uncultured Myxococcales bacterium | reverse complement strand
TTCAAGAGCCCGGTCGCTCGAGTGCGACCACCATGAACAAGCACGCAGCTTGAGAGACGAACCTCAACCTCACGGTCACCTTCAATCGCTCGCCCATCGCGGCGTCGCCGGAGTTCGTGTGCAAAACCACCGAGTCCTTGTCGCGACTGAGTCGGCTCGACCCGGTGTTCACCGTGAGCAAGCGGCCCTTCTCGATCACCACGGGCAGCTGCGCGCTGGCCGGAGGAGCGGACAACCAGAACTCGGCCATGCTCCCCTCGTCGGTGGCGACGCCGCCGATGATCTCGAGCACTCCGTCGACCACGAAGCGCTTGCCGTCGTTCTCCGGCACACACCCCTTCGCAGGGCCCACGAAGTCACTGACGACGGCAGGGGTCGGCGGCCTGCTGCACGCGCTCAGCGCGAGGATGACGACGGCGCAGGACCTCACTCGCTGGAGCGTAAGTGACATGCAGCTCGATGCCTTTCTGAAACTCCGCGACGAGCTCCGCACCACGCGGCCCGGCCTGCTCGATTTCTCCGAGTTGAATCTGTACCGCTCACTCGCTTCCCCCGCGATTGCGCCCTCGACGCATCGTGAGGCGCCGTATCGCTGTCACTTCGCCGAGCAGTACCTGTCGCACCTCGGGCTCTCGCAGGAGCTGAAGTCGCGCACGCAGGTGAGCCACGGAGTGCGGCGATCCTTGAAGGCGCTCTTCACGCTCCTCGCCAGGCGCAACGCGCGGATCGGAATCCCGAGCGATGTGTACCCGGTGTATCTGCAGCTCGCGAAAGAGGCATGCCCTCACCCCGACCCTCTCCCGATGGGAGTTACGGCGTGGCCTTCGTACGAGGGACTTCCGAGTGAGGAAGTCCTCGCGACCTTCGACGCGTTGCTGATCTGCGAGCCGCTCAAGCCCTGGGGCACCACGCTCAGCGAGCGTGATGCCGCACGACTCCGGAGCTGGGCGCGAGCCGATGAACGGAGAATGCTGATCATCGATTCCGCGTACGCGACGCCGCCGACCGCGCGCACGCTGGAACTGCTGCAAGACGAGAGCGCCATCGTGCTCGTCTCGCTCTCAAAGGGCTGGCTCATTCCTGATCACGGCGGCCTCTGCATCACGCCGCACCGCTTCCAGCGGGAGACCCGCGAAGCCTTCGCCGCGCTCCCGAAGGACGAAGAGCGGCTCCGCGTCGCCTACGCCGCGCTCACCGAGCACGCGGATCGTCCGAAGGAAGTCGCCCGCCAACTCGCCGCCCTCGCCGCTCGCCTCGACGAATTCACCGGCACGCGTCCGCAGCTGAGAGCCTCGAAGTGCACCGGCTACGTCGCGATCGCCGAGCGCTCCTTTACGAGCCTGCTGGAAGAAGGAGTGCTCGCCGTACCCGCGTCGGTCTTCGGCGCACCCGAGGGGACGCCGCGTTGTGTCCTCTCCAGTCTCCGCCGGTAAGCTGCCGGGCGGGGGCGGTACATGGCGCGCTGCAAGGGCCTCAATCTCAGCTCACGACTTCGCTACGTGCAGGAGGTGCACGGAGAGGCCGCTGCGAAAACGCTCCTCACCCAACTCGCTCCCGCCACGCGCGAGTTGCTCGAGCGCCACGTGTTGCCGCACGAGTGGGTGCCCTTCTCCACCTTCATCGATCTCAACGTCGTCGCCGATCGCCTGCACGGCAAAGGTGATCTCGAACTCTGCAAGGAGATGGGCGCGTGGGCCGCGGGCGCGAATCTCCCGCGCATCTTCCGGCTCTTCTATCGCTTCGGCTCACCGATGTTCCTCTTCGAGCGCGCCGCGAAGCTCTGGAGCGCGCACTACGACTCCGGCCGCATGGACACGCGCCGCGAAGCCGACGGAACGCTCTACCTCTCCATCCACGACTTCGATGAGCCGCACCGCGCGCACTGCCTCTCGGTGCTCGGGTGGATCATCCGCTCGATCGAATTGTCCGGCGCGAAGGTGCAGTTTGCCGAGGAGCGGAAGTGCCGCGTGCGCGGTGACGACTGCTGCGAAGTCGCCGCGAAGTGGTGACTACTTCTCGAAGAAGCGGTGCGAGCCGCCGAGCACGAACATCAGCTGCGCGCGCCTCCACTGCGTGAGGAGGCCCTGATCGTTCTCGCGCTGAAACGCAGAGCGCCCGAACTGACCCATCACCCCGAAGCCGGTCTCGAGCCCGTCCTTCCGCACGCCGAGGCCCACGACTCCACCGAAGAGATCGATGCGCTCTTCCGCGTACTGCTGAGAGGCGCTCGAGGTGTTGGTGAAGAGGCCGCCGCGCAGCACGAACATCTCGGAGAGCGCCACCTCTGCGCCGAGCGACGCGTCGAAGTGCGCGACCTCGAGGTGCCGATTGTCGGCGTACTGCGTGCGCAGCACCTCGTGCGGTGCGTCGTAGTTGAGCCCCAGGTACGCGACGAAATCGAACGAGAGCAGCACCCGCGATCCTTGCCACGCGAGCCCGAGGGAGAACTTGTGCGGGTAGCGCGTGTCGCCCTTCGTGATGCCCGATTGGATCGACTGACCGAGCATGTCGCTCGACAACGCTACCTGCCACGCGTTCTCGCTGTGGAGCATCAACGTCTCGCACTGCCAGTTCGCGCCGATGCGGATTCCGTGCGGGAGGCGGAAGAGCACTCCGAGCTGAGGAATGAGGCCGCCCGAGGTCACTTCGTTGTCCGCAGTGAGCGTGGCCTGTGACGAGGGCACCGTGCCGTCTTCCGAGGCGTGCGTGAAGTAGGTGGAGGCGAGCGCCTGGCTGGTCTGCGCGAGGTGGTAGTGCAGCGAGATGCCGAACGAGAACCAATCGGTGAGCAGGAAGCCCGCGCTCGCGCCGTAGAGCGTGCTCGCCTGATCGAAGCGCGCAGAGCGTGAGAGGCCGTTGAACAGCTGATCGCTGCCGATCGCCTTCGCGACGACGGGCGCGTCGACCGAGTTGATCGCTGCGAGACGGAAACGATCGGTGCTGAAGACGTGAATCGCGATCGTGACTCGCTCGTGCACGCGGTACGAGAGCGCGAACGTGGTCGGGAGAATCACCGTGCGGACGAAGGGGAGCGGGAGCAGATCTCCCTGGTCGTTTACCTGCTCGATGCGATCAAGGAGATAGAGCCCGTAGACGTTGGCCGAGGCGGCGAGCGCGAAGCCCGGGACCTGCACGAGGCCCGCGGGGTTGTAGTACCCGGCGGTGCTGTCATCGGCGAGCGCGGTGAAGGCGCCACCGAGCAGACTCGCGCGTTCTCCGAGGATGATGTTGCGGGCGTTGAAGAAGTCCGCGCGGGCCGAGGTCGCCACCAACAGCAGCACCATCAACGCCCGTCGCAATGGGGACTTTCTCCCTCTCCCTCCGCAGCGGGGAGAGGGGCAGGGGAGAGGGGCGTACTTCACATCTTCGCCGCACAGCCGACGACGCGCGTCTCGGCCTCACTGATCAGATCGATCAACGTCTCGAGTCGCGACGCGGTAGCGAAGTCTCGACCCCCGAGGCCCAGATCCGTGCCTGCGCCGTAGTGCCGCACCGACACCGAGTGACCACCCACCTTCCCTTCGAGCCGAGCGGTCGGGAGATCGGTGACGTGCGCATCCATCTTCGGATCGAGCGCCCACACGTTGTTGCGCACCATCTCAGCGAGCAGCCGCGTCGCTACTGCTGCATCGATCTGCCAGTTCTGAGCGCCGAGCGCCGCCACGTGCTGCTCGCCGTTCGCCTCGACGCGACCGTCTGCGTGCACGGTGACTGAATAGATCGGGCAACGACCGAAGCACTGTCCTCGGCGGAGCGTGATGAAGTCGTCCTTCGCCACGCGCTGCATTTCGGCCGCGGGGAGCGGAGCGAGCGTTAGCTCAGGCGTCACCTCGGTGCATGGATCTCGGACGTCCGACACCGACTCTGGCCTCTTCGCGGCCGGACGCTCGGTGTTCACCGGTTTCGGAGGAGGAGCGGCAGCAGGAGCAGGATCGTGCGCGCAACCGAGCACGAGGACGAGCGGAAGGAGCCAGCGCATGACCCCTTCTAGCTCATTGAATGCTCGCCCCTCACCCCGGCCCTCTCCCCGCTGCGCAGGGAGAGGGAGTTAGGGGTCGTCGAGGCGAACGAGCGCGAACTTGTTCATCGTGTCCGGCGCGATCACCTCCATGCGCTGCCCCGGAGGGAGCGACTGCCGTAACACCGGCACTCGTGCGTGCTCCACCACCACGAACGCGCGTCCGGGCTGCAGCGCGATCTGCGAGATCTCGCCGCGGGGGTCGCGCGCCGAGACCTGCATCACCTCGTTGCGCGTGTAGAACGTCTCGCCCTTCCAGTTCATCAGGAACGCCGCGAGCGGCTCTCCGTCGTGGCGCTGTGCGAAGTACGGCTGGAGCAACTCACGCTGCGTCCAGTGACGGCCGAGCGCCGGCCAGTGCTCCCACGAGAGGAAGAGCGCGACCACTCCGCTCGCCACCAGGCACGCCTGCGCGAATCGCTCGGCGTTCTTCCGCCACATTGAGTGCACGAGCACCAGACCGATCAGGACCAACGCGCTGATCAGCGCCGGCTTGAACGCGACCGGCGTGAGCAACACCGAGTCCGGATACGGCCGGTCGTGGTTGTACGTGAAGAGATCGAGCAGATGCCGCGGCCGCTGCCAGAGGTCCTTCCACACCAACGCCTGCAAGACCGCTCCCAGGAGCAGCGCCGGTCGATGCGTCGCGAAGCCCTCGGTCATCAAGCGATCGAGCGCGACGGCGATCAACACGGCGAGTCCGGGAAGCACCGGCAACACGTAGTGATGGAAGCGAGTCGCGCTCGCGGTGAAGAGCGCGAAGGTGAAGAGCGAAGTGAGCCCCATGGTGACGAGCAGTCGTCGCCGGCGCTCGTCGCCTTCGCTCCACTTGAGCGCGAGCGGCACCATGATGATCCACGGAGCGATCGCAAACGCGCCCTGCTCCAGGAAGTACGTGAACGTGCCGCCCGGAGTCGTGGTGTGTACTCCGTTCACGAAACGATCGAGGTGGTCGTAGCCGAAGAAGCGCTCCACGAAGC
>CBIHPJ010000681.1:0-5011 GCA_966211295.1 uncultured Myxococcales bacterium | reverse complement strand
ACTCACACGCGCATGGGCATCACGACAGCCGTGTAGGCGTTGTCCCCAGGAGCGTGGAGGACACCAGGGCTGTGCTCGTCGCCCAGCTCGAGGGTGACCTCGTCGGTCTCGAGCGCGCCGAGCACGTCGAGGATGTAGCGGGCGTTGAAGCCGATGGTGAGCGAGGGGCCGCGGTAGGCGACCTCGAGATCGTCCTTCGCCTCACCGAGCTCCGGGTTGTTCGCCGTGATGCGGAGCAGGTTCTCGGACAGCGACAGCTTCACCGCGCTCGACTTGTCGGCGGACAGCAGCGAGATGCGCTTGAGCGCGTCGAAGAACTGCGTGCGCTTCACCATCACCTGCTTCTCGCCGAGCTTGGGGATGACGCGCTGGTACTCGGGGAACTGGCCGTCGATGAGCCGCATCACCATCGAGAGGCCAGGCTTCTTGAAGAGCGCGGAGTTCTCCGCGAAGCCGAGCTGGCACTCCGCGTCGGGCGCCTCGTCGAGGAGCCGCTTGAGCTCGAAGAGACCCTTGCGCGGAATGATCACGCCGGCCTTGAGCTTGAAGTCGCCGCTCATCTCCCGCTCCACGAGCGCGAGGCGGTGACCGTCGGTGGCGACCATGCGCACCTTGTTGCCCTCGCGCGGCTCGAAGAAGACGCCGTTGAGGATGTAGCGGGTCTCGTCGTTGGAGATCGCGTACTGCGACTTCCTGATCATCTCGAGGAGCGTCACGCCGGTGAGCTTCACCAGGTGGCCCGCGTCTTCCTTCGGGAGCTTGGGGAACTCCTCGGGGGCCATGCCGACGATCTTGTAGTGCGCCGCGCCGGAGGTGATCTCGGCGTAGTTGTTCGGCAGCTTCTTGATGGTCAGGTACGCGTCGGGGATCAGGCTGACGATGTCGAAGAGCGTCTTCGCGGAGACGGTGATCGCGCCGGGCTTGGAGACCTCGGCCGTGTGCTCGCTGACGATGCCGATGTCGAGGTCGAAGGCAGTGACGGTGACGCCGGTCTTGGTGGCGTTGACCAGCACGTTCGAGAGGATCGGCATGGTCGCCTTGCGCTCCACGATTCCCTGCGCACGGTGCAGCGCCTTCTTGAGTTCGTCGGCAGCGATGCGAAATTCCATAGGCGGCGGGTGTAGCCCGCCCCGGATACGTGTTCAACCACGGGTTTTCAGGGCAGATTCCGGGCGGAATGAGCGCTCCCATCGGCACGTGGCAGAGGTCGCAGTTTCAACCCGGAGGAGGGCCCAACTCCTTCCAACTGTTCTGTTTTTCGACGGGCGGTTTGAGGAGCGACGTGCCGATGTCGGGGGCGCGTTTCGGTCTGCCGGCTCCCGAGGTGATGAAGGAGGTCGAAGTGCGGGAGCTCAAGCGCGAGCTCGACCCCGCGTGGTTCGACGGCTTTCGTTCGGGCTCACTGCGCGAGGTGGCGACGCAGGCGTTGGGCGGTGACCTCTCGGCGCTCGACTCCGCGACGCAGCTGACCGCGGTGCTCATCGCGCGCGCGGACGCTCCGGACCTGGCGCATCTGCAGGCAGGGTGGGCGGTGGCGAAGTGGTTGGTGGAGCGCGGAGTGTCGGTGGTGCTCGACGCGCAGACCAATCGGTTCTGGAAGGCAGCCGACGTGGCGGACTGGCCGGCGAATCGGCCCTTCGCGCTCTCGACTGACGTGAACATCGTGGTGGAAGCAGAGCCCACGTCACCGAGCGCGACGATTCACACGCGCGGGCTGCAGAAGTTCGGGCGGCACGATCTGGTGGTGCGCGAGGTGCCGGGCGAGCGTTGGGACGCGGTGGCTGGATTGATTCGGGCGCTCGCGGCGCAGCTCGCAGACGGCATCGTGTTGCGCGCGGGAGATCGCGTGAACATCGACGGCAAGTCGCTCACGCTCTCTGCGTTCAAGCCGACGCCGGAGACCGATCTTCATCTCAACAACGACGCCTTCCTCGTCACCCTGTGACTCCCTCGCCCGGCGGGAGAGGGCAGAGACCTTCGCTGCCTTCCCGCCCACTTTCGTGAGGGCAAACGCCGCTTCTACCGACTCACTGATCATCTACAGCTGAGACGGACGTCTTCGAGGCAACCTGCCCGGGGCGAGTTGTTGATCACCGGATCACTCGATACAAGCCGCGCCGCCTTGAGCCGTGTCCGTATTCGAGTCCTGCTTCCGTCGTTGCTGTTGCCGTTGCTGTTCCTCAGTAGCTGCGAGGACCGCTGCAACATCGCCGCGTGCACCGCCCTCTTCGAGGACTGCGGCGGCGTGCTCAAGGCCGAGCCGCATTACTCGCTCTGCGGGCTCAGTCGCGACTCCGACACCGACCGTCCTTTCAAGAACGATCGCAACTACCGTTGCGCGCAGGCGTGCGTCGCTTCGAACTCGGGCCGCGCGCTGGAATGCATCGAGGAGAAGGCCAACACCTGCGACTCGCAGACTTCGAATCGCGTGCTCAACAGCTGCTCTGACTCGGTGCCCGACGCGGCGTGCCGGCAGGACTGCGACGAGGCGCGCGTGACCTGCGAGGCCGCGTGTCCTGGACTCAAGAACCCCGTCGGTGACGCAGGGATGCGCGAGGGAACTTCGGACGAGTGCCTCGACTGTGTCGCGCGCTGTGGCCTCGCGTGGGGCCGCTGTGATGCCGCGTGCCGGGAGAAGGATTCATGATCTCCGCCGCGCTCGTCGCGCTCTCGCTGGGCCAGTTCACCTCGATGCAGCTGCCTCCGGTCAGCTTCAGCATCGACACCACCAAGCTCTCGCTGAACGATCAGTGCAACGACGTCTCGACTCGTCACGCGCGGATCACCAACACCAGCCGAGGACCGATCGTCGCCCGGCAGGGTCTGGTGTCGGGACTCCACTTCAATGGAGCGCAGCCGCAGGGAAGCATCGGGTCCATCAGGCCGGGCGAGACCGTCGGCCGCGGCGCCATCTACGCGCCCGGAGACGACAACTCGCTGCAGCGCGGCGAGTTCGAGATCGACGTCTCGTGGGACGACTCGGCGATCCAGGCCGAGCGCGAGCGCATTCAGAAGCTCGCCGACCAGCGCCTCGCTGAGCTCAAGGCCGAGGGCGAGAAGCTCGAGGACGCGTTCATCGACAAGTACGAGCGCATGGGCATCAAGATGCGCATCGAGCATCAGCGCATCGAAGACGCGAACCGGCGCAAGCGTGGTGAGGCGGTCGAGAAAAACAGGAAGCTCAACGACGACTACAAGTCCTCCAGGCGGGAATACGAGCAAGGCTTGTTCTGCAGCGGCTGCGGCCTGACGCGCTCGCAGATTCACGCCAAGGGTGAGCGCTTCCCGCACCAGGGACAGCACGTGGTGGCCGCGACACAGCAGCAGCTCAACGAGCTCGAGCAGAAGTTCAAGAACCTCAAGAAGACGAACGAGGATCAGATCAAGAGAGCCGAGGAGCAGACGCAGCAGTCGTACCGGACGATGCAGAACCGCATCCGCGAGTTCGAAGATCAGCGGCGTTCCGACAAGGGCGCGCTCGACGCGCAGCTCGACGAGCTGAAGAAGAAGGCCCAGGTGATCAACGGCGAGAAGGCCGACCTGATGCACCAGCTCCACCTGCGATCCACCGAGATCAAGACGGTGGTGGTCAACCTCACCGGCCGCTGCAAGAGGACTCCATGAAGCGCGCTCTCTCGCTGGTGCTGGCCGTGTGCCTGAGCGCGTGCGTGCAAGGCCGCGTCGCAGAGCGCGGCGAGGCTTCCGACACCTGGATTCTCGACGAGAACACCAACAAGACGTCGCGCCAGTTGGTGGTGGAGAACGAGAAAGCGTTCCTCACCTACGAGGAGACTCACTGCACCAAGCTGAAGTTCACCTACCTGCAGAACGTGTACGAAGAGAGCGCGTTCCCCACGAGCATCGTCTCGCCTCTCGCGCTCGGACTGGCCGCCACGGGCCTGCTGTTCGGCTTCATCTCGCAGGACCCCGGCTTCTTCTGGCCCGAGTCGGTCCCCGCCATCACGCCCATCGGCTTTGGCACCGCGGTGGTGTTCGGCCTGGGCGGCTTCATCCCCATGGCGTTCGGCCTCGGCAAGCCGCAGTACAAGCTGCTCAGCACGCAGAAGAGCGACGACTACGATCGCGTGGAGACGAACTGCAGCACCTCGAAGCAGAACGTCACGGAGAAGCTGCCCTGGCGGGCCTCGATCCTCAGCGGCGACACCGTGACAGGAAGCACGGGGAGCGATGGCATCTTCGACATCGAGAAGGTCGCGCGCGCCGTGCTGGTGAAGAGCCAGAGCTTCAAGCCCTACCGGCTGCAGTTCTTCGCGGAGCACCCCGACCTCCACTTGACGTTCGCGCTCGCGGGCGGTGCTCAGCAGATCGAGGCCGTCGAGTTCTACGAGGTGCCGATCTACGAGAAGGGTCTGCGGAACGACTGCAGCGAACAGTGCATCGACGCGGGCGAGGCGAGGCAGTGCCGCCGCCGCGAGGCCATCTGCAGGGAGGAAGCAGGTAGCGAAGTCGAGCTCTGCTGGAACATGCGCAACTCCTGCGTCGAGCACGAGAGCCCCAACATGCAGGCCTTCGAGGCGTGCTTCGATCAGTGCGTGAAGAAGCGGCTGACGGAGATCTTCAGCAAGAAATGATTGCCGGTCGCTCGGTGTCTGAAGAATCAGCTGACGGAGGCTTCAGCGAGACGACGGAGCGCTGGCGCGCCGCCGGTAGCGGGCGTTCCTCTGCGCTTCGGTCTCGTTCGCGGGGAGCGGACCGTGGCCGTGCTCGCAGCGCACCTCGGCCGTCACGCGCCCTCCGCACTCGCGGTGGAAGACCTCGAGTGGGCCTTCGCCGTCATGCAGCCACTTGTCGCCCCACTGACGGAGCGCTTGCAGGATGGGGTACAGCTCCTTGCCCTTCGGAGTGAGGCGGTACTCGAAGCGCTCGCGCTGTCCGTCTTCGCGGTAGGGCACCCTGATGAGCACCTCGCTCTTCACCAGGGTGGCGAGGCGATCGGTGAGCAGGTTGCGCGCGGCGCCGGTCTTCTTCTGGAAGTCGTCGAAGCGCCGCA
>CBIHPJ010000680.1:0-5036 GCA_966211295.1 uncultured Myxococcales bacterium | reverse complement strand
CAAGCTCCCCGCGACGATGGTGCAGCCGTAGCCGGCGTCATTCTCCCGCGCGAACCAGGAACACGCGCCGAGGCCAATCGCGGTCGCAGCAGCGGTCGCGCCGATCGCCAACGCGACTCCATTGGGCTGCCAGACCGGTTTCGTGGTCGGGTACGTGCTCGCCTCCTCTTCCTTTGGAGCAGGCTTGGATTCCCTCGCCCAGTCCTGATCTCCGGGCGACGCGTGGCTGACGACGAGCAGCAGTGCAGCGAGGACGGACGTCATGGACCGATCTTCCAACTCGGAAGACCGACTTCAAAGTCTCACGTTCGTCATCTGACGTTCCAGCCGTCGAGCACCCACCGGCCCCGGTGCTCGCTGATCATTCCGACCGATGCAGTGTCATTGTAGAGCGCCGCCGCTGCCGTGGCCGGGAAGCCGAGCAGACGCGCCGCGAGCACCCGGCTCAAGTGTCCGTGTGTGAACGCCACCACGGGACGCCCCGGCGCACGCTGATGCACGAGGTCGCGAAACGCGTCACACCGCGCGGCGAATTGCTCCGGCTTCTCTCCGCCCGGACAACCGTCGACGAACAGGTTCCAGGTGGGATTGCGCGCGGCGATCTCTTCCGGCGTCAGCCCCTCGTACTCGCCGTAATCGACCTCGAGGAGCGAGTCCGTCAACGTGGCGTCCAGGTCCGGGAACGCCAGCTCCGCGGTCCTCTTCGCCCGCTGCAGCGGACTGGAGAAGACCACCGGCGTGACGCCGTCGATCAGCCGGTGGATCACCGGACGAACGGACTGCGCCTGCGTGACGCCCAGTTCGGTGAGGGGAATGTCAGTGCGACCCGTGTGCTGGCCCGTCACAGACCATTCGGTCGCGCCGTGTCGAACGAGGAGAACCAGAGAAGGGAGCTCGGCCACGCGCTGAACATAACGCTCGTGCAACCGGTGCGTGCGGTGAGCGTGCCTCTCCGAGGAAGAAGTCATCGGTACGTGCGATGCACACGTGGCGAGTCATGGCGGGCGGGGGCCTCATGATTCACTCACTGGCGGAAGAAGAAGAGCGCAGCTCGTTGGACTTCGCAGTCGCGGCCGTCGTGAACTTCATCTTCATGTTGGTGATGAACGCTCACGACGCCTGGCGGCCCTTGCTCGGTGGAATCGTCACCGACTCCTTCGATGACGTGCTCTGGGCGGTGAACCTGGGGTGCGTGCTGCAGATCTTCGGGAACCTCGTGCTCTCGGTCACCAGCCCGCAGCCGCTGCGTCGCCTCTCGGAGTTCGTGTTCTCCATCGGAGCGCTCGTCGCCGCGGTGATCTTCTACCGGGTCTTCCCGCTCGATCTCACGGGCATCGGGGAGCCCGCGGTGGTGCTCGGTCGCGTGATCGCCTTCCTCGGAGTGGCCGCCGCGTCGATGACCATCCTCGTCAACTTCATGCGCATCGTCGGCCCGCTGACGAGAACCGGTCAGCGCGTCTCGCACACCTGGCCAAGTGTCTGAATCGCAGTGCCTTGACGTCGAGTATCTTGACGTTAAGATAAATGCCGAATGGGTACTTCGGCAGACACATCCGGCACGCACGTCTGGCTGGTGATGATGAAGGCGCACCGGTCGCTCCAGCGACTGGCGATCGAGAGCATCGAGTCCGCTGAAGTGGGGCTCTCGGACTTCGGGGTGATGGAGCTCTTGCTCCACCGCGGCCCGCAACCGGTGAACGAGATCGGGCGCCGCATCAACCTCACCAGCGGAGCGATCACCACCGCGATCGATCGCCTCGAAGATCGAGGACTGGTGCGCCGCGACGCGCATGAGACCGATCGCCGCGCGCGCGTGGTCTGCCTCACGCCGCAGGGAAAAGCCCAGGCCACCAAACTCTTTGCAGCTCACAAGGCCGTGATGGACGCGGCCGCGAACGCGCTCTCGAGGAGCGAGCGCGCGACTCTCATCGAGCTCCTCAAGAAGCTCGGCACCAACGCCGGGAAGGAAAGTTAGTCATGTCGGCAGCACTTCAGTTCCAACCTTCTCCTCGGGAGATCATCTTCCAGACCGGCGGTCACACGCATGGTCCCATCACCCGGCTCGTCAGCCCCGGTGACCTCGGCCAGCTCATCAAGCCGTTCGTCTTCCTCGACCTCGCGGGCTTCGATGCTCGCTATGCGCCGATGCCGATGGACTTCGGGTGGCATCCCCACTCGGGCATCGCGACCATCACGGTGATGCTCGAGGGCGCGATTCGGTACGCAGAGACCACCGGTAACGAAGGGGTGCTCCCCTCCGGTGGCATCGAGTTCATGCGCGCGGGCAACGGCGTGTGGCACACGGGCGCTCCCGAGCCGGGAGGCGTGAAGCTCTTCCAGCTGTGGATTTCGCTCCCTCCCGAGTTGGAGAACGCGGCCAACGGCGGCCGCTACGTGCTGCCGAAGGACGTGCCCGACGACGGACGCGTGCGCGTGATCCTCGGCTCGTACGGAGGGCACCAGAGCGTGATCGACGCGCCGCCGATGAACTACCTCACGGTGAAGTTGAAGGCCGGCGAGCGGTGGACGTACACGCCGCCTCCTGGACACGACGTCGGTTGGGTCGCGGTGCATCAGGGCGTGCTCAACGCTCCGTCACCGATTCCCAGCGGAGAGGTCGCGATCTTCGAGCACTCCGAGAAGCCGATCGACTTCGTCGCCGAAGGTGACACCGGCTTCGTGCTCGGTTCGGCGCGGCAGCATCCGCACGAGCTCGTGATGGGGAATTACTCCGTGCACACCAGCGAGGCCGCGCTGCTGAAGGGCGAACTGGAGATCCGCCGCATCGGTAAGCAGCTCCGCGAGAACGGCACGCTCAAGCGCTGAAGGAACGAGGGGAGAGAAGCGATGAGCCTCTCTCCCCTCCACTTCTCTACTCAGGTGCGTAGCCAGCCAACGAGATGGACGCTTCTCCGCGTCCCTCTGTCCTGCTGCGCAGCGCCGTGACGAAGCCGAAGGTCTTCACCAACGGCATCGACGCGCGCACCGTCGCCGACTGTCCTTCCACCACCACGCCCGAGACCGCGGCGCGGCGGCTGCCGAGCTCACCCAACACCGCGCCCACTGACGGCTCGGGCGCCGTGACCACCACCTCGGCCTGGGGCTCGAGCCGAATGAGTCCGGCCTTCACCGCGGCTTCCTGCACCGCCAGCGACCCCGCAACTTCGAAGGCCGCCGGGCTCGAGTCGCGCACGTGCACCTGGCCGTCGAGCAGACTGAGCTCCACGTCCACCAGGGGCACGCCGTCTCGCACCCCGCGGCTCATCGCCGCGCGCGCACCTGCCTCGACCGCAGCAATCAGCGGCTGCGGCACCACGCCGCCGCTCGTCTCATCGACGAACGTGACGCCCGCGCCCCGCGCGAGGGGACGCACCTGCAGGGTGACCACCGCGAACTGCCCGGGGCCACCCGACTGCCGCTTGTGATGCACGGTCACCGTGGCTTCGCCGCCCACGGTGTCGCGCATCGCCACGCGGGGCGCGCCGGTCTTCACCGACACGCCCTCTCGACGAGCGAGCTTCTCGAGCCAGATCGAGAGGTGCAGCTCACAGACGCCGCACAACACGGTCTGCCCCGTCTCGTTGTCGACTCGCACGCGCAAGGATGGATCTTCGAAGCACGCCTTCCTGAGCGCCTCCGTCAATCGTGACTGCTCCTCGGCGTTGCGAGTGGAGAGCGCGAGCTCCACCACCGGATCCGCGGCGGAGACGCCTTCCAGAGTGACCGCCAGTCCCTGCGCGCACAGCGTGTTCCCCGTGCGCGCCGACTTGAGGCCGACGAGCGCTGCAATGCCACCGGGCTCGAGCGACTCCAGCGGTTCGAACTTCCCGCCGTGGAGACCGAGCACACGCGACACGCGCTCTGTGGTTCCTTCGGGACGAAGCACGAGGGCCTCGCCCGGGACGATCGTCCCCTGGAACACACGCACCCAGGCCAGCGTGCCCACGTGGGCATCGACCTCGGTCTTGAACACGAACGCACACGGAGGCTCGGTGGCCTTCGCAGTGAGCCCGTGCGGGAGCGGACGCTCCGCGGGTGAGGGGAGATAGTGAACGACTGCATCGAGCAGCGGCTGGATGCCGCGGTTCTTGAGGGCCGCTCCACACAGCACGGGCACCAGCGCGCGCGAGAGGCACGCACGCCGCAGCGCCGCCCTGAGGACTTCAGGCGACACTTCACGATGCGTTGCCCAGAGCTCGAACACAGCGGAGTCGTGCTCGGCCACTGTCTCCAGCAGCTGCGCCCGTTCTGGCGCTTCACATGGAGTCGCCTCGAGCTCGCCGGTGGGAGAGAAGCGGAGCACCTGCGGCTCCACCAAATCCACCAGCGCGCCGTCGTCGCGCACCACCTGGAGCATGGCTGGTTTGGCGCCGAGCCGTTCGCGGAGATCTTCGAGACACGACTCCACGGACGCACCTGGCGCGTCGAGCTTGTTCAAGAAGACGACTCGCGGCACCTGGTGACGATTGGCCTGACGCCACACGCTCTCGGTCTGTGGCTCTACGCCGCGAGAGGCGTCGAGCACCACCACCGCTCCATCGAGCACGCGGAGTGACCGCTCGACTTCGATCGCGAAGTCGATGTGCCCGGGGGTGTCGATGAGCGAGAGCACGTGGCCGTTCCACGACGTGGTGGTGGCGGCGGCCGTGATGGTGATGCCGTGCTTCTTCTCTTCGGCGGTGTGATCGAGGGTGGTGTTGCCGTGATGCACTTCACCGAGCTTGTGAATGCGGCCGCTGGTGAAGAGGAGTCGTTCGCTGACGGTGGTCTTGCCTGCGTCGACGTGCGCGAGCACGCCGAACAAGCGTCGGAGGGAAATGCGAGACATATAGATCCTTATTTCCCTCTCCCTTCGGGAGAGGGTCAGGGTGAGGGGGCGTAAACGAGAAATCGACCGGGAACTTTCACCGGACGCGCCGTTGCGGAGGACGCTTCAGCGCGTCCGCACACCACTCTCGAGCAGCACGAAGTTGCGCTGGCTCAGAGAGAAGGTGGCGGACACGCGAGGCATGCGAGCGCACCGACGAAGGTGCACG
>CBIHPJ010000679.1:0-5053 GCA_966211295.1 uncultured Myxococcales bacterium | reverse complement strand
TTGCCGAGCACGATGCCGCCCTTGCCCCCGCGCGAGCGCTTCTTCGCCGGTCCAGGGCCGATCGGATCAGGACACACCTCATGCAGCCGACACGCCTTGCACTCCGCTCCGCTCCACACCGCGTCGAACAACGCCGACACGCGATCGATGGTGTCGAAGTCTTCCGTCACGATGCCCAACTCGAAGTTGCGCGAATGGGCGTGCTTCGCCCCCAGGCCCGCTCCGGTGAGGTTCGCGCTGCCCAGGTAGAGCCACGCGCCGTCGATCAGCACCGCCTTGAAGTGCACGCGCGGGCAAATCTTGAGCCCCATCCCTCCACTGGTGAGCCGCTCGTGTTTGTCGAACGCATCACGAAACGGACGGCTCGGAAGCTCTGCGTGAAGCAGACGGACCGCGACTCCGCGTTTGCTCAACTGCGCGAAGAGATCAGCGACCGGCTTGAACTGGCCTTCCTTCAGCTCCACCAGCATCGCCTTCACGTTCGCAGTGGCGATGAGCACCGACTCGCGCGCCTGCGCCATCTTCTCGAGCACCACCCGCTTGTAGAGGGCTTCGCCCGAGAGGAGCTCTGCGTCGATCGGGTGAGACGGCATGAGTGGACTATCTTCGCACTTCATGGACGCGAAGACCGTGTTGTCGCAGCCGTTGACCCTGCCGAGTGGTGAGGTGCTGCCGAACCGTCTCGCGAAGGCCGCGATGAGCGAAGGGCTCGCCGACGCCCGAGGCAACGCCACCGAGGGACTCACGCGTCTGTACCAGCGCTGGGCCGACGGCGGCCTCGGACTGATGATCACCGGCAACGTGCAGGTTGACTCGAAGCACCTCGAGCGACCCGGCAACGTGATCGTCTCCGGCGCTCCGACGAAGGATTCGATGGACGCGCTCACGAAGTGGGCGAGCGCCTCCCGCTCGAAAGGCGCGGGCCTGTGGATGCAGCTCGCCCACTCGGGCCGCCAGACGCCGCGCATCGTGAACCGCTCTCCGAAGGCGCCCTCGGCCGTGGCGCTCCAACTTCCCGGCAACGAATTCGGTCCGCCCACCGCGCTCACGGAGGAAGAGATCCTCGCCACCATTCATCAACACGCACGCGCCGCGACGATCGCGCGCGATGCCGGCTTCAGCGGAGTGCAGCTCCACGCAGCGCACGGCTATCTGCTCTCTCAGTTCCTCAGTCCGCGCGCGAACGTGCGCACCGACGGGTGGGGCGGCTCGCTCGAGAACCGCGCGCGGCTGCTCCTCGCGATCGTGAAGAAGGTGCGTGAAGCGGTGGGCCGCACGTTCACCATCTCGGTGAAGCTCAACTCCGCCGACTTCCAACGCGGAGGCTTCAGCGCCGACGACTCGCTGCAGGTCGCCGACTGGCTCACCAAGGAAGGCATCGACACCCTCGAGGTCTCCGGGGGCACCTGCGAGCAGCCGCGCATGATGGACCAGGACGGCCTGGAGAAGCCTGAGCTCCACGGCCTCACCGAGTCCACCGCCGCGCGCGAGGGCTACTTCGTGAAGTTCGCGAAGGGCATGCAGGAGAAGGTGAAGATCCCCCTCATGGTCACCGGAGGCTTCCGCACCGCCGACGCGATGGCGCACGCGGTTCAGCACGACGCGGTGGCGATCATCGGACTCGCTCGCGCGCTCTGCACCGACTTCGACGGCCCTGCGCGACTGCTCCGTGAAGGCGGCACCCTCGATCGTCCCGAGGCGCGCCTGCGACTGGGTCCCGGTTGGCTCGGCCCACAGTCACCCATCAAGCTGATCAAGACGGTGAACGGCTTCATGGTGATGAGCTGGTACTTCCAGCAGCTGCGCGCGGTCGCACACTCCGGAGCGCCGAACGCGGAACTTGGGGTGTTCTCGGCCTTCCGCCAGGAGCGGACCTCGCAACGAGAGTGGGTGGTCGAGGCGAGAGGCGCCAAGACCATCGGTTAATTAAGCTCTGCGCCGTGCGGCGCGTGCTCACTCTCGCGGTCGTGGTCGTCACCCTCGCGTGCGAGTTGCCGGGGGCATTGCCGGATGGGGGCGCTCCGGGGGCGAGGCGCGATGGAGGCGCGGACAAACGGGTGGCTCCGTGTCTGGAAGCGAAGCCTTCGATCATCGACTTCGGCGAGATCGAACATCCGCTGAACGGCTTTCAGCGAGTCGAGCTCTTCAACAACTCGTCGCTCCCGATCCTGGTGCACGCGCTCCCGCGGAACGGCCCCTTCTTCATCTCGCCGCTCGACGGCGCCGACCTCCCTCTCTCTCCGGGCGGGCATCGCACGGTGGAATTGCAGTTCATGAACAACGACGCGCTCCTGCACAACGGGACGATCGAGCTCACCGCGGGACCCGAGTGCGACACGAGCATCAGCCTGCGCGCGCTTGGCAGTGGCACGGTGAGCGTGGAGCCTTCGCCAGTGGCCTTCGGCTTTCTTGCTCCCGGTCAGTCGAAGACGATCGAGGTGCGCCTCACCAACACGCGGCGCACCTCGGTGCCGGTGATCTCGCTCGAGCTCCAGGAGAATTCCTCGGTGGGGACCGCGTTCATCGCGAATCTGCCGAGCTTGCCCTTCGAGCTGCCGCCGATGAGCTCGACGTCGATCCTCATCACCGCGACTCCGCCCACCGATCTCACCTTCGATGCGCAGCTGGTGGTCGCCACGATGTTCGGCGTCGCGCGCGCAGATCTTCACGTCACCGGCGGAGGACCGATCGCGCAGCTCGTGCCCAACGTGATCGACATCCCGCTCGCGACGTTCGAGCCGTCGCTGCACGGCCAGCCGTCGTTCGTGGAACGGCGAGTGATGCTGCGCAACCTGAGCACGCTCGGCCGCTCGTCCTTCTCTCGGCTGCACCTGGTGGAGCCGATCTTCCTCACCGAACTGGCAGACGGCGGCACCGACGATGAGGTGACCGCGCAGATCCCCGCGGAGCTCCTCCTCGGGTTCGGCCTCGATCTCGGCCAGGAGATGGAGCTCTTCGTGCGCGTCACGCCCAGGGCCGTCGGCCGGCGCGAGTACCGGGCGCGCTTCATCACCAACGATCCATTGCAGGCCGAGCAGGTGATCACGATGAGCGTGAACACGGTGACGCTGGGGCGCTGCTCGATGCGCGTGGAGCCGCAGGGCGACTTGCAGCTCACCCCCATGCCGGACGGCAAGGCGCGCGGGACGATCTCCTTCATCAACGAGGGGACGAACCGCTGCGTGGTCGATGACCCGGGCTTCACCATCATGTCGTCCCCGGAGTTCTCGATCGTCGATGCGATGTCGCAGTTCGTGGTCGAGCCCGGCACCACACGAGTCCTCACCATCGAGGGGCCGCGCTCCGCGATGAACGTCGACGGCACGTTTGGCTTTCACGTGCTGAACCCAGACAGCGAGCGGGAGTTCATTGTGCTGCACGTCCCGCCGTAAGCCATGCCCGAGTCGATCCTTCTCCACGTGCCCCAGTAAGCGCTGCCATTAATTGATGTCGCTGCGCGCGCGTCGGGGCAGCATCACAACACTCTCCCCATGGCTGACCCGCTCGCGTGGCACCGGCTGCAGTTCGCCTTCACCATCGTCTACCACTACCTCTTTCCCCAGCTGACGATGGGGCTCGCGCTGCTCATCGTGCTCTTGAAGGCGCGCGCGCTGAGGCCAGGTGGTGAGTCGTACGCGACGGCCGCGCGCTTCTGGACTCGCATCTTCGGGCTCAACTTCGTGGTGGGCGTGGTCACCGGAATCCCGATGGAGTTCCAGTTCGGCACCAATTGGGCGCGCTTCTCCGCGGTGACGGGAGAGGTCGTCGGCCAGCTGCTCGCGCTCGAAGGACTCTTCGCGTTCTTCCTCGAGTCGTCGTTCCTCGCGATGTTGCTCTGGGGCGAGAAGAAGCTGGGGCCGAAGAAGCACTTCGCGGCAGCGGTGGCGCTCTTCGTGGGCAGCTGGCTCTCGGGCACGTTCATCATCACCTCCAACGCGTTCATGCAGCACCCGGTCGGCGTCTCGCGCGGACCGGACGGCGTCTTCGTGGTGAGCGACGTGCTCCAGTGGCTCTTCAATCCGTGGGCGCTCGCGCAGTTCGCGCACAATCAGATGGCGTCGTTGGTGACCGCTTCGTTCGTGGTGACCGCGGTGGGCGCGTTCTGGATGCTCTCGGGGAAACACCTCGAGCAGGCGCGGCTCAACTTGAAGGTCGGCACCATCGCGGGACTCGTCGCATCCGCGCTGGTCGCATTTCCCACGGGCGATCTGCAGGCGAAGTTGGTGGCGAATCACCAACCCGCGTCACTCGCTGCGATGGAGGGCCGCTTCGAATCGGGCCCGCGCGCTCCGATTCATCTCATCGGCCAGCCCAACGTGAAGGAGCGGCGGCTCGACAATCCCGTCGGGGTTCCCTTCGTGCTCTCGTTTCTCGCGTTCGGAAGATTCAACGCCGACGTGAAGGGGTTGAACGAGTTTCCCGTCTCCGATTGGCCCGACAACATCGAGCTCCTCTACTACTCGTTCCACGTGATGGTCGGCCTGGGGACGATGTTCCTCTTGCTGATGGCCGTGGCGGTGCTGTTCGGGTGGCGAGGCTGGCTCGAGAAGGCGCGGCCGCTGTTGTGGGCGTTGATGCTCGCGTTTCCGTTTCCGTACATCGCGAACACCGCGGGGTGGATGACGGCGGAGCTGGGTCGGCAACCGTGGCTCGTGTACGGGTTGCTGCGCACCGCGGATGGATCGAGCGCGAACGTGCACAGCGGGAGCACGCTCTTCACGCTGATTGGTTTCTGCGGGCTCTACTTCGTCGTCGGTCTCACGTTCTTGTTCCTCGTGGGACGCGAGCTCTCACACGGACCGGAGGCCGCGCATGAGTGAGCTCTGGTACTGGCTCATCGCGTTGATGCTGACGGCGTGGTCCGTGCTCGACGGCTTCGACTTCGGAGCAGGAATCCTCCACCGCTTCGTGGCGAAGACCGACGCCGAGCGCCAACAGGTCCTCGGCGCCATCAAGCCCGTCTTCGACGGCAACGAGGTCTGGCTGATCGCCGCGGGAGGCTCGCTCTACTTCGCCTTCCCGAAGCTCATGGCCGCGGCGTTCTCGGGTTTCT
>CBIHPJ010000678.1:0-5053 GCA_966211295.1 uncultured Myxococcales bacterium | reverse complement strand
CTCTTCGGCGACCTCCACATGAAGTTCGAAGAGCCGTGGATGGTCGCGACGGAGGCCACCTTCGGCGCTGCGCTTGAGCGACTCACCATCGGTGAAGATCCCGAAGGCGCGCGTGCTCACATCAACGCGTGGGTCGGCGAGCAGACCGCGGGCAAGATCAAGCAGCTGCTCCCGGAGCGTTCCATCGAGCGACTCACGCGACTCGTGCTGGTGAACGCGGTGCACTTCCTGGCGAAGTGGCAGCGCAAGTTCGTCGACACGATGCCGAAGCCGTTCCACTTCGGGCCCGGCGAGAAGAAGAACGTGCCGACCATGTTGCGGCTCGGCCACTTCCGCTACGCCGAGGTCGAAGGTGCGCAGGTGATCGAGCTGCCGTACCAGGGCTCACCGGTGCACCTGGTCATCGTGCTGCCCACCGCGCTCGACGGACTGTCTGCGATTGAAGCGTCACTCACAGCTGAGCGCGTCGAGAGTTGGGTCTGCACGATGGAAGACACCAACGTGTTGGTCTCGCTGCCGAGCTTCGAGATCGCTCCGGGCAGCTCACTCGCGTTGCGCGAGACGATCGAAGCGATGGGAGCGAAGTTGCCCTTCGATCGCGAACACGCCGACTTCACCGGCATCGCGAAGCACACGCGTCCGGAAGATCGCCTCGTGGTGAGCAACGTCTTCCACCAGGCCTTCATCAAGGTCGACGAAGAGGGCACGGAAGCCGCCGCCGCGACCGCGGTGACAATGACGTTGGCGGGCAGCGCTCCACCGCGTGACCCGCAGGAGCCGCGCATCTTCAACGCAGATCACCCCTTCCTCTTCTTCCTCCGGGACGAGCAGACGGGCGTCTGGCTGTTCCAGGGCCGTGTGACCTCACCCTGAGCCCGAAAGAACGGTGAGGACGCCGGTAACGAAGAAGTGACGCCTGCTCGCGGACATGCGCGCGCCGTTGATCGTACAGTCCGCCGCCGATGCGCCTCCTGCTGATTCTCAGCCTGCTCGCCACCGCGGCCTCCGCGGAGACCATTCGCTTCGCGGTGGTGGTGGGCAACAACGCGGGGCGCGGCTCGTTGCCTCCGCTGCGCTACGCGGAAGGTGACGCAGGCAAGTTCGCGCGCGTGTTGCTCGAGCTCGGCGATGTCAGTCCCGAGCGGTTGCAGCTGCTGCAGGGAAAGCCGGTCAAGGATCTCGAGCTCGCGCTCCAACGCGTGCGCGAGCAGGTCGATGAAGCGAAGCGCACTCCGGAGAATCGCGCGGTGGTGCTCTTCTATTTCTCGGGTCACTCCGACGGCGAAGGCCTGGAGATCGGCAACGAGGTGCTCCCGTATACGCGCCTGAAAGGGATCCTCGCGGGCACCGGAGACGTGCGCGTGGTGGTGGTCGATGCCTGTCGTTCCGGCGCGGGATATCGCGAGAAGGGCGGCAAGCCAGCGGAGCCCTTCGCCATCAAGCTCACCGACAATCTGCAGTCGACCGGAGACGCGTACATCGCCTCGAGCGCGGAGAGCGAAGCGGCGCTCGAGTCGAACGAGGTGCTGGGCAGCATCTTCACGCATCACTTCGTCTCTGGTTTGCGCGGAGTCGCGGATGCGAGCGGAGATCGTCTCGTCACGCTCGGTGAGGCGTATCGCTATGCGTACGATCAAACCGTCGCGCGCACGGTGCTTCTCCCTGCGGGCGTGCAGCACCCGACGTACGACTACAAACTCTCGGGGCAGGGCGAGCTGGTGCTCTCCACGCTTCAGCGCGCGAATGCGCAGCTCATTCTTCCCGTGGGCACCGAGCGCGGCGTGGTGACCGACGTGCTGCGCGATCAGGTGATCGCGGAGATCGCGACCTCGGCGACGCGAGAGCTCGCGCTCCCCGCGGGCGAATACGGAGTGCGCGTCTTCAAGCAAGGGCAGAGCTTCGGCGGCCGCATCTCGCTCACCGAGGGAAGCTCGCGCGAGGTGAAGTGGGAGGAGCTCCGTCAGCTCTCGAACTCCGTGGCAGTGGCGCAGAAGGGCGCGTTTGTCGCGCAGACGATCGGTGAGACCTGGGCCGAGGATCGGATCATCGGACTCTCCGCTGGCGTGGTGCCGTCGATCTCCTCGGTGGGACTCCAGGTCGCAGGCCGCGTTGGCTTCGAACCGCAGCTCAAGTCGGGACTCAGCTTCGCGATCGCCGGAGCGCACGCCTCACGCGGCACGGTGTCAGAGAGCGCGCTCGAAGCACGCATCGGTTACCGCTTCGCCTGGCGCTTCGGTCCGGTGTGGCTGGGCGTCGGCGCGGAGCTCGGTCCCTCGGTGATCTGGCAGCAGGCGGGCACGACCGCGTTCTCGTCCTTCGCTGGAGTGGCCGCTCCGCGCGCGAGCCTGCGTTTCTTCGTGGGCGGCCCGTTCGTGATCACGATCGACGGAGAGGCCGGTATTGCGCTCTTCGGCATCGACGGGCATGTCGGCGTCGCGTTCCGCCCAAGCGGCACCGCGGGTATTGGTTTCAGATTCTGAAAGGGAGCAACGAATGGTTTCGCGAATTTCAGACGTGCGCGGTTCGGTGATCACCCCGACGACGGGGAGAGATCCGCAGCTGAAGTTGCTGCCGCTCAAGGCAGAGATCTCGCTCCCGAAGCGCATGTCGCATCCGCCGACCGCGGCTGATCTGATCATCACCAAGACGTTCGACGGGCTCACGCCCGAGGCCGCGGCGAAGCAGATCAAGGGCGCCTTCCGCGGCACCATCGCGCCCGAGAATCAGCGGCTCGTCGACACCACGGTGAATGAGCGCGTGCGCGATCTGCAGGTGGCGCTCAACAACGTGTTCACCAAGGGCACTCCGAACCGGAAGTTCCTCGACAACGCGCAGCCCGCTCAGGTGAGCGTGCTCGCCTCTCTCTCGCCGAGCAGCCGCGTCGTCTACAAGATCACTCCGCAGAACGGAGAGCCGCAGTACTTCACCAAGGGCTGGGGCGGGCAGATCGTGCCGATGCCCAAGCCGCCGGTGCAGGTGGTGGCCGAGGCGCGCATCAGCCTCGATCCTCCCGGTCAGCGCATCACGTATCCGCAGTGGCAGAACAAGGGCCTCGCGGGTCCGATCACCACGATCACCGAGCTCTGACCTTCACTCGATCGTCGAGTTGATCACTTCGCGCCGCGTGTCCTCGTGCATACGGCTCGCGCTCCCGAAGGGAGAGGGAGAAGAAATCACTGTCGGCGAATCACGAGGCCCGCGCTGCCGACCACGAAGAGTCCTTCACCGTCCGTCACGCCCGCGGTGATCGTCCCATCCGTCACGTCGGGTGCGGAATCCATCCAGCTCGTGGCCACGCGGCGCATGAAGTGACCGCCTTCACCGACTGCCCACATGCTCGAGCCATCGGGGATCAGCCCGTGAATCGGATCGAGGCTGGTGATGGGAACGTTCTCGAGCGTGAACGTCGCTCCGGTGCGTCGATGGATCGTGCCGCTGTCGGTGGCGACGATCAGATCTCCGGAAGAGTGGAACGCAGCCGCGCTGATGTCGAAGCGCGCGCCACACGCGGGTCCAGGAGTGAACGTATCGTCGGTGAGCGAGACCGAGAGCGTGGTGCAATCAGCGCCCGCGACGATCAACTCCGCGGCCTTTCCATTCGCGTCCTTCCGCAGCGCGAGCGTGGTGACCGCCGGAGTGCCACTCGGCAGCGCGATCGCACGCCATTCACCGCTCGCGAACTTCTTCTCGAAAAGCTGTGTGTCTCCCAGCGCCCAAACCCGCTCGGTGTCGAGCACCACCGCGTGCAGTGATTCGGCGGTGAGTCCCTGCGCTTCCGCGACCCAGGTGCCCCAGCGACGCACGAGCACCGTGCCGTTGTCGCCCACCGCGTAGATCTCTCCGGCCGAACGCGCCGCGACTCCGTTGAGAGAAGCAGTGGTCGATGCACCGAGCGCGTCGACGCTCCACGCGTTGTTCTGCCGCATCACGCGCGCGCCGTTGTCACCCACCGCGAACAAGCGCCCCTGTCCGATGGTCGTCACTGCGTTGAGGTCGGCAGTGATCGGCTTGCGTCCTCCACGCGCGACGAACGGCGCGAGACTCGAGATGCCGTTGCGGTACCAAAGCCCGCCGTGATGCGCGGTGAACACCACGGTGTTCTCGTTCGGCACCCACGCGTTGGTGAACCCCGTGTCGGGCAGCTGAATGATGTCTTGGATTGCGGCGCTCCTGCGGATGATCGCTTTGCCGCCTTCCGAGATCGCCGCGATGGTGGTGGTGGTGATCGTCGAGTCATGCCAGCCCGTCACTCCGACGATCGCATCGGTCACACCGGTGAGTGGAATGGTCTGCCACGAGGTGCCGCTGCGCTGGAGCAGCGTGCCGTTCGCCCCGACCGCCCACACGGTGTCGGTGAACGTGTCGCCCCAGATCGCGTTGAGGTTCTGCGTGGTGCCGCTGTTCTCCGAAGCGCACGTCGGTGGCAATGAGACGTAGCTGCACCGAACGATGATCCCGCCGGGCCCGCTCAAGAACGCCTGCTGCAACGAGAAGAGCGTGGTGATGTCGCTGAACGAAGTGTTCACGCCGGTCGCGTAACCAGTCCACGTCGAGCCATTGCGGATGAAGAGTCGTCCGTCGGCCGCCGCTGCGAAGGCTTGGGTCGAGTTGCAGGTGATGCCGCTGAGCTCCACCGTCGCGCCCACGTTCTCTTCGTTCCACATGCCGCCACTGCGGCGGAAGACCGTGCCGTTCTCTCCCGCCGCGTAGAGGATCGAACCGAGTCCGCACGAGGCGAGGTGCTTCACCCGCTTCCCAGGAGTGGGCCGCAGCTCGAACTCCCACGGACCGAGCGCGTAGCGCACGATGTTCCCCAAATCGTCGAGCACCCAGTAGCTGCCGCTGAGCTCGCCCGCGATGTCGACGAGCTCGTTGCCGAGGGGAGTAGGGCTCTCCCACGAGAGCTCTGCGCTGATCACTCCGCCGGTGATGCAGAGCGGGGTGTCGGAGTCGTCGGGCTCAGCGACCAGCGTGGGGCAGGTGCCGCTCGCCTCACAGCGCCTCAAACCTTCCGAAGTACAGAGCTGCGTGTTCGGAGTGCAGGCGCCGGGGC
>CBIHPJ010000677.1:0-5063 GCA_966211295.1 uncultured Myxococcales bacterium | reverse complement strand
CTCCAGCGCCACGGATTGCGCAGACCCTGAGCGAAAATCTCCGCGCACCTCACACCCGTGCCCGCGGACTGCTGCGTGTTCAGGCGATTGCATGGCGTGTTGTCCGACGCGAACGGATTCGTCGGAGGGATCGCGTAGCGCTGCGCGTACGGCACGTTCACGTCGATGCGGAGCATCTTGCCGAGCACCGTGTTCTGCCGCTGGCCGCTGTTCGCCGGATCACCTCCGGAGCCACCGTCGCCGAAGCCGATGTAGAGAAAACCATCGGGCCCGAAGTTGATGCTGCCGCCCTTGTGATTCGTGTACGGCTGTTCGACGACGAGCAATCGCTCTTCACTCGCGAGCGCGAGCGTCACGCCGTTGTCCATGCTCTTGAGGCGAGAGATCACGCTGCGCAGCGGGGCGGACGTCTCGGTGTAGCTGATGAACACCTCGGGCACCGTGGGCCACTGCGGATGAAACGCCATGCCGAGAAAGCCACCTTCGCCCTGAGCATCAACGCGGGCGGAGAAATCGATCACCGTGGTGAGGCTGCCCACGCCCGCGTCCTGCTGATTGGGGAACGAGCGGATCACGCCGAGCCGCTCCTGGATCCAGACGCGATTCGGATCTCCGGGCGGATTGAAGAGGCCGAGCGGCTGATTGAAGGTGAGCGAGGTGAAGACCCGCTGCGTCGTCACCGCTGAAGTGCTCGGCGGAGGATTGGGCGCGATGCACGTGGTGTTCGCTGGACGCGCGTCGAGACCGAAGAGTCCGCCGTCCGTCCCCGCGTCGATGACTCCCGAGTCAGGCACGCCCGAGTCCACGTCACCTGCGTCCAGTTCCCCGCCACCTCCACCCATCGCACCGCCGGTCCCGCCTCCCGTTCCTCCTCCCGCGCCACCGCCCATTCCGGCGTCGTTCTCACCGCCATCGGGTGTCTCGAGAGGATCCGGGTCGCCCACGATTCCCGTGCAGCCCACCGCCGCCACGACGCAGAGCACTCCCAGGAGTCTTCGCATGGCGAAGATGCTGGCCGACCTCCGGGCCGGTGGAAAGCAACCGCGCCTCTTGTTTTCGAAGGTATGGTTCCGCCGCGAATGGAACCCGTGATTGGCATCGACCTGGGCACGACCTACTCCGCGGTGGCGACCGTGGAGAACGGGCGGCCGCTGGTCATTCCCAACCGTCAGGGCTCGCGGCTGACGCCTTCTGTCGTGGGCTTCACTGCGATGGGCGAGCGAGTGGTGGGCGAACGCGCGCAGATGCTCGGCGATGAAGCACCCGATCGAGTGGCGCCCGCGACCAAGCGATTCATCGGCAAGCGCTGGAGCCAGGAGCTCGCCGCCGCGGCCAAGGCCGTGGTGCCGTACCCGCTGATTCAAGGACCCAGCGGCGAAGTGCGCGTGAAGATCGCCGGGCGCACCATGCCGCTCACGCAGGTGTCCGCGATGTTGCTGGGCGAGCTCAAGCTCGACGCCGAGCAGCACTTTGGTCGCCAGGTCTCTCGCTGCGTGATCACCGTCCCCGCGAACTTCGACGACGGTCAGCGTCAGGCCACTCGTGAAGCCGCGCGCATCGCGGGTCTCGACGTGCTGCGCATCGTGAACGAGCCCACCGCGGCGGCGATGGCGTACGGCCTGGTGAACTCCGTGCGTGGACGCGTGCTGGTGTTCGATCTCGGGGGCGGCACCTTCGACGTCTCCATCCTCGAGATGGAGAACGGGGTCTTCGAAGTGAAGGCCACCGGAGGAGATCCGCAGCTCGGCGGCGACGACTTCGATCACGTGATCGTGCAGTGGCTGGTCGCGCAGGTTCCTGATCTGTACCGCGAGGCGGTGCTGAAGGATCGCGTGTCGATGCAGCGGCTCCGCTACGCGGCGGAACGAGCGAAGCGTGCGCTCACTGATCAGCCCGAGGCGTTCCTCTCGGCGACGGAGCTCGGTGATCACTCCGAAGGAAACGACGGGCGCTTCTGCCAGCTCGACACCGCGCTCACGCGCGACTTCTTCGAGTCACTCGCGGAGCCGCTCAGCAAGCGTTGCCTCGAGGTGATGCAGCGCACGCTGGGTGAAGCGCGGCTCGATCCCGACAACATCGAAGCGGTGATGCTCGTCGGTGGAATGACGCGCGTGCCCCTGGTGCGCAAGCTGGTGCAGCAGTTCTTCGGCCGTCCTGCCGTGTCTGGTTTGAACCCCGACGAAGCCGTCGCCCTCGGAGCGGCCGTGCACGCCGCGGAGCTCGCCAATCGCGCGGGAGAGACGACGCTCATCGACGTCGCCACGCACTCGCTCTCGGTGGGCGTGTTGGGTGGCACGGTGCGCAAGTTGATCCCTCGAAACACGCCGGTTCCCTCGAGCGCGCGCGAGCTCTTCCTTCCCAACCGCGCGGGCCAGACCACGGCGCGCATCCCGGTGTTTCAGGGCGAGAGTGAGTGGGCCGACGAGTGCACCAAGCTCGGTGAAGTGGTGCTCGGCGATCTCACGGTCGAGCGGCGTAGCGACGTGCCGATCGAAGTGACCTTCGAGCTCTCGAATGAAGGCACGCTCTCGGTGCGCGCGGTCGACACCACGACTGGCATCGCCGAAGCGATTCGCATCGACGCGCGCACCACGCTCGCGCCGCAAGAGCTCGACAAGCTCGCGCAGGAGCAGGCCGAGTACGCGAACCAGGAAGCGGAGAAGAACAAGGATCAGGTGCTGAAAGCCTTCCCCCGCGTGCTCGACAAAGCAGAGCGGCTGGTGCGCATTCTCGAGACCAGCGCGGCGGAGAATCCGAGTCCGGAAGCGAACGCGGTGGTGGGGCAGGTGCAGGCGCTCCTCACGCAGGGACGGATCGCGGTGAAGCTCGGTGATGCGGGGCAGATGGCGGAAGTGACGCGCTTGCTCGAGTCGTTCCTCGCCTTGGCGTAATCGACCACTCGCGCTGCATGGACACCTGCTGCCCCGCGGGCTGGGTCTGTGCCCACTCGGGCGCCTCAACGGCCAAGTGCATTCGGCCGCCCTGAGCTAGCTTCGCCCCTCGATGTCAGCACCGATGGATCCTTCGGCCGAGCCTGTCGTCTTCGGGAGCGCCGTCGAAGGCATGCGAAGAGCGCTCGGAAAGAAGTTCACGCCGGAGCTGCGCGATGAGCTCAAGGCGATCGGCGTCGACTTCGACAAGGTCCAGGTCGCCTACAGCCTCTCGTCCTGGCTCCAGGTCATTCGCATTCTCGCGAAGTGGCTCGGCAGCGAAGTTCCCGAGGACGATCGGCATCAGCACCTCGGCCGCATGTTCATGCGCGGCTTCGTCGAGACGCCGATGGGCTTCGCGGCGCTCACGGCGGGAAAAGTGTTCGGCACCAAGCGCACGCTGATGCGCATGGGGCGAAACTTCCGCACCGCTGCGAACTACATCGAGACTGAGATCACCGACGCGGGCCCCAAGACGGTGCGCATTCGCACCTTCATCCCGCCGAAGTTTCTCCCGCGCGTGCCCGGGGACTCGATGCTGATCGCGGAGTATCGGCAAGGCGTGCTGCAGGAAGTGATCTCGCTCCTCGGGAGTCAGGGCAGCGTGCAGATCGTCGACGTGAAGCCCGGCGTGCACGACGTCACGTACGAGATCAGCCTGGACTGAGTGCGACCGTTTGGCTCCTATGCCGGCTCGTTGAACGCGGGGATCGTGCGGAAGAACCCCGCGCTGCTGGCCGGCGAGAGCTCGCGGTAGGCTGCGCGGAATGGATGACGGCGGCAAGACGCGGAAGGTGAAGGCCGTGATGCGTCCAGCGCTGTTGCTCATGGTGTTGGTGGCGGGATGTCGATGCGAGCCGCCGACCACGCTGCCCACGACCTCGGAACTGAGAGTCGCTCCCGCCGAGGTCGACTTCGGTCCCATCGCGATCGGTGCGAGCCACTCGCTGCCGGTGACCTTCTCGAATGCGGGGCGCGCGGCGCTCTCCGTGACCATCGAGGTCTCGGATCAATTCACCAGCAGCGAGCACGAGCTCACGCTCGAAGGCGGCGAAGCGCGCGACGTCTCCTTCACCTTCACTCCGACTCGCGAAGGTGAAGCGCGGATAGCACTCGAAGGATTCACGCTCGTACTTGGGGGCGTTGGCCTCCCTCGATGTGTGGCGTCCACGTGCCGTACTTCCGTCTTCGATCTCACGTCACGAAGCTGCGCGGACACCGCGCTCGATGACGGAGCGTCTTGTCAGGCCGCGTGTCTCAGCGGCGCGGGCACCTGTCTCCAGGGCAGCTGCGTGGGCACCGCGACGAGCAGCTGCGACGATCAGAATCTCTGCACCATCGATGGCTGCGGCGCTGATGGTGGCTGCATTCACGTGCCTGCGAGCGCGCCGACGAGGAATGCCTGCGAAGTCGCCGTGTGCGATCCGCAGCGGGGCTTCGAGTATCAGAACGTCGAAGACGGCACGCTCTGCGGAGAGCCGACCTGTGCCGTCGCGAGGCTTTGCTTGAATGGCACCTGCGCTCAACGCCCCACGGCCAACGCCCCCGACGACTGCAAGTACACCGGCGTGTGCACCACCACCGTGGGGGGCAGCCGGACCTACGCGTGCGCCTCCACACGCTCGGGGAAGCTGCGTTGCTGGGGCGATCCCGAGCTGCTCCAACGTGATGGAGGCTCTTCGCTTCCCGAGTTCTTCCCAGGCATCACCGATGCACAAAAGCCGGTGTGTATCCGCGCGGTCGCTGGATGGCTCGACTCCGCTCATCACCTCCAGCCGAGAAACACGATCGCGAGCCGCGGCTTCACCGAGTTCGTCGACGTGCGCGGCGATCGTCTCAGTCTGAACAACCCAGGGGCGTTTCGCGCGCTCACTCCTGACGGCGTCTACCTGCGCTCGCTCACGGGCTTCGACGCCACCGTCGTCGTCGATGGAGGCGTGGAGCGTCTCTGCAGCGTGGAGTTCTTCATTCGTGATGGCGGGTGGCTCTTCGACACGAACAGTCCCGACGTTCAGAAATTCGCGAAGCCCGTTCGCTCCTGCGCGCATCCGATCAACCCTGCCTTTGCCTTCGACGACGGCTCGGCGGTGAACGGCCAGGCCATCGAGCTCGCGGACAGTGGAGTCACCCTGG
>CBIHPJ010000676.1:0-5069 GCA_966211295.1 uncultured Myxococcales bacterium | reverse complement strand
GGGGAGAGGGGCGTACTTCGCGTCAGACGAGCCGCGCCGCCAACACGTCCTGCACATCCAGGAGTCCGACCGCGCGTCCCTCCGCATCAACCACAGGCAACTGGTCCACCTTCAGCTCGCGCATGATCGCGGTCGCCGCGAACACGAGCTCGTCCGGCCCGATGCAGCGCGGGCGCTTGATCATCACGTCCGAGATGCGGCGATTGAGATCGAGCTCCTGACGCTCGGCGAGGCGGCGGAGATCTCCGTCGGTGAAGATGCCGACCAGCTTGCCCTTCGCGTCGATCACGTTGGCCGCGCCGGGACGCCCGCGGGTGCGGGTCATCACCACGATCACTTGCTGCAGCTTGGCGTTGTCGCGAATGAGCGGGTTCGATTCGCCGGTGCGCATCACCTCGCGCACCTTCATCACGCTGCGGCCGAGCTTCCCGCCCGGGTGGTAGAGCGCGTACTCCGACTCGGTAAACTCGCGGCGCCAGGCCAACGTCATCGCGAGCGCGTCACACACCGCGTGGAGTGCAGCCGAAGAGGCGGTGGGCACCAGGCCCATCGGGCACGCCTCGTCGATCTCTCCCAGGCTCACCACGAGATCCGCGCCGCGGCCGAGCGGTGAATTCACGTCGGCAGTGAGCGCGATCACGAGCACCCCCAGCCGCTTCAAGGGAACGAGGAGTCGCACCACTTCTTCGCTCGCGCCTGAGTTGCTGAGCGCGACCACCACGTCACCCTTCGCCACGCGGCCCAGATCTCCGTGCGCGGCTTCGGCGGGGTGGAGGTACACCGAAGGAATGCCCGTGGAGGCGAGGGTGGCCGAGAGCTTCTGCGCGATGAAGCCCGGCTTGCCCATGCCGGTGCAGACCACGCGGCCCTTGGTGCGATCGAGCGCGTCGAGGGCGAGGAGGAAGTCGTGGCCGAGGCGCTCACCCAACGAGGCGATCGCCTGTGCCTCCTGGGTCAGTACTTGCCGCGCATAGGCCAGCGAGGCTTTGGGCGAGCTGCGAACGACGACAGGCTTGGTGCGCCGGGAACGAGCCATGGCGCCGTGCGTGTACTCCGCACGGCGCTCAGGTCACAACGGATTGCGAGGCCCTATTCCACCGTTCCGGTCGAGCCACACCCGCCGAGGATGCCGCGGACGTTGGTCTCGATGATTGCCGTCTGAGTGGCGGGCATCGCCGGAGGATTGCCGCCCGTGAGCTGCACGTCAGCGACAGCGCCCTCGCCCCAGTCCCCGAAGAGCACCTTCCACCGACAGACGGGCTCCGTCGTCGCGCAGGGCCCGGTGCCCGCCGGGTTCACGAGGATTCGTTGGTAGCCGAACCCGTATCCATCGAGACCGGCCCTGCTGTTCACCACCATGGCGGTGCCACGGATCTGCGGCTGGAAGCGAGCCGCCACCCCGGAACCTCCCTCGACCCGGTTCAGGTGCAAGTCAGGCGTGAATCCATTGAGCACCTTGATGCCGTTGGCGACGACGGTGCCGAATCCGCTCGGGGTGCGCGTTGACGCAGTGGTGAGCACACAGTTCGAGCTGACGGTGGGGCCCGTGTACAGCAGCCGGTACTCCGTCCAGATCTGAGCGTTCGAGTCCCAGGTTCCGTTGGGTCCGTCCCACATGCCGTTGGGCATTCCGCCGTCTGGCGGAGGGGTGTCGACGAAGGTCTCGCCGGTGTCCCACTGGTTGTTGTCATTCGAATCGACGAAGGGTTCTCCCTGGTCGATGAACTGCTCAGTGGCGTCGCGGGTGCCGTTGGCGTTGTCGTCCTTGAAGTCTTCTTCGCCCTGCAGGTACGCGATGACGCTGACCAGGCCGTCGCGCGGGTTTCGAACGATCGTCCCGGGCACGCTCGGCTCCGGCACCAGAGGCACCGGGTACTGAGTGGCGTCCGCGGTCAGTGGAGGCACGTCGAGCGCAGGGAAGTTCAAGGCCGTATTGAAGCTGAAGGAACCGAAGCCCTCATTGGCGACGCCGGGCATGAAGGGCGTGGTCGCGACGTTGTTCGGCACCTGGCCGGCTTCGGAGTTGAGGCGCACCTGGGTGCCGGTGCCGATGGGGTTTCCGTAGCGATCGCTCAAGCCCACCTGGCAATTCACCATCAGCGGCAGTGGCGGTGTGCTGCTCGCGTAGACGGGAATGTTCACCCTGTCGCAGCGGAGCAGGAAGCCACGGTTGCTCGGCTTCGCTCCGCGCACGCCGATGGTGGGGCTCGTCACGCTGAACATGCCGAGGGCGGTCGCGGTGACGGTGAAAGTGCCGATGGTGCGGCCCGCGCGGACGTTGGCGCGAACTTCACCCATCGCATTCGTGGTGCCCATCGGATCGACGGAGGTCCCGGTGGGCGCGCCGACGAGCGCGAAGTTGACGGCGACGCCCCTGACTCCGGCTCCGGTGCCGTCGGTGACCTTGAACTTCACCAGCGCGGTCTCATTGAAGCCTGAGCCCTGCAGGCCCATCAAATTGCAGTTCATGACGGTCTGAGGACACTCGGTGGAAATGAAGCTGATCTGGCTCACGTTCACGATGTTCACCGTGACGTTGTTCGACCGGACGCCCCCACCGAGCTGGGCGGTGACCACAGCCTGGCCGACGTCGGTTGAGCCCGCGAGGAGCTGCGCTTGCACGAAACCCCCGTCGGTGTTGGCCATGTAGCTGGTTGCGATACCGGAACCGCCGACGGGGCCGAGTCGACCGACGGTGGTGGTGAAGGTCACTGGAATGTCGTTCGTGTTGCTCACCGACTGCAGCGTCGCGGTGAGGATGGTCGCGTCGCCGACGCCAGCGATGATCTGATTCTTGTCGGCGGTGAGGGTGACCGAGTAGCCGCCGTCGACCGGCGGTCCGGCATCCCGCGCGTCGAAGGTCACCGTGGCCGTCGCCGGCGTGGCGCGAGGTGCAGTGGCGGTGATGGTCGCGACGCCTGGAGAGCCGTTGTCGATGAGGAGCGCGTGGACCTGGCCCATCGAGTCCGACGGACCGTTGGCGAAGGTGCCGCCGTCGATCGCGAGCAGGGTTCCGAGGTTGGTGGCGAGCATCACCGCTGCGTTCGCTCCCGGCACCGTGTCTGCGATGTAGGTCGCGACGATGGTGGAGGTGGCGCCCGAGCCGACCTCAAAACGCGCGGGCGTGGCTGTGAGGGAGATGGAGGCCGTGCCGGCATCCGGCGGCGGCGCAGGCGCGATGGTGACGTTGATGTTCGCGGTGACGAGTTCGCCACTGACCACCCACTCCGCGGTGAGGCGCACCGAGTTCATGCACGCCGGGTCCATCGCGCGGTTGCAGGTGAAGTCGACGGTGCCTTCGCCCGCGAGCAGCGCGACCTCTGCGCCGTCTTTCAGCGAACCCGCCACTGAGGTGACGCGCACGGTGCCGGTCCCCGGCTTCCCGTTGTCGTCGATGCCGGTCACTTTGATCGTCGATGCCTGCATCGCGCCATCGATCGTGCGCGGGCTCGCCGACAGGGTGAGCTCCGCTGGCACCTTCTCAGGGGGACAAGCAGAGAGACCGGCGATCAGCAGGCCGGCGAACAGACGCTTCGAAGTGAACATGGAGACCCTTTGCGATGGCCAGGCGAAGAGCGGGTAGTATTCGTGCCGGATCGAGTGGGGTCAACCTTCCTCAGGGGGAACACGTGAGAGTGACGGCGCAGGTGGTGGTGGGTGTGTTCGGAGCGATGTTGGCCGCATGCCCTCCTCCGAAGGGAGAACCCGCTCTCGAGCTCACGCTCACTCCGAAGACTGTGACCAACGGGACGCCGGTGAAGGTGCGCGTCGTGGGGACTGCGGGTGACGGCAGGGTCGGCTCGGGCACCGTGAAGATCACGAGCGCGCGCGGCTCACTCACCACTCCGGCCGAGGTGCAGCTCGATGCGTTCGGCTCGGCGACTGCTGAGCTGATCTGTGATCCGACCACGGAGCCCGAGTGCGCTAATTCGGTGCGAGTGGTCGGGGAGTGGACCTCTGACGGCGTGAAGACCTCAGCCGAAGCTCGACTCAACTCTGGCGGCACCACCGGCGCAGGAGGCGGAGCGGGCGGAGGCGTCTTTGGTACCGACGGTGGCGGAGCAGGTGGCGGTGCTGCCGGTGGGAGCGGGGGGGGAGGCGGCGTGGTGCCTGGAGGTCTGTTGGCTTCCCCCAGACCCTTGCTTCTCGGCACCCTCAACGAAGGCTTTTGCGCCTGGTCTGCGTTGGCCGATCCACGACAGCCGACCGATGTCGTTGTCGCGTTCCCCTGTGCAGCAAAGTCGTTCCAGCGGAGCGGCTCGACCCTCTTTTACGTCATTGATGGGCGCGCGGGCTTGCGAGTATTTCGCGCTGACAGCTGGGATCGCGTGAACGGGTCGGCCGTCCTTCCCAGTCCTGACAAGGTTCTTGATGACACGCTTCATGCCGACTGCGGTGTCGACCAGACGTTCTTGGTTTCTCCATCTGGCCGCGTGCTCCACTCTTGTCAGGACAAAGATGCTGCCTTCTTCTTCCTCGATGGGCTCCCAACGACGATTCCGCGCAGTCAGGTCCCGCTCGCCATTGGGGAGCAAGACGCTGTGCTCACGACGGATGCCGTCATCACGTCGGACGGAGCCATGCACCCATTGTCGATGGATCTGGGCCAGTTTGGGCCCCGGCGTGCTGTCCCAGGGGGCTTCCTGATCACGATCCTGCGTCCACCCGTTACTGACCCCCACTGTGATCTGTTTCGCGTGGCCCTCGACGGGACAATGACCAACCTGGGCTCCTATCCGACGTTCTGCGGCGGAGCCTTGGAGTCCGACGGAAAGATGACGTTCTTGGATGCCTTGAACTCGACAGTCGTGGAAGTGCCCGTGAACGGCACTCCGAACGTGATCTATCGAAAGTCAAATGCGACAGCTTACGACTACTCGGTCTTGCCACCGAGGGTTTACATCAAGGTCTTCGCTGATAACCCGATCATCGGGCCCCCTTGAGGGCCAGTCGCGATTCCAGCGGGACGTGCCGGCCCGCGACTTCTGAAGTAGAGCCGAAGGCATGCACTTCGGTCTCTCAGACGACGAAAAGGCGCTGCAGGACACCGCTCGAAAGTTCGCCCGCGA
>CBIHPJ010000675.1:0-5074 GCA_966211295.1 uncultured Myxococcales bacterium | reverse complement strand
AGCTCCTCGCGCCGTTCGAAGATCTCGACGACGGCGGAGTGGCCGCGTTCGAAGCCCTGCAAAGTTGGTTCGCTGAAGGCATGGTTGCCACTGTTTCTCAGCTAGGGTCCGCGGCGTCCCGTGACGAGCGAGCCGACTGACGAGGAACTGATGGAGCGCTTCGTGGCAGGAGACGCCCGCGCCTTCGACCTCCTCTTCTCTCGGCATGCGAGCAATCTGCGTCGTTACCTGCAACGCATGAGCGGCTCCGCGGCCATCGCAGACGATCTCACCCAGACGACGTTCGTCTCGATGGTGAAGGGCCGCGGCCGTTTTCAGAAGGGCGCGAAGGTGAAGCCCTGGCTCTACGCGATCGCGACGAACGCGGCGCGCGATTGGCGACGGCGCACCAAGTTCGAGTCGGTCTCTTCCGACGGCAAGCTGCCTGAAGGCGAAGCCGAGGCCGGAGTGCAGCGCGATCCCGGCCTGGAGAAGGCCGTGAAGAACGCGCTCCAGCAGCTGCCCGAGGCGCAGCGCGAGGCGATCATCTTGAACCGCTACGAAGGACTCTCGTTCGCGGAGATCGCCGAGATGGCGGGAGTGACTGAGTCCGCGGTGAAGGTGCGCGCGTTTCGCGGCTACGAGCGGCTGCGCGAGCTCCTGAAAGGGGTGTGGTCGTCATGAAGACCCCTGAAGAGCAGCTCGATGAAGTGCTGGGCGGGAAGCCTGAAGTCGACGTGCAAGCACTCGCGAATGCCGCGCGTGCGGAGCTGGAGAAGCACCCAAAGTCGCGCCCGTGGTGGATGGATGCGGCGCCGCTGCTGATTCTGAACCTGGTGATGGGCGTGGGCGCTTCGGCGGCGATGACGTGGTCCGACCTGCAGCACAACTCGATGACCATGCGGTCGGTGATCGCGGTGCTGTGGCTGTTGATGATGTCGGTGGGTTCGGTGCTGTGGCTGCGGCCGGGGCCGTCGATCTCGCGTTGGCTGGTGGGCGGCGGCTTCGTGCTCGCGTCGCTGCTCGCGGTGTTCGGCGCTTCGGGCTTCGATCCGAACTCGGGCTTCTTCGCTCAGATGAACTGCATGTTCATCGAGTGTGCGATCGCGCTGATTCCGGTGAGCGTGCTGTTGATCCTCTCGACGCGCTTCGCTGCCGGGCCGTCACAGATCTTCGTGGGCGCGCTCGCCGCGGCGTCAGGTGGCGCGCTCGCGCTGCACCTGCATTGCTCGAACGGCACGGTGTTTCACATCGTGTTCTTCCACCTGCTGCCGGCGGTGCTGCTCGCGTGCGTCGCGGTGTTGATCCGCCGAGCGATGCGAACGAAATCCTTCACGCCTTAGCTCCCTCTCCCTTCGGGAGAGGGTCGGGGTGAGGGTTCATCAAGCCGAAGCAGTCGGCTTCGCCACCTTCTTCAACTTCTGGCGCACCGACAAAATCTGCTGACGCAGTCCATCCGCCACTCGCGCCAGATCATCGAACTGCTCGGTGCTCGCCCGCTCAGCGAGCGCCTTCGCCTTCTCCGCAAGCTCACCAATCTCACCATCGAGATCACCGAGGTCACTCTCCGCTCTCAACTTCTCACTGAGCGACGAAGCTGAAGTTCCGAGGCCCTTCAGCTCTTCCTCGAGCGAATGGAACACGAGCACACGCGCCTTCAACTCCTCCGCGCGAGCACGAATCAGCTCGACCTGGGCCATCTGCCGATCGCGCACGCCCCCGAGCAACTTCACCAGCTCCTGCACCCTGGAGATGACGCGTTGCTCACCGTCAGCGAGCTCCTCGAGTGCCTTGCGCGCCTTCTCGAGATTCTTCTCTGAGTTGAGCCCCTGCTTCTGGAAGCTCGCGGTGCTCTCTTCGAAGCGCTCGAGCTCCTTGTCGACCTCGGTCGCGATCGTGATCAGCTCGGAGACTTTGGCTTTGCCGCTCATGCGAGCCTCTTACTCAATCGGCGCAGTGCGCGTGTGCCAGGGCATCGCGACTTCGAGCTGACGCGAGACAGCGAGCACCACGTCGTCTTCGAATTTCCGCCCCGCGAGCTGCAGGCCCATGGGCATGCCCTTGCTGTCGAGACCGAGCGGCACGTTCGACGCGGGCTGGCCGGTGACGTTGAACGCCGCGGTGAAGCCACCAATGCGCGCCGCATCGGTGAAGGCCTCTGCCGGCGGACGATTCGCGAACGCGCCCACGAGCGGAGCGGAGATCGGCGTCGTCGGCGTGACCCAGAGATCCGCCTGATCGAACACCGCGAGGAAGCGCGCCTCGAGCTCTCTCCTTCTTTCGCGCGCGAGCCCCGGACGCAGGCCCTTCGCGCCTTCCACCAGCCACTGCGTGATCGGCTGCGCGAGCGACCACCGCATCATGGGCACGTCGGCGACGAGCGCCTGCCAGATCGGAAGGAACTCCTCGAGCGTGCAGGTGGGCAGCACCGCGGTGTCCACGTCGTGTCCGAGCTCGGCGAGCACCTTCGCCGCGCGCTCGACCGCGGCGACGATCTCCGGATCCGTGCTGCCAAGCGGAGCATTGGTGCCCACGCGAATCTTGAGCCGCTTCGGCGGAGCGACCTTCAGCGACTGCCGGTAGCTCCGCTCAGGCACGGGCGCCCAGTGGGGCCGGCCGACGTCGAAGCCGGCCAACACGTCGAGCAATGCGGCGGCATCCTCCACCGACCGCGCGATGGGTCCGCTGGTGTAGAGGATTTCCTGATCGTCGCGGCGATACGCGTTGGGCACGCGGCCGCGCGAGGGCTTGAGGCCGAAGAGGTGACAGAACGACGAGGGCCCACGAATCGAGCCGCCACCATCCGAGCCGGGCGCGATCGGGAGCATGCGCGCCGCCACCGCCGCCGCTGCACCGCCGCTCGAGCCACCGGAGCTGTGCGCGGTGTTCCACGGATTGCGCGTGGGCGCGTGCGTGTCCGGTTCGGTGACGGGCATCGCGCCGATCTCCGAGGTGGTGGTCTTGCCGACGATCACGAAGCCGCCGCGGCGGACGGACGAGGTGAGCTCGTCGTCGATGGGGGAGATGAGCGGCATGCTTCCGCGCGATCCCATTCCGGCGCGCGTCCAGCGCACGAGGTGCAGATCCTTGATGCCGGTGGGCACGCCGTGGAACGCGGGGAGATCGTCGCCGCGCTTCACCGCCTCGTCCTTCTTGCGCGCCTCGCCGAGGATCGAGCTGCGTTTAAAGGTGGAGACGAACGCGTTGATCTTCGGCTCGAGGGTCTCGATGCGATCGAGATACGCGCGCACCAATTCTTCACTCGAGATCGACCGCTTGCGAATCAGCGAGGCCTGCTCGAGTGCGGACGCGGCGAAGATGTCGTTCATGCTCCCTCTCTAACCTCTCCCTGCGCCAGCGGGGAGAGGTCGGTCCGAAGGGCCGGGTGAGGGGCGAGCGCTACTCGATCATTCCGCTCGCCACCTCGACGAACACCTCTTCTGGCGGGAGCTCTCGCTCGAACTGGGGATCGCCGAAGAAGTAGCGAGCGCTCCAGAACCGCCCGCTTTGAAGATGGACCAGCTTCCGCTCCCCCGAAGCGAGAGTGGAGTCGCGCAAAGTGGTCCACACACCACCGTCACGGCTCAAACCCATGCTCCGGCTGAAGCTGCGTCGGGAGATCGTCTCAGTGCACTCCTTGTCCTCGCAGGTCGTGAGCACCAATCGCCGAAACGGATCTCCCGTCGGGAACCGATGTCCCGTCTTCCCGACCTGCACCTCAAACTCCACGCCGCCATCCGCGGCCTTCGCCTTCACCGAGATCGCGCGCCCGAGCATCGTGGCGTCATGCGCACCGGGAGCCCGATGCGGATCGTGACAAGTCACGCACGTCGCCCCAGGCATCGCGCCACGCTGCTCCGAAGAGGTCGACTGCAGTGGCTCGTTCGAGAGCACCACGGGATTCAGATGCCCGGGCAGCGGCGAGGTGAACTCATGACAGCGCGCGCAGGCACTCGCTGAGAATGTCGGGTCGACCTTCACCGGATGCGCCTTCGCTCCCGCCGCGGTCGAGCGCGTGTTCTTCACCCCTTCTGGATCGCGATGGCACGTCTCGCACGTGTGTCCTTCGCCGCGTCCTTCAGGTTGATGACAGCTCAGACACCACGGAGTGCGCGCGTGCTGAAACGAGAGCACGAACACCGGCAAGGTGCGCGCCTGCGCATGCCTCGACTGCGCGAAGTTCGCCGCCACGCTCTGGTGGCACTGAGCGCATTCCCCAGCGCTCAGCAGCACGAGGAGCAGTGCTGCGGTCACTTCGCGGGCGCTCCCACGGCGACGACGAGCTCGCTGTTCGCCTTCCAGCTCAGCTTGTCGACGCTCGCTCCCGGAATCGCGGCGGCGAGCTTCTGCGCCATCTCCTGATGCGCGGCGTCTGCGTAGATCACGGTGGCGGGACGTTCCTTCTGCGCGGGGCCGACGAGCGTGACCGCGAAGCCGGTCTTCTCCACCACGCCGGCGATCCGCTCAGCCTCGGCCTTGAGACGCGAAGTCGCGAGCACCTCCACGCGCGGCGGAGCAGCGACGATCACGAACTGCGTGCTCGGTCCCACAGGGCCGCGCATGGTGCGCGCCTCGGCAGTGGTGACGATGAAGAGCGCGCGCTTTCCGCTGGTGCCCCACATCACCTCGACCGAGCGATTGGGAGTGAACATCGCTTCCATCTGATCCGTGGTGGAGATCGCCGACTTATCGGTCCCGAGGGTGACCACGTACTGCACGGTCACCTCGTCCTCCGCGGACCACTTGAGCGTGGGCTTGCCGGCGACGAGCACGCTCGCCTTCGAGCCGCCCGGTCCTTCGAGTCCCTTCGTGGCGGTCGGATTGTTCACCTTCTTCCAAGCCTCCCACGCAGCTCCGTCGGGGAGCTTCGCGAACTTGTTCTTGAGCACGTCCTTCGCTTGCGGAGTGAGCGCCTTCACGGCGACGAGGTACTTCTCTTCGGCGCCGGTGCGAACGTTGTGCACCACACCGAGCGTGGCCTCTTCATCGGTCTGGTAGTTGCTGCCTTCGTTCTCTTCCTCGACACGCAGCGTGAGCGCTTTGCGATCGGCCTCGGACATCGCCATCACCTCGGCCATCGGGACTTCGGGCTGCT
>CBIHPJ010000674.1:0-5076 GCA_966211295.1 uncultured Myxococcales bacterium | reverse complement strand
AACACCGCGACCGAGAGCGGCGCATCGTTCGCTCGCTTGTCGTCACGCAGGGAGACCTTCGCGTCCTTGATGGTGAGCGATATCGGCGCGCCCGAGATCGAGAACTTCAGCGGCGACGTCGCCATCTTCACGAGGCGCTCTTTCAGCTTCGTCACCTCTTCGCCTGTGAGCAGTCCGTCGCGATTCGAGTCGACCGCTTCCCGCAAGAGCAGACAGCGATCGCCTGAGTCGACGTCCATCACCACCAGCGCCGACACGCTCTTCTTGGTGAGCGTGACGGTGAGTTTTTTGTGGAAGCCCGTCGGGTGAGCCAGGGCCGTGGTGGAGATGAGGAGCGCGACTGCAAGCGCGCCCCTCTCCCTGGCCCTCTCCCCGCTCCGCAGGGAGAGGGAGCTATTCCGGGTCGCTGTGGAACCCATAGAAGAGCTTCCGCACGTCCGGCATCACCCTCGGAGTGAACGGCACGTCATTGCCCACCGGCAGCACCTTCTTCGGCACCTTGAGAGGCTGCTTCAACGTGCGATCGACCCAGATCGGATTCGTAAAGCCATATGGAGTCACGATCTGCCGCTGCGTCGGCTTGTACTTGCCGAACGTCGACGAGAAGCCGAACGACGAGCCGATCACTCCGACGGCGTCGCTGATCTCGAGCGAGGGCACTTCGTACGCGGTGTGCACCGGCCACATCGACTCGTCACCCGCCGCATCGACCACGATGAACGAGCCGTCAGGAATGCCGGTGTACTGCTTGGTCACATCGATGCGCAGCACATCGCGCGTATCGGGCACCGGGATCACCTCGAGCGTGTCGGGCAGTCTCTTGTCCTTCCCGCCCCGCTTCACCGTCACGCGCTTCACATCCATCCACGGAGCGGCGCGCACCACGATGTGCACATCGACCACGCCGTCACTCGCGACGACCGTGCTGCCGATGCCCTGGCCATTCACCGTCACCTCGAGAATCGGACCGTTGGTCACCATCACCTTGCCCGCGTGCACGCTGTCGAACACCGCGCCCTCATCGAGCCCACGCATGGTCCCGTTCGCCGAATCACCGACCTGCACGTAGGTGCGCGGCAGACCGGCCTCCGACTTCTCGCCGTGCGAGTCGGAGTTACCCGTCGCGGTGATCTTGCGGCCGCGCGACAACATGATCATCCAGTCGTCCATCGCGCCCGGCTGCTTCGCCTGCAGCTCGAAGCCACCGTCTTCCATCTTCACGACCTCGTTCAAGATCTCGCCCACGGCGGGCAGACACTCGGTGTCGGTCGGCCCCCCCGGCGGGCAGCGCGGAAGCGACGGCTCCGGACCCGGCGGAGGCACCGCGGGAATGCGGTACGGGAACATGATGTCCATGCGCTTGCCGTTGAAGACCTCCATCGCGTCGAAGTCGCGCGAGAAGTTCGCGGGGTTGTACGGAGACATGCCGCCATCGGGCAGGTTCTTCGCGTCCACCGAGACCGCCGAGTACGCCGGCAGCGGCTCGCCCGTGTACGACGAGATGTTGAACGCGTTGAAGTAGCCGAGGATCGTGTCGCGCGGGTGGTTCACCTGCACCACCGTCTTCTGCGGATCCGACCCGAGCGCGCGCAGCTGAGCGAAGAGCTCACCCGGCGGACGGAAGAACCAACGGAAGCTGCCGTGCTGCACCGGACCTGGCTGCAGCGCGAGCGGGAAGCCGTTGAAGTGACCCATCTCGAGCGTGGTGAGCTCGAGGCCCACGGAGCTCGCCAGCCAATCGTTCAAGCCGAGCGACTCGATGGTGGGCGCATAGTCCGCGACGTAGTTGTGATCCGTGGAGACCACGAGATCGACGCCCTCGACCGCGTAGCTGGTCACGCGCTGATCGAGCGTCATCTCGCTGTCGACCGACTTGATCGAGTGCACGTGGAAGTCGGCGCTGATCCACCCCGGAGTGTCGACCACCTTGGTGAGCTTGAAGCCCAGCTGCGTGGTCTTGCCCGACACGATCTCCACTTCCTGCTTCTGCACGTCGTACTCGATGCCGCGAGAGGCATAGACCGAGTACTTGCCCGGCTTGATCTGCCGGCCGCCCGCGCCATTCGTGTAGAAAAATTTCTCGAGGTAGCGGCGGCTGTTCGGATCAGCGGCGTCGTCGATCAGATCCGACGCGCGCATGCGCTCGCCGATCTTCAAGTCGTAGAGGAAGTCGCGCGGAGGCACCGCTCCGTCTTCGTTCTCGTACACGCCTTCCACCGAGATCTTCGCGGGCATCACTTCGCCGCGCTCGTTGGTGACCACCACGCTCAAGTCTCCGGGCTGCTGCAGATCGAAGTTCATGAAGGCCGTTCCACCTTCGGTGACCTCCACCTCGGTCGCGCTCTTCGCCACCGTGCGCACGCGATCGAGCGCGAAGCCGGTGTACTTTCCCGCGGCCACCGGAGCGGTCCACACGCCGCCCTTCTGCGTGGTGGCCTGCGTCACGTAGTTGCCCTTCTCGTCCTTGAGCACGACGGAGATGCCCTCGAGCGGAACGTTGGTCTTCTCCTCGCGCACGCGGCCCGAGATCGTTCCGTAGGGGATCTTCTCGCGCACGACGAACTCCTTGCCGTTGTCGCGAATGTTCACGTCTCGCATGTCGTAGACGACCTTCTGCACGCTCGCGACGTCACCCGAGCCGACCGCGAGGAACGCGGTGTAGCTGTAGCTCGCGACGCGCTTGGATCCGTCCGCCATGGTCACCGGCTTCGGCAGGTTCTGCGGCGCCTTCGCGAAGTACGTGCCGAGGAAGCTCGACGACGCGATGGGGATGAGGATCGAGTCCTTGTTCGCCGTCGGGTAGAACGGCGCCGCCTTGTCGCTGAGCAGGTAGCTGCCCGCGCTGTTCTGGCCCGCGACGAACGCGTAGCTCACGCCGGAGCCTTCGGTGGCCCACATCGAGGTCACTTCACCGGGGAGCGCGTCGAGCGAGGCAGGACGCTTGTAGACGTCCTCCAGGTGGAAGCGCATGTCGAAGCCGGCCTCGCCGGGAACGAAGAGACGCTGTCCTTCTCCGAGCAGTGTGACGAAACCGAAGGGCACGTTGAGGCCCCACGCGGCGTCGCGGTTGGAGTTGTTCGTCACGGTGACGACGATCTTCAAGTACTGCTTGCCGGGCTCGAGCACGTAGTCGGTCGTGAAGTCGAGCGGCTCCTTGGGGTCGACGACCTCGGTGAACGCATTCACCAGCGAGATGAACGCGCCGCTGCGGCCCGAGACGCGAATGATCGCGGCCTTGCCGTCGGCGCCGTCGTTCAGCACCTCGACCTTCGCGGGCTCGAGCGCGGTGAGGAAGAACGCGGGGAACATCTCGGTGAAGTAGTCATTGCCGACGACGCCCGAGCTCGAGCTCGAGTTGCCGCTGCGCACGAGATCGATGTCGATCAGCGAGCCACCGAAGCTGCCGAAGCCGCGGCTGGTGCCGACGTTCTGGATGATCGCGTGAATGAGGCCGTTGGTGAGCTTGAAGTCACCGTCGGCACCCGAGGCGCGCTTGCCACCGATCAGATCCGTCGCGTCCTTCGGAGCGGAGTCGGTGTCAGCCAGCGCGCGAACGCCGCCGATCAACTCCGTGCGACTGTTGATCTGAAACGCACGAGCCGGAGCTTCCGTCTTCGTGCAGGCGCTGATGAAGACCAGCGCAGCGAGGAAATATCGATTCATCGGAGTCACCAGACCGCGTGGAGCAAGGCGTCCACGCTGTCGTTCGCGTAGCTGGCCCCGGTCTCTTCGTTGCGGTGCGTGTATTGAACCAGGACGCGGAACGGTAGCTTGAAGGGCCGCCAGCCGACCATCGCGGCCACTTCGATCACCTGGTCATCCGTCTGGGCATTCGACGGCTCGTAGAACGCGAAGCGCGCCGCGGCCTCGAGGCCCGTGTCCTCATGGAGATAGCGGACCTGGCCGAGCACGCCCAACGACGAGTCCGAGGGAAGACCGGCGTAGCTGTACGTCGACGACTTACCCAGGAACGCAGCGAGCGCGCTGAAGCCGTTGAAGCCCGCGGAGAGATCGACGCCGTAACCGAACTGGTTGGTGACGAGCTGGTTCGGCCGCACGCCGTCGGTGCGCGCGTTGTAGTAGCCGTTCACGCCGAGCGTGACCTTCTGGAAGACGTCGAGTTCGACGCGCGCGAAGGGCGAGACTCCGTTGTTGTCGTTGAAGAGGTGGTTGAGACCGTTGCCGTTGGTGACCGCGATGGCGTACTTGAAGCCGATCGCCTCATTGCCAAGACGCGCGCTGGAGAGCTGCACACCGACCTGACGATCGGGCGCGAGCGGCGAGCGCGGACCGAAGCCCTCTGGCGGGTTCAAGCCACCGGCGAGAATGGAGCGGCTCACGAACGAGACCGAGCCGTCGGACTGCAGCATCTCGGCGTAGTACGGCGGGCGGAACTGACCGGCACGAATCTGCAGCCAGTTGGTGGCGGCGTAGTGCACGTACGCGTCACGCACGTCGACGATGCGGCGGCCGTTCGTCGGATCCGCCGGGTCCACCAGCGGCGCGGCGAGCTCGATCGAGGTGTAGATGGTGAGCTTCTCGATCGGGTGGAAGTCGAGCCCGAGGCGGAAGTCAGCGACGCGGAAGCCGCCGTTGCTCCCCACCAGCTGCTGATCCTGGAAAGGGAACGTGTAGAAAATGCCCACGCGCGCGAAGCCGTTGAGCGTCACGCGCTGCCACCACGGCGTCTCCGTCACCGTGAGCGGCACCACCACCGCGACGGCCTTCGGCATCTCACTTTCAGTCGCAGGCGGCGTGGTCTCTCCCGATGCTGCAGGCGGAGCGGCAGGCTCCGTGGTCGCCCCGGGGGAGGTTTGGGCGAGCGCGAGTGAGAGCACGAGGACGAGCGACATGGCGGGGGATCTCCTTCAGGTTCAGCGGAAGACTTCGTCGAGCGAGCGGCCCTGTGCGGCCGCGGGTGTGGGGATCAGCAACAGGCGAGACATCGTGGGAGCGACGTTGATGGGCTCCGTGGTGCCGCCCTCGCCCTTCTTCACGTTCATGCCGAAGAAGATGAGCGGGACAGAGCGATCGTAGAGCCAGGGACTGCAGTGACCCGTCTTGTCGTGCGCGCCG